>NZ_JBFRBH010000001.1:0-321687 GCF_040932485.1 Gymnodinialimonas sp. 202GB13-11 | reverse complement strand
ACAACCCAATGTGTCTGTGCGCATCTCAACCCTTGAAGAGGCTCTTGGTGTGAAGCTTATGCACCGAGATGCCGGTTCGGTCCGCTTCACGGAGCCTGGGCGCGAAGTCCTGTCGGTGGCCCGTGATGTTCTACGCGCAGGGGAGCGGCTGTTGGAGACGGCAGGTCGCCATGATCTTGTAGAAGATCGCCTGCGTCTAGGTGTGGGGGAGTTGATTGCGGCGACTTGGTTGCATGACTTCCTCCGCACGCTCAAAGCCGCCTATCCTGCTGTGCGGGTCGAGTTGACGGTCGATCTATCCTCGGAACTGGAACGTATGCTGAGCGAGGGTCAGCTTGACCTGATCCTCGCCAATGGTCCCTTTAGAGGAGGGCCGGTAGATAGCGTTGACTTGGCGGATTATGCCTATGGTTGGGTCGGGGATGCCGACCTTGTCGGGAGTTTGGATCCAAACCCGGACCTGAAAGACCTATTCGAAATTGGCATTCTGACCCATGGCAAGTCGACCGGTGCAAGCCAGGCGCTGCGCGCGCACCTGACGGCCAACGGACTTGACCCTGCCCGCATAACGCATTCGAGCAGTCTTACCTCGACCCTGCAAATGGCGGCAGACGGGATGGGGATTGCGTTGTTGCCCAAGCGCCTTTCTGCCGGCTTGGAGCACTTGCGCGCAGCGGAGGGTCTATGGGTGCCCGACAGCCTGCGGTTCGCGGCGCTTTATGATGCCAATACTTCGGCGAGGTTCGTTAAAAGAGCCGCCCGGATGGCGGCGGATCAGGCCGCGACCGATTTAGAATAAAGTTTCTTTATCAATCCAGCGCAAAAAATGAATTTTGCGCGAATCCCGATTTGCGCTTTAACCGAGATATTCGAGAAAGCACTGGGGGCCTTCATGGCAAAGACCGTAAACCGGCTTGGCGTTGACATCGGTGGGACGTTCACGGACGTGGTCCTGGAAACGGCCAGCGGCCTGCATTCTACCAAAGTGCTGACGACATATGCCGCACCGGAAGACGCAATCATCGACGGAATGAAGCAGGTCTGCACGAAGGCCGGGATTGCACCGGATGAGATCGGTCAGATCATCCATGGCACGACGCTTGCCACCAATGCACTGATCGAGCGGCGCGGCGCAAAGACCGCCTTGATCACGACAGAGGGCTTCCGTGATGTGATCGAAATGCGGACGGAATCGCGATTTGAGCAATACGACCTGAACCTCACTTTGCCAGAGCCGCTACTGCCCCGGGAGCGTCGGTTCACGGTGCCGGGGCGTGTTGATGCGACGGGGAACGTTTTGGTTGGTCTGGAGCGCGAGGCCGTCGAAAACGTAGTCGAGCGCATCGCGGACGGTGGCTTTGAGAGCGTGGCGGTGGGCCTGATCCATTCCTACCTTAACCCGAACCATGAGCGCTTGGTGCGGGAGGTGCTGGCAGAGCGTTTGCCGGAGGTTTCCGTCTCCATCTCATCCGAGGTCTCGCCCCAGATGCGGGAATATGAGCGGTTCAATACCGTGGTCGCCAACGCCTATATCAAGCCGCTGATGGCGTCCTATCTGGGGCGGCTTGAGGGGCGGCTACGCGACGAGGGCGCTGCCTGCCAAGTGTTTCTGATGCATTCGGGCGGTGGGATCATCTCGATCGCGGATGCGGCGGAGTTTCCGGTGCGGCTGGTGGAATCCGGACCCGCTGGAGGCGCGGTGTTTGCCGCACATATCGCGGCGCGCCATGGGTTGGACAAGGTGCTCAGCTTCGACATGGGCGGGACCACGGCGAAGATTTGCCTGATCAAGGATCAGACGCCGAAGACCAGCCGCGTGTTTGAAGTGGCGCGGACCTATCGCTTCAAGAAGGGGTCGGGCATGCCGATTTCGATCCCGGTGATCGACATGGTGGAGATCGGCGCGGGCGGCGGATCACTGGCCCATGTGGACGCGATGCGCCAGATCCGGGTGGGCCCCGAAAGTGCGGGGTCTGAGCCGGGGCCGGCCTGTTACGGGCGGGGCGGAGAACGCCCGGCGGTGACGGATGCCGATCTGGTTCTGGGCAAGCTGGACCCCGAGAATTTCGCGGGCGGGTCGATCCGGCTGTCGCCGGACGCCTCCTCCTCCGCGCTGACGGGCGTCTTCGCGGAAGTGTTAGACATGGATGCCGAGGAAGCGGCCTTTGGTGTGGCTGAGGTGGTAGATGAGAATATGGCCAATGCCGCAAGGGTTCATGCCGTCGAGAACGGTGAGGACCTGAGTGAATATACAATGATCGCCTTTGGCGGCGCGGCGCCGCTGCATGCCGGGCGGTTGTGCGAGAAATTGGGGATTGAGCGGTGCCTGGTCCCGCCGGGGGCTGGGGTGGGCAGTGCCATTGGCTTCCTGCGTGCGCCGTTCAGTTTTGAGGCCAATCGGTCCGTCTATATGCGGCTGGCGGATTTCGATGCGGAGGTGATCCGGATGCTTTTGGCGGAACTGCAGCAGGAGGCGACTGGTTTCGTGCGCAGCTGCGATGCCGAGAGCCCGATCCTCTTGGAGTTCAAGGTTTATATGCGCTATTCTGGGCAGGGCTGGGAAATTCCGATCCCGTTGTCCGAGGCGCAGGCGATGGCCCCGGACGCAGAGACATTCCAGCGGCGGTTCGAGGAGGAATATACCAAGCTGTTTGCGCGGACCGTGAAAGGCATGGATATCGAGATCACGGTTTGGGCCGTGAACGCCACGACGCCGCCGATTGCGCCGGATACCATACAACAGACGGACGTGATCGGCACAGCAGTTACCAGTGGTACACGCCGTCTGTTTGATCCGGCCAAGGCGGCGTTCACGGATGCACAGATTGTGGGGCGTGGTGGCTTCCAAACCGGCCAAATCGCGCAAGGCCCCGCTGTGATTGTCGAGGATGAGACGACCATCATTGTCCCCTCCAGCCGCGATGCGATGTGCAAAAGCGATGGCTGCATCGACGTGATGACGAAACCCGCCCATGCCGGAGGTGCCGCATGACCCAATCTAGTGTTGCCTATCAGATCATGTGGAACCGCCTGATCTCGGTTGTCGAAGAACAGGCACAGGCGCTGGTGCGTACGGCCTTTTCGACCTCTGTCCGCGAGGCCGGGGACCTGTCGGCTGGAGTCTATGACCGCGAGGGGCAGATGCTGGCCCAGGCCGTGACCGGCACGCCGGGCCATGTAAATGCCATGGCCGATGCGGTGGCGCATTTCATCCGCCGGATCGGGCGGCAGAACATGTTCGAGGGCGATGTTTACATCACGAACGACCCGTGGGAAGGCACGGGCCATTTGCATGACATCACCATGGTCACACCGTCCTTCTACCAAGGCAAGCTGGTCGGGTTCTTCGCCTGCACTGCGCATATCGTCGACATCGGCGGGCGCGGGTTTGGAGCGGATGCGCAGAGCGTTTATGAGGAAGGGCTCTATATCCCGATCATGAAATTCGCAGATGGTGGTGAGGTGGACGAGACACTGACGCGCATCATTCGCGGCAACGTGCGGGAGCCGGATCAGTTGATTGGCGACATCTACGCGCTGGCGACGTGTAACGAGATCGGCCACCGGCGGCTGGTCGATATGATGGAAGAGTTCGGGCTCGACGATTTGGACGGGATCGCGGCCTTTATCCTCGACAACTCACGACGCGCGACGCTGGAGGCGATCAACGCGCTGCCTCGCACCTCGGCGGAGGGGTCGATGACGATGGACGGGTTCGACACGCCGATCGCGCTGAAGGTAAAAGTGAGCGTCGAACAGGACAGGATCCTCACGGATTTCGCAGGCACCAGCGGCGTCGACAAGAAGGGCATCAACTGCCCGATGGTCTACACCAAGGCCTATGCCTGCTACGCCCTGAAAGTCGCCATCGCGCCGGAGATCCCGAACAATGCGGCTTCGCTTGCACCGTTTGAGGTCACAGCCCCGGAAGGCACAATCGTAAATGCGCTACACCCGGCGCCTGTTGCCTTGCGCCATATCGTCGGGCATTTCGTCCCGGATGCAGTGTTTGACGCCTTTGACAAGATCGTGCCGGGTTTGGTGCCAGCGGAAGGAGCGGGCTGTTTGTGCAACTTCCAGGTGTCGCTGCGGCCGCGCACAGACGCCCCTGCCCCGCCGGATGCCCGACGCTCCGAGGTTTTGACGTTTAACTCCGGCGGGTCGGGGGCGCGGCCAGACCTCGACGGGATGAATGCAACCGCCTTCCCCTCGGGTGTTATGACCATGCCGATTGAGGCCACGGAACATGCGGGACCTGTGATCATCTGGCGGAAGGAGCTGCGCCCGGATAGCGGCGGTGCAGGAAAGATGCGCGGAGGCTTGGGCCAATATATGGAAGTCGGCGCGCGGGAGGGGCATGAATTCGACATTCAGGCCATGTTCGACCGGGGCGAGCATCCGGCCCGGGGACGGCGCGGCGGCGCGGATGGTGCGCGCACTACGATTGCGCAAGATGACGGCACACCGATGCAGGGCAAAGGCAAGCAATTCGTGCCACACGGGCGGCGCGTTCAGATGGCCTTCCCCGGTGGTGCAGGTTACGGCGATCCGGCGGAGCGGTCGCGCGAGGCGGTCATTCGAGATCTCGCGCGGGGCTATATCGGCGCGGAGGCTGCGGCGCGAGACTACGGCATGTCGGCAGAGGATATCGCAGCAGTCGAGGCCGCTGTTCGACGTGGCGAGACGCTCTAGCGCCCAACTGACCTGAATTCTCAGTCCTGATTGGCGTTCGCAATCGAGCGATTGCCAAACATCGTTAGCCCAAAATGTAAGCGCTTGCATGATCGTACTGCAAGGGCTTACATGTCGATGACAGATTCGCTGTTTTAAGCCATAGAACAGCCCCACCGCATCAGATTTCCGACCGATAGGACAAGGCCGCCGATGACCCGCGAATACTTGAAGAAAGCGCAACTCACCTCAAAATCGGATGCCTCGGACGTCCACGAAACTGTGCAGAACATCCTTGCTGATATCGAGACGGGCGGTGACGCGAAGGCGCTAGAATACGCAGCCAAGTTCGACAAATACGACGGCAACATCATCCTGACCGCCGAAGAGATCGAGGCCGCGGCAGCACAGGTCCCTGAGAAGCTGAAAGCGGATATTCGCTTTGCCCACGACAATGTGCGCCGCTTTGCGGAGGCGCAAAAATCGACGTTGAGCGATGTTGAAGTCGAGATTGTGCCGGGCTTCGTCGCAGGCCAAAAGGCGATCCCGGTCGATACGGCTGGCTGCTATGTGCCGGGTGGCCGCTACAGCCACATCGCCAGCGCTATTATGACCGTGACAACGGCAAAAGTCGCGGGTTGCAACCATATCGTCGCCACCTCCCCACCCCGCCCCGGCGTTGGTGTAGCGCCCGCCATCATCTACGCCGCCCATATCTGCGGCGCGGATACCATCATGGCGCTTGGCGGTGTGCAGGGCGTCGCGGCGATGAGCTTTGGCCTGTTTGGCCTGCCGAAAGCGAATATCCTTGTCGGCCCCGGCAACCAATTCGTGGCCGAAGCCAAGCGCATCCTCTTTGGCCGTGTGGGCATCGACATGATTGCGGGGCCAACCGACAGCCTGATCCTCGCCGACAAAACGGCCGACGCGCATATCGTGGCCACCGATTTGGTGAGCCAGGCCGAGCATGGCTATAACTCTCCGGTTTGGCTGGTGACGGATAATCGCGAGTTGGCGGAGAAGGTCATGGCGCTGGTGCCAGGCCTGATCGACGATCTGCCCGAGACCAACCGCGAAAACGCGACCGCCGCGTGGCGTGATTACGCGGAGGTCATCATCTGCGAAGATCGCGAAGACATGGCCGCCTGTTCCGACGAATATGCGCCGGAGCATCTGACCGTTCAGGCCGAAGATCTGGATTGGTGGAAGGATCGTCTGACCTGCTACGGCTCACTCTTCGTTGGCGAAGAGACGACCGTGTCCTATGGCGACAAGGCGACGGGGACGAACCACGTTCTGCCGACCTCAGGCGCTGCGTCCTACACGGGCGGCCTTTCCGTGCACAAATACATGAAGATCGTCACCTGGCAGCAGGCCACGCGCGAAGGATCGCGTGGGGTGGCCGAGGCGACGGCGCGCATCTCTCGCCTTGAGGGGATGGAGGGCCATGCCCGCGCCGCAGATGTGCGTTTGGCGAAATACTTCCCGGGTGAGAATTTCGATCTGAGCGCCGACGGCTGATGTCGGACACCTCGCGCCTCTTCGATCTGACGGGCCGGGTGGCTTGTGTGACCGGCGCCAGCGCCGGGCTGGGGCAGCAGGCCGCCAGCGCGCTGGCCGATGCAGGGGCGCGGGTTGTTGCGGTGGCGCGACGGGAAGAGGAATTACAGGATTGGGCGGACCGCACAGGCCCACCCGCCGCGATTGTCTCGGCTGATTTGGCGGATCGCAGCGCGTTGCAGGACGTCGCGGCCCGTGTGACCGCCCCGTTCGGCCCGCCCGACATCGTCGTCCATGCGGCGGGTGTGAATACTCGGCAGGCGGCGGATGACGTCACACCAGAGGGGTGGGATCTGACCCTGAACCTCAACCTCGCAGCTCCCTTCTTTCTGACGCAGGCTTTCGTGCCCGCGATGAAAGACAAAGGCTGGGGCCGCGTGGTGAATTTCGCCTCGCTCCAGACCTCCCGCGCGTTTCCGGGCGGGGTCGCCTACGGCGCGTCCAAGGCGGGTATCGGCCAGCTTACCCGCGCCATGGCTGAGGCGTGGTCGCAGTTCGGCATCAACGCCAACGCCATCGGGCCGGGCTTCTTCCCGACCGAGTTGACCGGTCCTGTCTTCGCTGACCCCGAGCGCGCCGCCCGCAATGCGGCGCAGACTTGCGTGGGGCGCAACGGCCTGTTGGATGACATCGACGGCCCGCTTCTGTTCCTGTGTTCCGAGGCCAGCGCCTATGTCACTGGGCAGGTTTTGATGGTGGACGGAGGGTTCACGGCGAAATGAAAGCCCTGATCTATGATGGCGTTGAAACCCTTGGTTTCCGTGACACCGACTTGGCCGTGCCGCGCCCGGGCGAGCATCTGATCCGTGTCGAAGCGGTCGGCGTCTGCGGGTCCGACATGCACGCCTACCTTGGCCACGATGCCCGCCGCCCTGCGCCACTGATCCTGGGCCATGAGGCCGCTGGTGTGATCGAAGGCGGCCCCCGTGACGGCGAGCGGGTAACGATCAATCCGTTGGTCACGTGTGGTACCTGCCTGGCCTGTGCATCTGGCCGCGAGAATCTGTGCCCAGAGCGTCAGATCATCTCCATGCCGCCGCGTGAGGGCGCGTTTGCGCAATATGTGGCGATGCCGGAAAGCAATCTGATCATGGTCCCTGATGACGTGCCGCTTGCAAAAGCGGCATTGGCGGAGCCTTTGGCCGTTAGTTGGCATGCAGTGCAGCTTGCGCTTGCCGTCCTTGATCCGAAAATGCCCATCCGCGCGCTTGTGATCGGCGGCGGTGCGATTGGCCTTGCGGCAGCGCTTGCGCTTCGCGCGATGGACGTTGAAGACATTACAATCACGGAGCCCAACGATACACGCCGTGCCTACCTAGTGGATGTGTGTGCGCAAAACGCGCGATCGGAACCTGAGGGGCTGTATTCGCTCGTGATTGACGCTGTGGGCTTCGCCGCAACCCGCGCGACGGCCTCGGCCCACACCGCACCGGGCGGCGTCATTGCCCATGTGGGCCTTGGCGAGGACACCGGGGGCCTCGACGCCCGGCGCATGACTTTGCAGGAAATCACCTTTATCGGCACCTATACTTACACCGCGCAAGACTTCCGCGATTGCGCAAAGGCCCTGTTCGACGGGCTGCTTGGCCCCCTTGATTGGACGGAAGCACGCCCACTATCTGAAGGGGCGCAAGCGTTCGCGGATATTCGCGCGGGACGCGTTGCTGCACCCAAGATCGTATTGCACCCTCATGACTGACGCCCCCTTTTCCCAACTGGAGTTGAGCCGCCATGTATAACCACATCATTATCGCGATGGCGCTGGATCATGGCTACGGTCCGCAGGCCATGAAACTCGCCCAGACTTTGTTGAACAACGGCGGGCAGATCACCGCCTTGCATGTATTCGAAGAACCCGCTGGAAGCGTGAATGCCTTCATCGATGCCGACGTGCCCGAACGGGCCTTTGCGGCGGCCAAGGCAAAGATGGCCGACCGCATGGCTGATGTGCCCAACGCGCGCGGTGTCGCCGTGAAAGGCCATGGCGGGCGCACCATCGTGGATGTAGCCCAAGCGGAAAGTGCTGATCTGATCATCATGGGCTCGCACAAGCCTGATCTTGCCGATTTTCTGCTTGGGTCTACGGCGGCTCGCGTCGTGCGCCATGCCCCCTGCGCGGTGCACGTTTTACGCGACACCGTCTGAACCCCTTTCCTTTTCCAACGCGCGATACACGCATCGCAAAACCCATCAGGAGCACCGAGAAACGTGAGCATTTCCAAGAAGCTCGTTGACGATTTCGTCGCCAACGACGTGTCCTTCATCACCACCGTGCCGTGCAAGCAACTGGCCGGCGTGATCGACGAGGTCGAAGCGCGCCCCGAGATATTCCATATCCCGTCGAACAAAGAAGACGAGGGCATGGGCCTGTGCGCGGGTGCATGGATGGGCGGCAAACGCCCCGCTATCATCATGCAGAACACCGCGATTGGCGTGACGATCAACACGCTGGCGACGCTAACACAGTATTACCGGATGCCTCTGCCGATCCTGATCTCGTACCGGGGTGAGTTGCGCGAACCGGTGGCCTGTCAGGTGGAGATGGCCGTGCACACGAAAGCGCTGCTGAACCAGATGCTGATTCCGACCTACCATTTCCACAAGGAATCGGACGCGGATGAGTTCGACGAGATCCTGAAATATACCTTTATGGCAAACAAACCCGTCGCGATCCTGACGGACGCATCCTTTTGGGGAGGCTATGGCGACCAATGATCCGTTCTGAAATACTGCGCGAGATCGCGCCCATCCTCCGTGACCAACTTGTCGTCTGCAATATCGGTATTCCGTCCCAGGAACTGCACGCCATCGATGACCAGCCGACGAATTTCTACATGCTCGGCACAATGGGTCTGGCCTCTTCCATCGGTCTGGGCCTCGCCCTGTCGCAGCCCAAGCCGGTCGTGGTGATTGACGGCGATGGCTCGGTGCTGACGAACCTCGGCACGCTGCCGACCATCGGTAACAACTGTCCCGACAACTACATCCTGATGATCATCGACAATGGCTCCTATGGGTCCACCGGAGATCAACCGACCTATACAGGTCGCAAGACGGACCTTGCCGGCATGGCGCGTGCAGCGGGCTGTGACAATGTGGTCGAGGTTCAAGACGTCGATACTGGCAAGGCCCTGCAAGCCGCGCTCGACAGCGGCAAAGGCACTGTGATGATCGTGAAATGCGACAGCGGCAATGCGAAGAACCCTGTCATCACGATGGACCCGGTCATCATCCGTGACCGTTTCATGAAAGCCGTGGCCAGCTAAAATGGCCCCGGCGATCCATTCCAGCGCGGACGCGCGGCGCATCGCGAAGCGACGTCTGCCCTGGATGGTATTCGACTATATCGACGGGGCCGCAGGGGCAGAAACGGGCGCAGACCGAAACCGCTCCGCCTTCGATGCGCTGACCTTGCGCCCCCGGATCCTGCGCGATGTGAGCCAGCGGGATTTGTCTTCCACGGTTTTTGGACGGAAAACAAAAGCCCCTTTCGGCATCTCGCCGATGGGCATGTGCAACCTTTCCGGCCCCGGCGCCGACCTGATGCTGGCGCGCCTGGCCGCACGGGAGGAGGTGCCTTTGGGCGTGTCCACCGTATCATCCACGCCACTAGAAGATATTATAGAAGAAGCTCAGGGCCATGCATGGTTCCAGCTCTATTTCTCAGGCGATGGGACGGAGACCTTCAAGCTCGTGGAGCGGGCCAAAGCCGCGGGTTATGAGACTCTTGTTCTGACCGTCGATGTCCCTGAGGTTGGCCGCCGCCCCCGCGAACTCCGCCACGGCTTCACCATGCCCTTCCGCATAGGTCCGTGGCAGTTCCTCGACTTCGCCTTGCACCCGCGCTGGTCCATAACTTCGCTTCTTGCAGGCAAACCTGACATGGCAAATTTTCGGATGGATGGCTTTTCCTTTGACCGGAAGGCGAGCCGAGCAAAGGCGGATTGGGACACGCTTAAGCAATTGCGGGAGGCCTGGAAGGGCAATCTGGTGGTGAAAGGCGTGCTCGATCCGGAAGATGCCGGACGCCTCAAGTCAGAGGGCGTCGATGCCATTCAGGTATCCAGCCACGGCGCTCGACAATTGGAAAGTGCCCCTGCCCCGATCTCTGTCCTGCCAGCGATCCGCGAGGCCGTTGGCCCCGACTACCCGTTGTTCTTCGATACCGGTTTGCGCAGCGGCGAGGATGTGGTCAAAGCCTACATGCAGGGCGCAGACTTCGCCTTTTTCGGGCGCGTCTTGCAGTTCGCAATCGCTGCTGGTGGGGAAGAGGGTTTGGAGCAGCTTTGGTCCGTTCTAACATCAGAGACCAGCATCACACTGGCCCAGATCGGGGCGACCGAGATGCCGCGCGCGGGCTAGCTCAGCCCATCACTTCCATCCATTCAAGCGCCCGTGCGAGGGCTGCAGCTTCTATCCCACGACACCTGCCTCCACCGCTGAGTCACGGGGGCGTCTGAAACGCCGCTAGGGTCATCTGCATTTACAGAATTCTTCACAAACAGATCACTCTTCAAGAGAAGACCGACCGGACCATGCCGTGTAAGCAAATGGCCCCAAATGAACCACGACAGGTGTCGTAGAATAGCAAAGAAACCGCGCGAAGCAGGGGCGTTGGCCAAAGGCCCGCTTTGTAAGCTGTGTTTCTCCAAGTGGCCGACGCTGCCGTGGCATGAAATTTCACCTTTTGGCAGGTCGCAAAGTTCCAAGCCAACAAAAGTTCCAAATGATATCGGTCGAAGTGGCTATTGGAATCCAGCGTCACCCTCTTTGTGAAGCTTCGCACCGCGATGTTCGAGGGGTTCCAACGCATCACTAACGTCAATGTTGGGTGCGTCCCAATCAGACGACTGACGGGCTTCGGGATTGTGCGCCCATCGGGTGGCGTTGACCAAAACGCGGCGAATGTTGGGGTCGAAATAGGTAGGATATGTCTCGTGTCCGGGGCGGAAATAGAAGACTTTGCCCGCGCCACGACGGTAGGTCAAACCGGATCGGAAGACTTCGCCGCCCTGAAACCAGCTGATGAAGACAGTTTCCAGCGGCTCCGGCACGGCGAAGGGCTCTCCGTACATCTCTTCATGTTCCAGCTCAAAATGATCTGGCAGGCCACGCGCAATGGGGTGCTGACGGGCAGAAACCCATAGGCGTTCACGTTCCCCCGCTTCGCGCCAAGTGAGGTTGCAGGGCGTGCCCATCAGCCGTTTGAAAACCTTTGCGAAATGAGAAGAATGCAAAAGGATCAGACCCATACCGCCCCAGACGGCTTCAACCACGCGCTCCACCACTTCATCACTGACATCCCCGTGGGCGGCGTGGCCCCACCAAAGCAACACATCTGTCTCGTCCAGTCGCGATTGTGGTAGCCCATGTTCAGGCTCTTGAAGGGTGGCGGTTGTCGCGCTTATCCCGTCCGCCGCGTTTAATGCGTCGGCGATGCAACCATGCAGACCCTTGGGGTAGACCCCGGCTACGATGGGGTTTTCACGTTCATGGACGTTCTCGCCCCAGACGACGGCTCGGATCATTTCCCAGGTTCCTCAGATCAAGGCTCGGCTGCTGGCGCGGGCGATCAGTTCAGGCGTGATGACTCGGCGTTTGTCGGCGTCCGGGTCTTCGCCTTCGAGCAATTCGATGAGCTTGGCACAGGCCATCTGGCCCCATTTGCGACGCGGCAAGTGCACGGTGGTCAGGCCCGGATTGAAGACAGCGGAATAGGGCATGTCGTCATAGCCCACGACCGAGATATCCTCCGGCACGCGGATGCCTGCCTTTGACAGGCCGTGTAGAAGCCCAATTGCCGTTTCGTCGTTGTGAACGAAAATCGCCGTCGGACGGTCTTCCATTTCAGCGATTTGGGCCGCAACTCTGATGCCGAAATCCGTAGACATCTCCCCCACAAAGTTGCGGTCGTTTTGCAACGGGATGCCCGCCGCCTTCAGTGCTTGGCAGAACCCAAAAAACCGCCGTTCAAAGCCGTAGATCTGCAACGGGCCACAAAGCTGGATCATGTTGCGATGGCCGAGGTTGATCAGGTGCTCGCCCACTTGGCGCCCGCCGGAGACATCGTCGATTTGCACTGTGGGCAAATCAAACTCACGTCGGCCCGAACAGGACACGATGGGCGGACCGGAATAGACGTTCCCACCGTCCGGAGGATAAAGGTCACTTGGAAAGCCGTAGGTGTTCAGGATCAGACCGCCCGCCTGATTCATCAACAGCATGTCCGAGAAGACGCGTTCACTCTCAGCATCTTCGGAGGTGTCCCCGATGAGCAGCACGTATCCGCGGGACCGGGCCTCCTCTTCGATGCCCTTGAAGAACTCGGCGAAGAAGGCGTTCGTGATATCGGAGACCAGCACCAAAAGCGTCTTGGAGTGCCCGCGCCGCAGATCGGAGGCGGCCTTGTTGGCGCGGTAACCGATCCGTTTGACGACCTCATAGACATGCGCGCGCGTGTCCTTCTTGACCGTCTCGGGACGTGACAGCGCACGCGAGACAGTGGCAATGGAAAGTCCCGCTTCCCGGGCGACGTCCTTGACCGTTGGGCGCTTTTTCTGGGTGGGTTGGTCGCTCATGGCGTTATCCTGAAATCGGGCGTCCTTCAGCGTCAAACTTATGCATAAATTGCGGGTTCGGGCGAAGGGAAACACGCTCGCCCACTTGCTGCGTGTGCTGGCCGCTGAGGCTGATGGTCAAAACGCCGATATCGGGGACGCGGACATATAGGATCGTGTCGTGGCCCAAGCGCTCTACAAGCGTCACGGTGCCCTGCAACGCGCCTTCGCCTTCGCCCAATTCGAAGTGTTCAGGCCGCACGCCAAGGGTTGTGGCGCCCGCAGCCTGCGCAATCGGGCCCTTGATAAAGTTCATTTTGGGCGAGCCGATGAAGCCCGCGACGAATTCCGAGGCTGGGTTGTTGTAGAGGTCCATTGGGCTGCCAACTTGTTCGATATAGCCGCCATTCAGCACGACGATGCGGTCGGCCATGGTCATCGCCTCCACCTGATCGTGGGTGACGTAGATCATCGTGGTGGCCATGCGCTGGTGCAATTCGCTGATCTCCACCCGCGTCTCGGATCGCAGGGCGGCGTCGAGGTTTGAAAGCGGCTCATCCAGCAGGAAGACCTGCGGGTTGCGGACGATGGAGCGGCCGATGGCGACGCGCTGGCGTTGACCGCCTGAAAGCTGCCCGGGCTTGCGGTCCAGCAATGCCTCTAGCTTCAGCGCTTCGGCGGCGGCGTTCACCTTTTCCGCGATTTCGGCCTTGGGTCGTTTTTCCAGCGTCAGCGAGAACGCCATGTTCTCGGCCACTGTCATCTGCGGGTAAAGCGCGTAGGATTGGAACACCATCGCGATGTTACGCTTCTTAGGTGACAGATCATTGGCGCGCGTGTCGCCGATCATCAGGTCACCGCCGGTGATCTCTTCCAGCCCTGCGATCATCCGTAAGAGCGTGGACTTACCGCAGCCTGAGGGGCCGACAAAGACGATGAATTCGCCATCCGCGATGGACAGGTTGATGTCATGCAGAACCTCCACATCGCCGTAAGCTTTGCGCAGGTTAATCAGTTCAAGATTGGCCATGTGGGCGACCTCTTTCTAACTTGCGGCCAAAGGCGCGCGGATGATTTTGCGGACGGTGTCGGGGGAGGCGGGCAAAAGCCGCCGCTCAGGCCGACCGTCTTGGATGGCGGCAATGTCGTCGACGATCATGTCACCGATGGGGTGGCGGCCACCTTCGACGGCTGCAGCGCGGTGTGGCGACCAGATCACGTTGTCGGAGGTGCGGAAGGCGGCGCGTTTGGGGACCGGCTCAGTCGGGAAGACGTCACTGGCGACGCGGATTTTTCCGGCCTCGGCAGCGGCGACGGCAGCGTCGAAGTCCACCAGATGCGCGCGGCTGACGATCAGCAAAAGTGCGCCTTCCTGCATCGAGGCGATGTGTTTGGCGGAGATCAGGTGGTAATTCTCTTCCGTTGGCATGGCGGCCACGACGACAGTGCGGCAAGTCTGGACGACCTCATCCAATTCGGCGAACCTCACGCCGGGGATGGTCTGGCCGCTGGCCGCAAGCCACGGATCATAGGCGACGATGTTGGGCGAGAAGGGCGCGAGAAGACGGGTGATTTCGCGGGCAATCGCCCCGTAACCGACAAAACCGATAGTCTGCTGGAACAGGGTGAAATCCGAGCCGATGCGATCATCCAGCCACCGCTCGGACCCGTTTCGGAACCTCTCATGCTCCTCCACGATGCCACGTGCGCCCGCCAACATCAGGCCAAGCGCCATCTCCGCGACAGAGAATTGGAAGCCAGGGGAGCAGGACAGAACCTCAATCCCGCGTTCAAAGCAGGCCTCATAGTCAAGGCCCATCTGGAACGTGCCAGAGACCTCGATGACAGCCTTCAGGTTCGGGGCTTGGTCCAATTCGGCGCGATCCATTTGCGGCTGCGCGGCGACCACATAGTCGGCCTCCGGCAACGCCTCCAAGAAAGCGTCACGCGGCATGGGCCAGTTCTTCGCGCCGACGACATCACATGTCTCCTGCAAAGCATCAAAGGTGGACGGGCGGAACAACTCCTCCACCTGACGGAAGTGCTGATCCATAACCAGAATGGGCTTGGCGTTGCTCATTTCACCGCCCCTTGCGTCATGCCGCGCACGAAATGGCGCTGGAAGGAGAGGAAGAGGATAATTACCGGGACCGCCATGATGATCGTGCCGCTGGACAGTCCGGTGACGTCACGCGTCATGACGCCTTGGAAGTTGAGTAGGCCGACGGAAAGGGTGCGCATTGGTTCCTCCGTCAGCAGCAAAAGGCGCAGCAGCAAGTCGTTCCAGCTCCACAGAAATTCCAGCAGCGCGGTTGTCAGCACGGCAGGCGTCGCGATGGGCATGACCACGCGGCGGTAGATTTGAAACTCCGTCGCGCCGTCTATCCGTGCGGCCTCATGCAGGGCCTTGGGGATGCCGACGAAGTAGGACTGGAACATGAAGACGAAGATCGACACGGCCAGTGCAAGGTCGGCGAAGATCACGCCCAGATGCGTGTTCACTAGGCCGACACTTCGCACCACTTGAAACAGCGGCAGGATGATCGCCGTGACCGGGATCATGAGGCCGATGAGGAAGACCAATTGCACCAGCGCCTTGCCCGGGAATTTCATGAACACCAGCGCATAGGCCGAAAGCGAGGCCACGATGATCATGATGACTGCATCGACGACCGAGATCAGCAGGGTGTTGAGGAAATAGCGGCTGAACCCGCCTTCGGTCCACACGCGGATGTAATGCTCAAAGGTGATGTCCAGCGGCGGATACCATGCGGGATTCACCAGCTCGGTCGTGGGCTTGAGCGAGGTGAATAGCGTTAGCACCAGAGGCGCTGCCATCAGGATGCCAATGATGCCGAGGACAAAGATCAGAAGGTAGCGGCCCAACATCAGCTGTCCTCCCGCGTCTGGATTTTCATGTAGATCGCGGTGGCGAGGCTGACGATCACCAGCAGGGACACGCCGATGGCGGCGCCGTAGCCATAGTCATTTTCCAACGCGCCGCGCTTGTACATGTAAGTCGACAGGATCTCGGAAAACCGGATCGGCCCGCCTTGGGTTGTGGCCCAGACGATGTCGAAGACCTTGAAGGATTGGGTGAGGGTCAGGATGAAGACCACCGCCGTCACCGGACGCAAGGCCGGAAGCGTGACATAGCGGAAGGATTGCAACGGGTTCGCGCCGTCGATCTTGGCGGCCTCGTAGAGGTCTTCGTCCACCGCCTGCAGACCGGCAAGAAAGATGATGACCGACAGACCGATTGTCGACCAGGAATGCGCGACGGCCAGCGCGTATAGGACGACGTTCGGATCACCCAACCACGGGGTCGCAAGGCCACCGAGGCCCACCTGTTCCAACATCTGGTTGATGACGCCCGTGGGCTGATACATCCACCGCCAGATCGTGGCCACGGCCATGGGTGAGATCACGACAGGCAGCACGATCAGCGTCTGGATCAAAAGCCGCGCTTTCCAGACCCGCGCGAGCATCGCGGCCAGAACGAGGCCGAGGCCCACGTTCAGAACGATGATGACGCCGGACCAGACCATCGTGTTGCGGAAGGCCTGCCAGAAGATGCGATCCCCCCACAGGCGTTGGTAGTTCTCGAACCCAACGAAGTTTCGCTCAGGCTGGATGCCGTCCCAATCGGTGAAAGAATATTCGACCACCGAGATTGTCGGGTAGATGGCGAAAACCAGGTAGATCGCCATTGCCGGAAACAGGAAGAGGACCGGGTTCAGCCGCTTCATCCATGGGTTGTCAGGATCAAACATCTGGCACGCCTTCTGGGAAAGAGGAGAGCAGCTCCGCCCGGGCCAATCGACACGGGCGGAACCAGCGGGACCGGGAGAGGCGGGCCCTTATTGCGGGTTCAAACCACCTGGGAGCATGATCTCCCCCGCGTCTTTCGCCACTTGCCATGCGGCCTGCATCTCAGCGGTGAACTCCTCCGGGCTCATCACATCCAGAAGGATTGCCTGAAGGCCGTCATAGGTGACGTCGGTCAGGCTGGCGGGTGTAATGGTATCGAGGAACGCCGGGACGGAGCCGTTGGAGGCGTATTCATCGGACGTGTTCCAGATGTCGACGGCAAGTGCTGGCATATCCGCTTCGGCCAAAGCCGCGTCCAGCGGGCCCACGGGGATCGTGCCTGCGTTCAGAAGCGCCACACGGCCTTCCTGGGTCAGGAACATATAGTTGAGGAACGCGACCGCGGCATCGACATTCTCGGAGTTGCCGCGAATGTACCAGCCACTGCCAATGGAGTTCGTCGGGTGGATCTGCTGGCCATCCTCGAACGGCGGCACCGCAAATACACTGTAGTCGGAGATCCGATCGCCAGCAGCCTCAATCCCGCCGCTGATAACCCACGGCCCGGTGAAGGTCATGGGAACGTCGCCGGCCCAGAAGCTGTCCATCAATTCGCCATAGCCGATGGCGATGGGCGTGGGGCCGAACCAGCCGTTCTCGGCCATTTCCTCAAACCGCGCCATGGCCGCGACGAAGGGCGCGTCGGTCCATTCCCCATCGGCGAAAAGGACGTTTTCGATGCCTTCGGGTCCGGCATAGCGGCCCATCATCATCGACATCCAATGCGACGCAGGCCAGCGATCTGCACCGGCAAGGCCAATGGGTGTGTCGTAACCGGCCTCCATCAGCGTCGCGACGGCAGCTTCCATCTCAGCCCATGTGGTGGGGACGGAGATGCCGTTCTCCTCGAAGATCGCAGAATTGTAGAACATGCCGGTCGTCTCGACTTCGTTGCCGAACGCCCACAGGCTGCCTTCGCTTGAAGTCTGCACCACAATCCCCTCGGGGATCGTCGAGGCCCAATCATGCTCATAATATGCGCCGGTCAGATCGGCGACGAGACCGCCAGCGATCAAAGCAGCGGGCTGGCCGGGACCGGTGCCGAATGTGAAAAGGTCCGGCCCTTCACCGGCGGAAAGCGCTGGGATCAGGGCGGGATTGAATACGTCAGAGGTGTTGGTGACGACCGTTACGCTCACATCGCCCTGGCTTTCGTTGAATGCACTGGCGAGGTCGTCATAGACCGTGGTTTGCCCCGGCTCACCGCCGACCCAGACGACGATCTCTGTCTGTGCCGAAGCTGTGGCCATGCCTAAGGCAGTCGCAACCGACAACGTACAAATGAAGGTTCTTACTCGCATGACATCCTCCCGTTCTGTCATAATGAATACGTTTACATAAACGATGTATACGTTTACAATTCTTGTCAAGTGAATTGATTTCGGATGCGAACGGCAGCCCAATAAGATGATCTCGACCCACTGTTCTTAAAGGAATGAGGGGCGCCACCGACGGCGCAATAGCCCGACCTCAGTACTGAGATCAGCGCCGATGCACCTCATTACTTGGCCAGAAAGCAACCCAAGGCACCGCGACCGGATCGCTTTTCCGCTTCAGGCCACTCCGTTGCCTTCAAGCCCGGTTGAGCTAACCCAAGGTCTACTTTCCCCGCCCCGCAACGATCCGGTCGAGGATCATGGCACAGAACAGGATCGCAAGCCCCGCGAGCAAACCTTGACCCGCCGCAGCGAATTGCAGCGCCTCTAGCACGTCTTCGCCCAGACCCTGCGCGCCGATAAGCGAAGCGACCACAACCATGGCCAGCGACATCAGAATGGTCTGGTTTACCCCAGCCATGATCGTCTTGGCCGCCAGCGGCAGCTCGACTCGCCACAGCAGGTAGCGGGGCGTCGCGCCAAAGGCCAAGGCGGCCTCGCGCACCGTCTCGGGCACCTGTTGCAGGCCCAGAACCGTGAAGCGGATCACCGGCGGAGAGCCGAAGATCATCGTCGCCACAACGCCCGCGGGCTTGCCCGAGCCGATGAAGGCCACGACCGGGATCAGATACACGAAGGACGGCATCGACTGCATGAAATCGAGGATCGGCCGAACGATTGAGTAGGCCCGGGGCCGCCTTGTGCAATAAATCCCAAACGGAATACCAAGCGTGATCGAGATCAGCGCAGCCGCGCCCAGAAGGGCCACGGTGGTCATCGCCTTTTCCCAGAAGTCCAGCAGGCCCAGATATGCCAACGCAACGGCAGTGAAGATGGCAAGACGCGGACCCGCACTCAGGTAAGCGAGCATCAGGATCACGAAGGCCACAACCGGCCATGGCGTGTCCACAAGCACCACCTCGATTGCATCGAGCAGGTTGCGCATCCCCGCAGTGATCGTGTCGAAGACGCCGCGCCCTGCCCTGCGGAGCCAATCAAAGCCATCCTGGATCCAGTCGCCGACTGCCAGCCGCCAGTTCCCGTCGGTCGGGAACTCGGCCAACATCACAAAGGCGGTGGGTTGCGCAAATTGCATCGTCGACAGGATCACGGCGGCCACAAACATGACGGCGGCCAAAGCCATACGCGGCATGGACCAGCCAGAGGCCAGCGAGCGGTCGGAACGCCAGCGCGCAAATTGGTTTTCGAGCGTCGCGTTGGCCAGCGCGGCCTCGATGAACTTGACGATGCCAAGGGCGACCAGACCGCCACCAATGAACCACAGCCCCGTTGCGTCCGCGGCCGTTGCCGCGGCCTGTGCATCGGCAAGCGCACCCTCCAGGGCTTCCGCCGCGTTCCTGAGGCTTTCAACGGTTGAGGTATTACCGGAACTCTCCGCCGCTTCGATCTGCTGATAACGCAGTTCGAGCGTGGCCTGAATGCTTTCCGCCCGCTCGCGCTGGCCCGAGCCCAGATCGCCGAACAGACCCATGCCGATCTGGATGTAAGCTGCTGTTTCAAGGATCAGGAAGCCCAGGAACCAGTTCCAGAGCCCCCGGGCGCCAAACCAGATCGGGCCGAGAATGGCCGCCACCCAGTTTAAAGTGAATTTGTAGCCGGGCGCTTGCAGGATGCTGCCGAAGACCCGGCGGTAATAGGGTTGCGACTGCCCAACGAATTCGTTGATCAGCGGCTCAAGGCGGGTGATGTCGTTTTCTGTGCTCATGGCCTTACCCCTGGTTTTCCTTGATCGCCCGGATCAGGCCCGAGCGGTTGATAACGCCGACCGTCTTATCGTCGGCCACGACCTTCACGATGCCCGAGCCGTCCATGCACAGATCCATCAGTGCGCTGAGATCCATATCAGGCGCGGCCTCTTTCGCGTCTTTCGGCACATCGCCGTGCTCCGACTGGAACCGATCCACGGGCGTCATGACCGAGTGCGCGAAAATCATGTTCAGCTTGGAAATGCCGGCAACGAAATCGCTGACATAATCGTCGGCGGGGTTGAGGATAATCTCCTCCGGTGTGCCGATCTGCACGATGCGCCCGTCCTTCATGATCGCGATGCGATTGCCGATGCGGATCGCCTCGTCGAGGTCGTGGGTGATGAACATCGTGGTTTTCTTCAGCTCTTTGGAGAGCGCCATGAACTGATCCTGCAACTGTTTACGGATCAGCGGATCGAGGGCCGAAAATGGCTCGTCCATCAGCAGAATATCGGGGTCGGAGGCGATGGCGCGGGCCAGACCAACCCGCTGTTGCATGCCGCCCGACAGCTCATGGGCGTACTTGTCTTCCCACCCGGTCAACTCGACCAAGTCCAGCACGCGATCCGCTTCCGCCCAACGCCGCGCCTTTCCGGCGCCGCGGATTTCCAGCGGCATGGCTACGTTGTCACGCACAGTGCGGTGCGGCATCAGTCCGAAATTCTGGAAGACCATCGCGACCTTGTGGTTGCGCAACTCACGCAGTTCCGCGTCGTTCAGCCCCATGACGTCACGCCCATCGATGCGGATTTCACCCGCCGTGGGTTCAAGGAGACGGTTCACATGGCGCACGAGGGTCGATTTGCCTGAACCCGACAGGCCCATGATGCAAAACAGCTCACCTTCTTCGATCTCAAAACTGGCATCAGCCACGCCAACCACGCATCCGAACTTGCTGAGCACTTCGGCCTTGCCGAGGCCTTCAGCATGAATGGCGGCCAGGGCTTCTTTGGAACGGTCGCCGAAGACCTTCCAAACGCCCCGCGCGTCAATTGCGATTTCCTTGGACAAGGCATCGCCCCCCGTGTCGTTGTTTCTTTCTTTTGAACCCCGGCGAGGGCACGCCCGCCGGGGTCTGGCTCAGTCAGGGAGAGATCAGTTAAGCCCGAGCCAGCCGTCGATCATGTCGCTGTTTTCTTCCATCCATGCGGCAACGGCGACTTCGGTTTCGACACCGTTCTCAACGACTTGGTAGGTCAGCTCCGACAGTTCCGACGCTTCCATGTCGATGGCCTGCAGGAAGGCAGCGGCCGCAGGGTTGCGGTCAAAGAGCGAGTTGGAGAATGCCACGCGGATGGTCTTCACCGGCTCACCCGTCATGATCGAGCTTTCCTCGAACCAGTTGGCCGACTGGTCTGCTGCCACCATAGTGTACATCGACTCGTCGTAGGGCGGCTCTTCCAACATCGTCACATCATAAAGCGCATGCACGTAATGCGGAGCGTAGCAATAGAACGCGGCCCCTTCGCGCGCTTCGATCAGGTCACGCAGGCGGCTGTAGAACACGGTCTCGTCTTCGGTGGTCGGCGTCAGGAAGGTGCTAATGCCGTAGTCGCGGACACGGACCGAGAAAGTGTTGGTGGAGGCCCAGCCAGATGCGCCAACCCAGACCTCACCCATACCGTCGCCGTCGCTGTCGAATAGCTCCTGCGCGACCGGTGTGGCCAGATCATAGATGGTGCGGATGTTGTGCTCTTCCGCCATATAGGTGGGCACGCAGATGCCAGAGCTGCCCTCGTAGGAGCCTTCGGATAGGGTCACCGTCTCGGTGTACTCGTCCACAAAGCTTTGCTGGTTGGGCAACCACACGTCGGGGTGGACGTCGATGTCGCCACGGCCGCCGTCCATGGCGGCGAAGATCACGGCATTGGCGCCGGGCGCATAGCCCACCTCGCCGCCAAGGCGCGTTTCAATCACTTGGCCGATCAGGTTTGCCATGATACGTGCGCCGGGCCAGGACGGCTCGCCAATCATCACGGTTTCTTGCGCGCTGGCGGCACCGGCCGTGACGGCCATACCAAGCGCGGCGGCGCTAAGTGTCAGTTTTTTCATCAGTTTTTCCTCCTGTTGGATCAGATTAAGCCCGAGCTCTGGATCGGCTCGGGTCGATAAAGGGAACGGTGGTAACGGTGGCTCCGACACGTTTCATGCGGCCGTCGAGCATCCCGATTTCCAGCTCAACACCGGGGTCCGCGTGCTCAATCGCCAGGCGCGCCATGGCAATTCCGCGCTCTAGGGTTGGAGAATGGGTTGCCGAAGTGACAACGCCAACGGGGCGTTCTCCGGCAAAGACCTGTGCGCCGTGATGGACAAGATCATCGCCGTCGATCAGCAAGCCCCTCAAGACACGTCGCGGGGCGCTCGCGTTCCGCTCCAGCGCGTCCTTGCCCACGAATTCGCTTTTGTTGAAATCCACTGCAAAGCCAAGCCCAGCCTCCAGCGCATCAACACCAGGCGCAAATTCAGCACCAGCCGCAGCAAGTCCAGCTTCAATGCGTATGGTCTCAAGCGCGGCTCCGCCCATCGGTTTGAGGCCGTGCCCCTCACCAGCCGCCATCACAATGTCCCACAGCTTCGGGGCATCGCTGGCCGAACAAAACAGTTCGTATCCCAACTCTCCGGTATAACCAGAACGCGCCAACATGAACGGGATGCCGTCCCGGTCACCCACGCGCGCCATCGTCACCCCAAACCACTTCAACTCATCCAACGCTGGGACATGGGGTTGCGTGAACACAAACTCGCGGAGGATGTCGCGCGATTTCGGCCCCTGCAACGCAAGGTTCGGCAGCACGTCGCCTGAGGCGTTGATGCGCACCTGAAGCCGGTGTTCCGTTGCCAGCGCCGACAAATGGCGGGCACTTTCCTCGGACCCGCAGCACCAACGGAAGCGCTGGTCGGCAAGGCGGAACAAGGTGCCGTCGTCGATGACTTCGCCCTGTGCGTCGCACATTAACGCATAGGTGCCGCGCCAAACGGCCAATTTGGCCACATCCCGTGTCATGGCTTTTTGCAGCAAACGTTCCGCATCCGGGCCCACAACCTCGTATTTCCGCAGGCCGCTCATGTCCTGCAGCGTGGCGGCGTTTCGGCAGGCCCAGTACTCCGCAATTGGTCCAACCGTCGAAAACGAGTTTGGAACCCATAGGTTTCGAGCAGAATGAAAATCACGAGTGAGCTTTCTGGTCGCCGGATGAAAGGCCGATTCCTGGCTCAGGGTCACGGGCGCGTTCTCTTTCTCTCGATATGCGACGGCTCGCCGGATCGGCGCATCGGGCCGATAAATGCGGACATGGATGTCGGTCGGGTTCCACCCGTTGATCGGATCAATGTCATCAGGGCAGGCCGTGCTGACACACACCAAAGGTTGGATCGCGCGCAGCGTCACGTAATCGCCAGGACGGGACCAGCTTTCCTCTGTCTGGATCTGATGCGTTCCCGCATCGATCCACGTGTTCCAGAAAAAGTTGATCGCGGGCCAGGCTTTGCGCCGCGCGACGCCGAAAGGGTCAAGCGCGTCCGAGATATTGTCAGAGCAATTCAAATGCCCCGGATAACCCGCCTCTTCATAACCACGCGCCGTGCACGCCATGCCGAACGTGTCATGCCGACCGCACGTATCCTGCACGACATTCAGAAGGGGTGCCATTTCGGCGTCGTAGAACTTGTCGAACAGGCCGGGGCCCGGATAGGCCCGCCGCAACATTGACCGCGTCGCAGTGCTGTCGATCAATCGCTCCTGGCCCGCCTGAAGCGCTTTCGCGGAAAAGGCCATGAAGTCCGAGCATTGCTGCCCTTCAACGTCGATGACCTGCAGGTATTCGCCAGCCTGCAACTCATATGCCTGTGCTGTGCCGCGATGAATCGTGAATTCCTCGCGCACCTCGCCAAGCGGCGGCGGCAAAAGGGGGCTGTTTGCTGGCCTCGACCGGACGGAAATGCGCAGGGCGTCAGGAAGAAGGCCATCCGTCAGAAGGGTGCGATCCAGGCAGTTCAGCACCCAAAGTGTTACAGGCGACTTCGTTTTCAGGAACAAGGCGCCACTGCCGCCTTGAAGCGCTACCAGCGGCAACGATCCATTCGGATCAAGTCCATGTGTCAGGAGCCAGCCGTCGATCTCGGCGCGATCAAAGCCAGATGGCAGGAATCCCGTGGCGGGGTTTAGGGAAAGCGCTTCGGCGGCTCCCTCGCCGTGATCATCTAGCACACAAACAAAAGCGGCATGCGCGTCGGTCAGGCCTTCAATGCAAAGAACGTCGCCAGTGCGAAGGGTGAACCGAACCGCTTGGCGCGGGTGGACCAAGCTCCCCTGCCCCGCCATCGGCGCAGCAAGGCCGGGGAAAGACCGCCCATCAGGCGTCACTCCGCGGTTGTCTATCAAATGGATGGGCAGCGCATCCATTGCGTCCACTCCAGCATTGTAACCGGTTACAATTGGGTAAAGTTGGCACCCCTCTGAGTCAATAGTTTGCTTTATCGCATCTGATCTGAGACAGATTGACCGTGAATTCGTCCTTCCCTCCAAAGCGCGCAACGCTGCGCGATGTCGCAAGAAGTGCCGGCGTTTCGGTGGCCACCGTGTCACGGGTCTTGAACGGGTCGGAGTTGGTGACGAGCGATACGCGCAACCGTGTGACGCAAGCCATCGACACCCTTGGATTTTTGCCAAGTGCAGCGGCGCGCACCCTTAACTCCGGTCGGTCCCGCACCGTCGGCGCCCTTGTCCCGACGCTGGATCATTCCATCTTCGCACGCTATCTCGACACGCTCGAAAACCGCCTTTCCGAGCGGGGCTATGCCCTCGTGGTAGCCGTCACGGGCGGACAGCCCGAGGTTGAGGAACGCAAGGCGATGGGGTTGATCGACATGGGGGTCGATGGGCTGATCGTTTCGGGTAAGAACCACACTGAAGGGTTCGATGCCTTGGTCGAGCGGTTTCACATCCCGACCCTGATCACATCCTACTATGACCCTTCGGCGCGCTATCCAACCGTTGGGTACGACAACGGTGCAATCGCCGTAAAAGCCATCGACTTTCTCAAATCGCTCGGACACCACCGCATTCTTGTCGTTCATGGCCCGACGGACACAAATGACCGGATCGCCGCGCGTATTGAGGCGATTGCTCAAAACGCACGCGGCATCGAAGTCGGCTTTTCAGCCGTATCAATGGATGTGGCGGGCGGCGCAGACGCGGTGCGCCAGATGACCGGCGCCGCGACCAGCCCGACAGCTCTGCTATGCCTGTCAGATGTTCAGGCTTTGGGCGCATTGTTTGAATTGCAACGCCAGGGAATATCAGTGCCCGAGGAGATATCCTTGATGGGTTTCGATGATCTCGAATGGTCCGAGGTCAGCCAACCGTCAATTACAAGCATCCACCTGCCAGCCGAAGCCATGGGTGATGCCGCTGGTGATGCAATCGTTGATTGGATCACGTCCGGGCTATCGGCAAAGCCAGTCTCGCTGGACGCGTCCATTCTGCCACGCGCCTCCACTCGAAATATGACGCCGAGGCTCCAACAGTGACTGCGTCAAGATTGCGACGCGTTACGCAATGGGGTTGTCAACGCACGGCTTCCACTAGCTGATCGTCCATGCATGTGCGCTACAACGGGCAATCAGAAAGTCGAGAAATACGCGCACTTTTGGCGACAAGACGTTCGACTTTGGGTAAACGAGCCATAGTGCATTTGCGGCCTCTGCCCTCCATTCCGGCAGGACGCGCTGGAGCGTTCCAGCCTGCAGATCATCGTGAACACTCCAGTACGAATTGAGAGAGATCCCAGCGCCATTGATGGTTGCAATACGCTGGCTTGTGCCGTCGTCCATCACAACCCGCATACGCGCCTTGCGTGGATCGAACAGACCTTTCTGCCCACCCGGACCAATCAAATTGCGCGGCAATAGGTCTTTGAACCCGATCAGACTATGAGCGCTTAGATCCGATACCTCGTCAGGCCATCCATGCGTATCCAGATACGACGGGGCTGCGCACAGGATGCGGATGTCGTCGGCCAACTTGCGTCCCTTCAAGCTGGAATCGTCCAGCACCATGTTTCGAAGCGCCAAATCATAACTTCCCTCGATCAGATCGAACTCTGTGTCCGACAGGCGCAGATCAAGTGCGATTTCTGGATGGAGTTCCATGAATTGCGGAAGAAGCGGCGCGATATACACCTGGGCAAACGTACTGGGCGCGGTGAAGCGCAACGTGCCTGACGGCTTAGCATTGCCTTTGCCCAAAGCGGCAAACGCGGCCTCTTCCTGTGCAAGGATTTCGCGAGCAAATGGTAGAAACTCTGCGCCTTCCAGCGACAGTGAAACCTTGCGTGTTGACCGGTGCAAAAGGTCCGCTCCGACGGTCTGCTCCAGTTTCGCAAGCCGCGCGCTCGATACCGCCGGCGCAAGGCCAAGATCACGACCTGCAGCACTGATGTTCAACTTTTCGGCTGCCAGCACGAAAAGGCGCAGCGCGTCGGTATCCATGCAATTATATCCCAAATCCGAATTAACAACTCCGTTTTTGCCCGTTTATTCGACATACTCAATGCTCGATATCCTCCGGGAGAAGCTTAAAGGCAGTCGGAGGACAAAAGATGCCGCGCGTTGGAACCGTAAACTATCACGTCCACAAGGCTGAGCGGCAGGCATTCGAAATCGACGCCGGTGGTATCGTGGGCAAGCTCGTCTCGCCGGAACTTGCCACAACCAAGGTGCCACTGCACGACACTAGGCTTGGTGAAGCGTCCGTTTCATTTGAACGGGACGGTATTGCGTTCGCTGGCCTTCCATCCTCAGTGACCGATTTCGACTGGAAAGGCTGGCAATCAATCTATGACGAGGAGCTCTCAGATTTCCTGGAAAGCAATCTGGGCGCAAAAGAAGTCGTGATTTTCGATCACACCGTCCGCGAAGATGATCCCAACTCAGACCGCAAGCCAGCGCGGAACGTCCACAGTGACTATAGTGCCGACGGTGCAAAGAAACGTCTTGTCGATATTCTTGGCGAAAAGCGCGCCAGGCAATGGGCGACCGGCCACTATGCTTTCATCAACATCTGGCGTCCCGTACGCAATCCGATCAACTCTGCACCCCTGGCTTTCCTGAAACCCGCTTCTGTTGCGCCAGATGACTGGATCTTGATCGACCTCATCTACCCGGATCGGCGTGGCCAAATCTTCGGATTAGCTGCAAACGAGGCTCACCAATGGGTCTATCAGTCAAAGATGACCCCTGACGAAATCGCCTACTTCAACATCTACGACAATCAGGGCTTGCCATCGGTAGGCCACAGCGCCGTGGACATGGTCGAGGACCCAACAATCCACACCATCCGAACCAGCATCGAGAGCCGTACCCTCATTCGCTATGACGGCTAGCCAAGTCGCCCCCCGGCCTGCATCGAGACAAGGAAACAACATGACAAAGACCATTCTGATCACAGGTGCCACGGACGGCATCGGCCTTTTGACCGCCCAAAAACTTGGAGCACTCGGCCATAAGGTGCTTCTTCACGGACGCAGCGCGGACAAGCTCGCGAAGGCCGCCGCGCAAGTTCACGGCAAACCGTCAACCTATCAAGCCGATCTTTCAAAGATGGGCGACGTGCGGGCTATGGCTGAGGCGGTCCTGTCCGACCATGAAAGGCTGGACGTGCTGATCAACAATGCCGGTGTCCTGAAAACGCCCCACGCCAAGACAGCGGCGGGCAGAGATATCCGTTTCGACGTGAACACCATTGCGCCGTACATTTTGACGCGGGCACTCCTTCCGATCATTCCAAAGGCAGGCCGCGTAGTGAATCTGTCATCGGCTGCCCAGGCCCCAGTCGATGTCGATGGCATGACCGTGTTCCAACCTATGGGCGACATGGAGGCTTACGCACAAAGCAAGCTGGCCATCACGATTTGGAGCGCTGAAATGGCCAAAGACCTCCCGCAAGGGCCGGTAGTTGTTTCGGTCAACCCGGGCTCTCTGCTTGCGTCCAAGATGGTGAAGGAAGGCTTCGGCGTGGCGGGCAATGATCTGAGCATAGGGGCTGATATTTTGGTTGCCGCTTCGACCGGCAGCGATTTCGCCAATGCCTCCGGCAAGTATTTTGACAATGACAGCGGGCGCTTCGCTCCGCCGCACGGGGCGGCGAGCCAAGCCAATCACGTGGCGGCTGTGATGTCTGCGTTGAACAGCATCGCGAGCGCCTGATGCACTTTTGTCGATCAGTCTAGTTTTCAGGTTGCGGAGGCCACCCTCGCGGTCGCGTTCTGGCATGGCCGCCTGACTCATAGCACGTCGGCTCCGATTATAAGCGAAACCCGAATACTATTTCCGATTTCGGCCTATTTCTTGGCCGTTTCGACGAAAATACATGGATCTCAAGGCACAAAGAAACGGCCGATCAGGAGAAATAAAAGAATGACTCAAACATCGCTTCAACACGCCCGCACCGTAGAACGTCCCACGCGGGACGCCATGTTGCGAAGGCACCCTTCGGTCCAGCAATTCTGGGACGGCAACAAAGAGCAGTTCGAAAAGGCTTGGGCGGAGTGGGAAGACAGCCTCGACGGAAAACTCCCCAAGCTGGACAGTTCGATTTTCGACTCAAAGCTGCAAAACGCGGTGGACGCAGCTTGGGTTGACCCAAGCACCGAAGGCGCGGTTCAGGACCTCTGGGAAGAGGTGTTTCCAGGCGTCTACCGCACGCAATTCTTTGATGTCGAACAACTTGCCACCCTGCGCGCCTACATGGGCGCTGTGGCAGAGGCCGATATCCCGCTTCGCCCACCTTACGGCATCTCGTTGAACCGAGGCGGCGCCATGTTGGACCCCAGATCCGAAGGCTACCTCGCCGCACCCGCATTCCAGGCGGTCTACCACGATCTCATGCACCGCTACATGCGTCCAATCTCCCGGATGCTGTTCCCGGATGTGATGGGATACGACACGCAAACGTTCGGCTTCTCAATCCAATGGCAAGCGAACAAGGACACGTCTCTGCGGCCGCACACCGACGCCTCGGCAGTGACACTCAACATCAACTTCAACCTGCCGGGCGGGGCGTATGACGGATCAGCGGTCAGCTTCATTGATCCCGCGACACGCCGCGTTGAAAAGCTGTCGTTCGAGCCCGGCACGGCGCTCATCCACCACGGCCGCATCCCCCATGCGTCAGAACCGATCACCAAAGGCGAACGCTTCAATTTCGTGCTTTGGCTCTACGGCGATCACGGACAAATTCCGATGGAAGGCGCACCGGAGCAAGCCACGAGCCCTCAAGAACGATGGTCAATGCCTGAGGCACGAAGCGACGGATTTGCGCCTTTCTAAGGCATGCGTTGCAGCTTCAAGGCGCGTTGGCTGCCTTGAAGCATTGCGCACCCCACTGAGGGTTTGCTGCACCAATTGATGCTCAGCTCTGGTCTTCGTCCAGACAGCCAATCGCAAGCGCGTTCGCTGGTCTAAGGCTCAACCTTGCGACACCGATCGAAAATCCGACCGTGTCGATTCAACGAAAAAGATTAGGGTGGCGGAGACGAAGGGATTCGAACCCTCGAGACGGTTTCCCGCCTACTCCCTTAGCAGGGGAGCGCCTTCGACCACTCGGCCACGTCTCCGCCGCTGGGTCTATAAGCGCCGCACAGGGAAAACAAGGCTCAATCGGCAGCTCTTGCCTCACGGACCAAAGCCACCGAATAAAGCGCCAATGCGCCCCAAATCATCGGGAATGCCATCGCACGCGCCGTCCCGAATGGCTCACCAAAGACGAACAAGGCTACCAACATGATTAGCGTTGGCGCGATGTATTGCAGGATGCCAATCGTGCTGAGCCGCAATAGCTTCGCACCATTGACGTAAAGGATCAGCGGCACCGCCGTCACAACGCCTGCACACATCAGCAGCCATGTATCGCGCGTCTCCCCCAAAAACGCGCCATCGCCGCCGAGCCAGACCAGATATGCCAATGCTGGCACGCTCAATATCGCGACCTCCAGAAAGAACCCCTGGTTCGGCCCTATGGGCAACCGCCGCTTGCAAAACGCATAGCCGCCCCAGCTCAGCATCAGCGCCAGCGCGGGCCATGGCAAGCTGCCTTGCGCAACCGTCAAAACCACAACCGCTGCCGCTGCCAAGGCCACGGCCGCCCATTTCAACGCGTCCAACTTCTCGCCCAGCAGCACCGCGCCCAGAAACACGCTGAATAGCGGGTTGATGTAGTAGCCCAGCGCACCATCCAAAGCCCGTTCATTGGCAATCGCCCAGACGTAGACGCCCCAGTTGACCGAGATGAATGCACTCGTCAGCGCCGCCATCGCCAACATCCGGGGCGAGCGCAACGCCGCCTTCAGATCTGCCGTGCGCCCCGTTACCCAGATCAGCAAACCGATCAGAGGCAGCGACCAGACCACGCGATGCGCCACCACCTCTGCCGCTGGCAAGTGCTCCAACGCCTTCAGATAAAGCGGCAAACCGCCCCACAGAACGTAGGCGCTGATCGCATAACCGAACCCGGCCTTACTGTCCTCAGATTGCGCGCTCACGGATGCCCTCCCCGACCCGGCACGTCCGGGCAGAGGCGCATGTGACTGCAATTCCAGTGGCTTGGCAATTCAGCAAAGATGATCCGCTTCATCACGCGCAAATAATAAAGCACTTGCTTAATTAAGCGACTCACTTAATAATACATCCCTATGACACATGATGCTCAACTCGACGCCACCTTTGCCGCGCTCGCCAACCCCACCCGCCGCGCCATCCTGGCGCGGCTGGCCACTGGCCCCGCCACCGTCAACGATCTGGCCAAACCGTTCGAGATGAGCTTGCCCGCCATCTCCCAGCACATCCGCGTTCTGCAAAAGGCGGGCCTCATCGAACGCACGCAGACCGCTCAATTCCGCCCCTGCACGCTCAACGCCCAGCCGCTCCAGCAGATCGCCGACTGGACCGAGCAATACCGCCATATCTGGAGCGCTCGTTTCGACGCGCTCGACACCGCCCTTTCCAACATGAAGGACCATGACAATGACTGAACTCGCAGGCTTCGTACGCATTGAACGCCACTTCGATGCTCCCCTCGACATGGTCTGGCGTTTCTGGACCGAGGCGGAGCTGTTCATGCAATGGTACGGCCCCATGGGCATGTCTGTGCCCGAGGCCAGCATGGACGTACAAGTCGGCGGCACTCGCCGCGTCACCATGCAGATGAATCGTCCCGACCGCACGATGACGATGTATTTCACCGGCACCTATACCGAGGTCACCCCCAAAACCCGCCTCGTCTATTCCGAGGCGATGTGCGACGCCGACGGCAACGTCCTCTCCCCCGCCGCGATGGGCATGCCCGAAGGCACGCCAGAGATGACCGAGGTTCATATCGAGCTCAGCGAAGACGGCACCGGCACCCGCATGGTCATGCGCCATATCGGCGTCCCCGCAGGCTCGCCCGGCGAAGGCGGCTGGAACCAGGCCTTCGACAAACTGGCGGAAACGCTCGCCGCGTGACATTCCGTGCAGAACCGGCAGGATGCCTCAAGCCCCTGCCGGAGACCGCGCCTATGAAACTCGAATTCCACCACATCAACTTCGTCTCCGAAGATGTCGACCGGATGCACGACTTCTACACGCAGGTCCTCGGCCTCGATGATATGCCCGCCAGCCAATTCCCCCGAACCGAGGCGAAGGACGGCAAAGGCTTCGCTGGAAAAATCCGCTTCGCCACGGACGGGGGCATGCAAATGCACCTGGCCGAAAGGAACCTCTCCGTCGCTTTCCACAACGGGCAGGTCATCAACCCGATCGAGCGTGGCCATATCGCCTTTCGCACTGATGATCTGCCCGCCTTCCTCGCCCTGCTCGACGCGCGCGGCATCCCCTATTCAGACTACGGCACCGCCTTCTCCGCCGAATGGCATCAGGTCTTCTTCCACGACCCCGAAGGCAATGTGATCGAGGTCCACCAACAGGTCAGCGACCAGCCAGACCCGTAAAAAACGCACTTTCTTCCCGCGCAAAATCAATCGCTTAGCCGATTTCTGGCAAAAAAATCGCGCAGAGGGCGACGGAAATCCCGCCAGCCCCCGTGATACCTCATGTCTACAGCATTTCAGACACCAACACTTTTTGAACCCAAACTTGAACCCAAAGGAATTGAACTATGAAACTGACCCTCAAAGCCCTGAACCCCAAGGTCCTCTCCCTCATCGTGCTGGCCGGCCTCGCCGCCTCAACGGCACCGGCCTCGGCCAACACCTTCCTCGGCGCCCGCGTGGCCGCTGACACCTCCGATGTCGACGTGATCTCCGTCCCCGGCCCGGCGCTGTTCCGCGAGGTCCGCTTCTGCGTCGCCAACCGTGCCGTGCATTTCGGTGATGTCGATGTCAGCTTCGCCCTCGGCGGCAGCCAGGACCTCGGCGTGCGCCGCATCGTGCGCCCCGGCAATTGCACCGGCTGGTTCAACCTGCGCGGCCCGGTCCGCAACATCGACCAGATCCGGTTCCAGTATCAGACCATCGTGAACCCCGGTTCGCAGGCAGTGGTCACAGCCTTCGGTCGCTAAGGCTGAAAACGAACCAAAGGCGCGCCGCTCACCCCGGCGCGCCTTCCAGATACCGGGCCAATCGGGCCTCGGGATCGCCCCCATCCCCCAGCATCACGCGCTTCCAAAGATCGACCTCGAAGGCGACAAGCTCCATCTCCCAGATGCAGCCGACAATCTCCGAAAAGCCTTCCGCGAACGCCGTCGGCGCCTCCCAGGGCGCACGCATTTGCGGCCCGTGCGACAGCACGCTGCCCCACTGCCAATAGAAGATCGGCGAAACCACCGCTGTTTGCGCGAAGTGAACGATCTGGAACCAGGCGCCATGGTTCCCGGAACCTTCCTCAACTGCGCCGGGTTCCGGCAATCCCCGCACCGCCGCCGCGCTGGCCGCATCGGCCACGCCCATGTCCAGCGCACGACCGTCCGCAACGATCCCGTAACGCTTCAGCCGCCAACCATCGCGTTCGACCAACGGCAAGACATGCACAGGCCGGTGCCGGAATGCCTCCAAATGCTCCATCCCAGCGTTGTCCTTTCATCTTGCCCAAATAACCTTGGGGGAGTCGCCAAAGGCGACGGGGGCTAGCCCCCTACCCGCTGTGCAGAATATGCAGAACGTCCCCGTCCTTCACCACATATCCCTTGCCCTCGGCGCGCATCTTGCCCGCGTCCTTGGCCGCGTTTTCGCCACCCAAGGACACGAAATCATCATAGGCAATCGTCTCTGCCCGGATGAAACCCTTTTCGAAATCACCGTGGATCACACCGGCGGCCTGCGGGGCCAGAGTGCCCTCCTTGATCGTCCAGGCGCGCGCCTCCTTCGGGCCCACAGTGAAGTAGGTCTGCAGGTTCAGCAACTCGTAGCCCGCGCGGATCAACCGGTCCAAGCCGGCCTCTTCCAGCCCCAACTCCTCAAGGAACATCTGCGCCTCGTCCTCGTCGAGCTGGGCAATCTCCTCCTCGATCTTGGCGGAGATCACCACGTGAGAATTCCCCTGCGCAGCCGCCATCTCGGCCACCCGCGCAGACTGAGAATTCCCCGTCCCGGCATTCTCTTCCTCGACATTGCAGACATAGAGCACCGGCTTCGCAGTCAGCAGCTGCAACATCTTCCACGCCTTCGCATCCTCGGCATCCACGTCCACCGTCCGCGCAGGCTTGCCGTTTTCCAGCGCCTCCTTGGCGACCTCCATCAGGCGCTGCGCCTGCACCGCTTCCTTGTCGCCGCCGCGCACCTTGCGGATGATGTTCTGCAGGCGCTTCTCGATGCTCTCCAGATCGGCCAGCATCAGCTCCGTCTCGATGGTCTCCGCGTCGGCCACCGGGTCCACGCGGCCGTCCACATGGGTCACGTCGCCATCCTCAAAACAGCGCAACACATGGGCAATCGCGTCGGTCTCGCGGATATTGGCGAGGAACTGGTTGCCCAAGCCCTCGCCTTTGCTCGCGCCCTTCACCAGGCCCGCAATGTCCACAAAGGTCATCCGCGTCGGCACGATGGATTTTGACGCCGCAATCTCGGCCAGTGTATCCAGCCGCGCATCGGGCACGGCCACATCGCCCACATTGGGTTCAATCGTGCAGAACGGAAAGTTCGCCGCCTGCGCTGCTGCCGTCTTGGTCAGCGCGTTGAAGAGGGTGGATTTGCCCACATTCGGCAAGCCCACAATGCCCATCTTGAAGCCCATCGCCGCGTCCTTTTCCGAGATATCGCCGCCTTCTACGGCGCGCCGCCATCCGCCGCAACCACTCCGAACAACCCAGCCAAAGCGTCCTCGCGTCGCGCCAAGGCACTGCCTTTGCGCACCACCAGCTCAAGCCGCCGTTGAAGCCCCTCCGGCCCCGGCAGCACGACGACATCCTCGGTCAGATAGCGCTCCACATCCGGCACCGGCATCAGCGTGTACCCCAGCCCTGCGCAAACGCATTCCATGATCGCCTCAAGGTTATCCAGAACCACCACATCCGCAGGCTCCCCCATTGCGCCCGCAATCAACTTCCCGATCCCCGTGCCCGGCATGAAGTGAAAGAAGGTCTGGCGCTCCATGTCGGGGGCGATGTCCCGGTGCACCGCAAACACAAACGGCTCTCGCCTCAATAGCCGTGCCGAAAGCCCCTCCGGCAACCCGTCCGCATTCGTCACCACGCCCGCATCCAACTGCCCGGTCAGCACCTTCTCGGTGATGACCGCGCTCAACCCCGTCTCAACCGAAAACGTCGCCCGTCCACCCCGCGCCGCCTTCAGAAACCCCGGCAGCAACCGCACCGCCGCCGTCGTCACGAAGCCCAGCTTGTAGGCCCCCACCAGATCCGCGCCGGGCCGCACGATTTCCCACAACCGCTCCTCCCGCGCCAAGACGCCCTCAGCCTCGTCCACCACCGACCGTCCCACCGGCGTCAGCCGTGGCGGCCTGACCGAGCGGTCGAACAACGCCACGCCCAGCTCCGCCTCCAGCGCTTTCATCTGCATCGACAGTGCGCTCAGCGTCATGCTCAATTGCTCCGCCGCGCCGAGGAAGCTGCCCACCTGCGCGACCTTCACCAACGTCTTCAATGCGCGCGTCTGCAAATCCAACTTCCCTGAATTTCACATCCAATCTTATTCCATGGATTTGAAGCACAGCTTCCGTATGGTCAAGTCATCACAGAAACGTGAGGCCAAACATGACCCATCCGCTCGTCGCCGAAGCCAAGGCGCTCGCCCCGAAATTCGCAGACCGCGCCGCCCATTGGGACAAGACGCGCAGCTACCCATGGCCAAACGTGCAGGACATGACGGATGCGGGCCTGATGGGCATGACGATCCCGACCGAATACGGCGGCCAAGGCGCGGATTACCTCACCGTGGTCGAAGTGGTCGAGGAAATCGCCAAGGCCTGCACCCTCTCCGCCCGCATCGTGGTGGAGGCCAACATGGGCGGCATCTCCGCCGTCATGGCCTACGGCACCGACGAGCAGAAATCCCATTGCGCGCCCATCGTTCTGGCTGGCGACAAACCCGCCATCTGCATCACCGAGCCCGAGGCCGGATCGGCCGCAACCGAAATGCAGACAACCGCCCGCAAGCAGGGCGACACCTACATCCTCAACGGCACCAAGCACTGGATCACCGGCGGCGGTGTGTCGAAACTCCACCTCATCTTCGCCCGCGTCCTTGATGAGCAAGGCCATGAGCAAGGTATCGGCGGCTTCGTCGTCCATATCGACCCGGCCAACCCGCCCAAGGGGTTCGAGATCGCGGGCCGCGAACACACGATGGGCCTTTGCGGCATGCCCGAGGCCACGCTGCATTTCAAAGACCTCGAAGTGCACGAGAAGTGGCTCCTCCAGCCGCCGTCCGGCCTGCGTCGTGGCTTTGCCGACCTCATGAACGCCTACAATTCCCAGCGCGTCGGCGCGGGCACCATCGCCATGGGGGTTGCCGCAGGTGCGCTGGATCGTGCGAAAACATACCTCCTTGAGCGTCAGCAATTCGGCCGTCCGCTCGCCGAATTCCAGGGCCTGCAATGGATGATCGCGGACGCAGACATCCAAGTCCACGCCGCCCGCCTCATGCTGCGCGAAGCCGCCAAATCGAGCGACCCGTTCCCCGACATCGCCAGCGCCGCCCGCGCCAAGCTCTTCGCGTCCGAGATCGCCATTCAGGTGGTCAATAATTCCCTGCAAATGTTCGGCGCGCGCGGCTATTCCGATGCCGAACCGCTGGAACGCATGTACCGCGATGTCCGCATGTTCACCATCGGCGGCGGCACTGCGCAGATCCTGCGCACGCAGGTCGCCGGGGCCGCATTGGGCATCAAAACCCCGCAAACCCGCGACGGATATGACCCAAAGGTTGAACAGATCGCGGCGGAGTAGCGCTAACCCTCGGACGGCACCAGACCGTCCAGCAATTTGCGCAGCTTCATGTCGTTGACCGGCTTGTCCTCGAACAAGGCGTCGGGGAACGTGTCCATGATCGGAATGTCGCGGCTATAGGCCGTCAGAAACGCAAACGGCACCTTGCGCCGCGCCAATTCCGCTGCAATTGGCTCACTCGTCGTGCCAGAGCCCAGATTGACGTCAAGGATGGCAGCCTTGGGCGTGGCCTCTGCCAAGACCTCAAGCGCGGCATCGACACTCGCGCAGGGGCCTAAAGCCTGGAACCCCTCGCGCTCCAGCGACATGGACAGATCCATCGCCAGAAGCATCTGGTCTTCCACGATCAAAATGCCTTGCCGATCCATACTCATGGCATGGCTCCATCCAAGACCAATGCGTAAACTGCGCTCCCTGCCTCACCGCGATAACTCGCGGATCCGTGCAACTCCTGCGGCCAGATCGTGCCCAACAGCAGGCTGCCAAATCCGGTCTGCGCGAACGCCCCGTCCGCAACCACAGGGCCACCACGTTCGCGCCATATAAACCGCTTCGTCGTCCCGTCTTCCTGGCCCGACAGCACCACCGTGCCCGCCGCGTCACTCAACGCGCCATATTTGACCGAGTTCGTGGCAAGCTCATACACCGCCATGGACGAGGTCAGCACATATTGCTCAGGGATCAGAATATCATTGTCCCATTGCGCCTCGATGCGCCCCGCATCACCCACAACACTGTCCAGTACGACCTCACACACCTGCGACAGCCAGACATCCTGCCAATCATTGGACCGCAGCAATTCCTGCGCATGGGCCAGCGCGTGCACGCGCCCCATCAACATGTCCGCGAAATCCTCGACTGTGTCATGTTGCTTCTTCGACAGATGGATCACTGATCCAACCAAGGCGAGCGTGTTCTTCAGGCGGTGCTGAAGTTCACGCAACAGGATGTCATTGCGGATTTCGGCCCGCTTGCGGGTGGTGATATCCTCGACCGTGCCCACAAGACGTACTGGCTCACCATTCTCAAACAGCGTCCGCGCCTTTGCCTTGATCCACGTCTCCGGCAGATCGCCGCGCGGGATCAGCCGGTATTCCATATCCATCTCGCCCGCGCCTGCCGGATCAAGCGCGTTCGCTGTCTCGCGGTCATGCATCTCGCGATCATCCGGATGCACCCGGGAGACCACGAAATCGTAGTCAATCACCTGATCCGGGGCCGCGCCCCACAATTCCCGAACCCTGTCATCCCAGAAGGCGCGCGTGGTTCTGGGCTCAAACTCCCAAACGCCAATGCGCGCAGCCTCCAAGGCCGCCGCCGCGCGCCGTAGCTGATCGTCCTCGATTTCAAGATAGTCCGGCGTCATGCTGAAGACCCCAAGCCCGTTGGTGCACGGTAACATAGTCTTAGCGCGTTTACAGAGTGTTAAGCAAAGGGTCCCAAGGTCGTGTCATGCGTCTTCGGATGACCGCGAAGCTGTCATGATTTAGCCCCGTCCATTTGTTTTTTCCCAACGGAACGAGAAACCAGGCGACTATGGCGACCAAAACCGATTTCTTTCTCAAAGGCATCGTCATCTTCGGCGGCCTTGTCATGATCGCCGCGCTCGTACTCGGCTGGTGGATCTATCGCGCCTTCGTGCCGTACCGCATCTACTACGACTGGAACGAGATTTTCACGGCAACGGTTCAAACTCCGACCGGCATCGTCGAGGATACGACCATCCTGACCTACTCCGCAGGATATGCTCCCGAACCGAACACCCTATCGCCTGCTATCGCATGGTACGCGACCGGAGAAGCGCTGGCCCTCCAGCTCACACCCGACACATACCTCTTCATTTCGCCGGGCCGCGCGTACCCTGCGGTGCCACGGCTCGCGCGTGAGGCCGGCGCGCTGACCGAACGCAGGCACAGCCGCGCCTATTTCGCGGCCATTCAGGCCCTGTCCGGCCCATACGATTACACGCCGGCCACGGGCTATCCCGAAATGATCCTTGTGCCCAACATCGACTTTCCAACGCACGCTGTCCCGGTGGCGCCCGACACGCTCTCCATGCACTTGGGGCCGGGCTATCGGATCACCTCTCTTACCCGCGCCATCACAGACGAAGACCCAGGTCCCTCCCGCATTGAGGCCACTTTGCAAGGATGGTTCGAGCAGCGAGACCAGTATGGCGTCGTTCCCAACCTTCCGATCAGTCGCATCGGGCCAGCCGCTCTGACCGCAGGCACAGCCGAAGAAATCGGACTTTCGTTCTTTTTCGCAGGCGGCGATTGGCGCGACATCTGGCATCGACTGAACACGGAATGTGTCGAGGACTATTCAGATTACCGCCGGAACCCGGAAGGTCCCCCTTGGTGCATAGGCCATTAACAATGTGGCCGTCCTGTCAGGGCATGGCACCTTTGTGCCTGTCATCGCAGCGGCTCTCTCGACACAGCCGCGCAATCGGCATAAACGGCTTTACACATCACGTCCCATTAAGGACCAAATCCATGGATCACCCGTCGCGGGCCTGAACGCCCCTTGAACCCAGCGCATCCGCGCATTGCGACCTTCTTTTTTGCCGGTTTCACCCGGCAGGTGACCCATGACTGACCAAACCCTACCTACCCAAGGTGCCACGCGCGCCGAATTCGGGCCGCTGATCCGCCTGTCTGTACCCCTAATGGCAGGCCTTGCCGCAGCCCTGCTGATCGGCGTTGTCGACACCGCCATGATCTCACCCCTTGGCACCGTTCCGCTGGCCGCAGCCGGCATCACCACCGCCGTGCTGATCATCCTGATCTCCGCACTCTGGGGCCTGATCACCGTGATCTCCGTCCAGATCAGCCAAGGCGACGGCGCCGAGGATCCCGCCCGCGTGGCCAAGGCGCTGCGTTCGGGGCTGTTGCTCTGCGCGCTCGGTGGTGGGGGCTCCACCCTCATCATGCTCGCGGTCTTCCCTTTGCTTGGGCCGCTCGGCCAACCACCCGAGGTTCTCGCTATCCTGCTGCCCTACTGGGCGTCCATGGCGCTCTGGATCTTGCCGTTTACGGTTTTCTTCGGCTTGAAAAGCCTGTGGGACGCCATAGACCGCCCCTGGGTCGCCGTTGGCCTCAGCTATATCGGCGTCGTGGTGAACGTGCCTGCGAACTACACCTTCATTCACGTCTTCGAATGGGGCCTTTTGGGCGCAGGTCTCGCCTCCATCCTATCGCAAAGCTGCTCCCTGCTCGTGGGTGCGCTGGTCCTTTGGAAAGCCCCCTCCATGGCGCCCTACCGGCAGCGCGTCGCCGTCGCATGGAGTGATGTCATCGACCAACTCAAGCAGGCCCTGCCCCTCTGCCTCGGCTATGCGGGCGAAGGCGGAGCTTACGCGATTGTCGGCATTATGATGGGCTGGCTCGGGGCTGAGGCTTTGGCCGCCCACCAGATCGTCAATGCGCTTGCAGGCGTGGCCTACATGATCCCGCTCGGCATGGCGGGTGCAGCCTCAATCCGCGTGGGCCAGGCCGTGGGCAGTGCCCGGACGCAACGCCTGCGCCCGATCCTGAAAGCCTCTTTCGCGCTCGTGACGCTGTGGCAAATCCTCGCCGCTTTGGTCTTCATCTTCGGTGGTCGTCTCATGGCCACCACCATGTCCAGCGATCCGGCGGTGGTGGAACTCGCCACACTCTTGTTCCTGATCCTCGCGCTCCTGCAGATCTCAGGCGGCATCCAAGACGTGGCACTTGGCGCCCTGCGCGGCATGTCCGACAACACATGGCCGTCCGTTGTGACGCTCATCGCCTACTGGCCCGTCGCCCTGCCCACCAGCTACCTGCTCGGCTTCGTGCTGGACTACGGCGCAGTGGGGGTGTGGATCGGCTACATGCTGGGGCTGGCCGTCGCGGCCATCGCTCTGCCGTGGCGGTTCTGGCGACTTACCGCGCCCTAACCCCGAAGCCCCGCATTGCGGCGCTCAAAGATCACGAACCATGCCAGTAGCACGAACATCGGGTGGGTCAGCCCGCCCGAAAAGATGATCGCAAGCAACCAGATCGGCGCGATCAGGATACCCAGGATCACGCGTCCGGCCAGAAAGATCGAAAGCGGCGGCAGCAATATGGCGAGGATATAATTCATGACCATTAAATGGGTTCACCCCCCCTTTGGTTCCAGACCGTCTGAGAAAACCCGCGCTCTTTTCCCCCTCCGCTTGATTTCCGCCTCCCCTTGCCCCAAACGGAGCGCACCACGAAACGGAGCCGCCCATGACCCGCATCGACGATACCTTTGCCCGCCTGCAAGCCTCGGGAAAGAAGGCCTTTGTCTCCTACATCATGGCCGGTGATCCCGACTACGACACCGCCCTTGCCGTCATGAAGGGCCTGCCAAATGCCGGCGTCGACATCATCGAGCTTGGCCTGCCCTTCACCGACCCCATGGCCGACGGCGCCACCATCCAGCTGGCCGGTCAACGCGCCCTCGAAGGTGGTATGACGCTGGAGAAAACCCTGCAAATGGCCCGCGATTTCCGCGCAGGCGACGACACCACCCCAATCGTGCTGATGGGCTATTACAACCCCATCTACTCGCGCGGGGTGGAGCAGTTCCTGACGGATGCGAAAGAAGCAGGCATCGACGGCCTCATCGTCGTGGACCTGCCGCCCGAGGAGGATGACGAACTCTGCATCCCCGCCCAAGCCGCCGGCCTCAACTTCATCCGCCTCGCCACCCCAACGACCGACGACGCACGCCTGCCCGCCGTCCTGACCAACACGTCCGGCTTCGTCTACTACGTCTCGATCACCGGCATCACGGGGGCTGCGGCGGCCGAGGCCACAGACGTCGCCCCCGAAGTCGCCCGCATCAAGGCGAAAACCGACCTGCCCGTCATCGTGGGCTTCGGCATCCGCACCCCGGAAGCAAGCCAGGCCATCGCCTCGGTCGCGGATGGCTGCGTGGTCGGCTCCGCGATTGTGTCCGAAATCGCGGCTGGCAAACCGGTGGACGAGGTGGTGGCTTTCGTGAAGTCACTGGCCGACGGCGCGCATCGGGCGTAAGCGATGTACCTAATTGCAGGTCGTCTTTTCCTTCGGTTTCTACCGTCTCTTTTCCTTCTGGCTGCCCTGTTTGAGGGACTAACCTACGCGTTTGACGGGGGAAGCAGCGGAACCGGCGCCATTCTGGTCGTGACTGTGATGCTCGCGTTGATCTTTCACCGGGCCATCCTTCTGGACGAACAGCTCAGCATCTGGATGACACCCACATCAACAGACGCAGACCAAAAGAAATGGCCATTCCTCCCATTTTCTTGGCGCTTCGCGCTTCTCTTCCTGCCGCTCATTCTCGTTTTCGGCGGATTGGTTGCACTGTTCCTGCCTGCGGTAGGGGCAGAGCAAGCAATCGGCGCGCTCCTCCTCGCACTCATAGTCACGACATTGCTCTCGCCCTTCTGGCTCGCAGCTGCAGGCACAATGCTTCCTGCCGCTGCAATCGGAGGAGATGCGCGTTTCAAGGCAGCATTCCGGCGCGCAAAAAACGGATATTGGCGCACGGTCCTGCGGCTTTTCCTTGGACCGATACTCTACCAAATTGCCGTCATCGGCCTGTTGATCGCAGTACTGGAACCCACCTTGGAAGGTGTTTGGGAACAACTACCCGTCGCAATAGAACTCCTGATTTATTCGGTTATCAGGACGCTTGGCTTTGTCACGCCGCTGCTGACCGCGACCGCACTGTCCATGGCCTATCAACGGTCAGAAGCGGTGTCGGCGCAGCCAGCCCCCTAATCCCGCCGCGCGTCCAGCAGAACCCGCAGCCGTTCCAGCCCCGGCAGCAGGGCCTGCGCCTCCTCCGGCGGGAATACCTCAGCCAACCAGCCTATCTCACCTCCTAGCGACTTGATCGCCTCCTCCCGAAACGCGCGGCCCGCATCCGTCAGCCAGACCCGCTTTGACCGCTTGTCATCGGGGTTCGGGCGCATCTCGATCCAGTCGCGCTTTTCCAGCAGCATCAGTGTATGGCTCATCGTCGTCTTGGGCAGCTGGAACGCGTTAGACAACTCCAGCGGCGTGCGCCCATCCGCGACCCGCACCAGGTGGTTTAGAACCGCGAAATGTGACACCAGAACGCCATCGGGAAGCCGCGCCTGAAATGCGGCCCGGCTGAGTTGTTCGATGATCCCGATTTCGTTGAAAAGCCGGAAGTAAAGCCCCGGCCCTTCGCCTGCCCCGTCGCTATCCGACAATCTTCTCCTCCAACGGCCAGCGCGGGCTTTCGCCCACCTCCGGCCCATACCCCACGCGCGCCCACATTTGCACGGTCCCGCCCGCTGGCGCCAGATCGCCGTGCACTTCTTCGTAAAGCTCGGACATCTCGGGGAATTCCTGCAAGGCTTGGCTCAGTGGTTGCAGGCCAAGGCCCTCAGCGGTCGCGGCCAGATTGATCCGCACCCAATCCTGCCCTGCCCGGATCTGCGTTTGACGGCTATTGTCGGGCGTGACCTGCCACAGATGCGCCATGGCACTCAGCATGTTTTCGGCAAAGGCTGCATCGGCTTGCTGCCCAACAAAGCCCTCCATGTCCATCGAGGCCTCGCGCGAAAACAGGCCGGTCATGCGCAGGCTCTCGAACATCGGCCCGCTGAAATCGATGCCATCGGGGTTGGCGTTGACCTCCCGGTGACCGATGCGGAACAGCTCCACCGACTCGCGCAACGTGCGCTCGGTCGCGAATTCGACCCGCAGCGCGCGCAAGGATTGGTCCCGCATCCGCTCGACCCGTACGGCGTCGTTGGTGAACTCCATCGGAAAGTGCATCGGCGCTTGCGCAATCCGCTCCAAAGCCTCGGTCGGCACGTCGCGCGTCATGTCATATGGCTCCTTGTTCGAACGCCGATGCGGGACGTGCGCGAACAACGGGTCGGGGGCCGCGTCCGTGGGGCTGAAATGGCAGATCGCCACCGGTCGATTGTCCAGCACGGCCGCGTCACTGCCATCCGGGAACAGGTCGAATTCAACGGCCAGTCCGTCCTCCAACGCGGCCATACGCATGATTTCCAGAAAACAGCCCAGGCCGACCGTGATCTGCCGATTGAACGGGTCGGTGTGTGGCAACATCCGTTCCGGATCGACGTAGAGGATCACCGTATCGGGCAGCGACACGTCCACCATCCACGGCTGCCGATTGTGCGGGTTCGGCGCAAGGATCGCCCAACTCAGCGCCCGCAAGCGCGGATCGGCGTATTGCCCCGCCTGACCCCAAGGCGCGACCGCGGCATTGGGCAAGCGGGTGATGTCATATCCAGCGGCGGCAGTCGCAGCGAGGATTGTCCCACCCCCGATCAAGGCAAGGGTTTTGCGGCGTGTCATCGTCATCTCAAACTCCTTCAGTTCAGCGCACCCCATCAACCAAAAGAGACGTGTCTCGGGGCAATGTATTTATAACGATATCGCACTACTTAGTGCGATATCGTACTATTATCAAGTCCGTTTTAACGAAGCCGCAAAGCCCATCCCCATACGCACCGCGCGGCCCCTATCCCAATGGACTCCACCCCATCGCAGTGGTAAGAAAAGTTGACCAAATTCTGAAAGTAGCCGCCATGCCCGTCATCACCGAGATCGAAGACCTCAAGCGCATCTACAAGCGACGCGTGCCGAAGATGTTCTACGATTACGCAGAATCGGGCAGCTGGACGGAGCAAACCTTCCGCGAGAATGTCAGTGATTTCAGTCTGATACGCCTGCGCCAACGGATCGCCAAGGATATGGCAGGCCGCTCCACCGCCACACAGATGCTGGGGCAAGACGTCTCCATGCCCGTTGCGCTGGCTCCGGTCGGCCTCACCGGGATGCAATGCGCCGATGGTGAGATAAAAGCCGCCCGCGCGGCTGAGCGGTTCGGTGTGCCTTATACGCTTTCGACCATGTCGATCTGCTCCATCGAAGACGTGGCCGAACACACCCAGAAGCCATTCTGGTTCCAAGTCTACACGCTCAAAGACGACGACTTCATGAAGCGCCTCTTTGCCCGTGCCAAAGACGCGAAGTGCTCGGCCCTCGTGATTACGGTCGATCTGCAAATGCTCGGCCAGCGCCATAAGGACATCAAGAACGGCCTCTCCGCTCCGCCCAAACTGACGCCGAAATCCATCGCCAACATGATGACGAAAGTGCCGTGGGGCCTGGAAATGCTGGGGACCAAACGGCGCTTCTTCGGCAATATCGTGGGCCATATCGACGGCATCGACGACCCCGCTTCGCTCAGTTCGTGGACCGCGCAGGCCTTTGACCAAAGCCTTGACTGGGAACGGATCAAAGAATTCCGCAGCTGGTGGGACGGTCCCGTGATCCTGAAGGGTATTCTCGATGAAGAGGATGCGAAGCAGGCCCTGAACGTCGGCGCAGACGCCATCGTCGTCTCAAACCACGGGGGCCGACAGCTTGACGGCGCGCTCAGTTCCATCCGCATGTTGCCCCGCATCATGGATGCGGTCGGCGACAAGATGGAGGTGCATCTTGATAGCGGCATCCGCTCAGGTCAGGACGTACTGAAGGCTATCGCGCTCGGCGCGAAAGGCACGATGATCGGGCGGTCCTATGTCTATGGTCTCGGTGCCATGGGCCAGGCCGGGGTGACGAAGGCGCTTGAGGTGATCCACAAGGAACTCGACACGTCGATGGGCCTATGTGGCGAACGCAATGTCGCCGACCTAGGCCGCCACAATCTGCTGATCCCGAAGGGCTTTCACGACATGTGGGAATAGCGCGCTGCGTTGGACCGCAGGTAAAATGCGAGGAGCGGAGCGAGGAGGGCCAGAAAGGCAACGACAACGAACGCCATCCGCAACCCGAACGCGCCTGAGATGAATCCCATTAGCGATGGTGCCAAAACAAAGCCCATGAAACCGATCACCGCCGCCCGCGCGACAGCCGCGGTGCGGTGCTCGGGCCGCACCATACGGCCCACGATGGCCAGACCAACCGGCCCGACCGCCGCGATTCCCAATCCCATGGCCCCAAAACCCAAATAGGCAATCAGTGGCGTGGCCGCCGCCGCTGCAATCAACGCGCCGCAGCTCGCCATAGCTGTCCCGATCACGATGATCGCATGTTCGCTGAACCGCTCCGTCAGCGCCTGGCCTGAGAAGCGACCGACCGCCATCGTCAGCCCCAAAACGGCAGGCCCCAACGCCCCTTCGGCAGCGCGTCCGCCCAACGTGCGTTCGATATGCAGCGCCGACCAGGCCTCGACCGTCGCCTCCACGAAGAAGGCAACCAATACGATGGCCCCGCAGATCAGCACTGTTGGCCAGGGAAAGCGGTTTGTCCGGCGGGCCTCTTCATCGATTGGCTCCACTTCCATCCGCAACCAGAGCGCCATGAACAGGATCAGCACGGCAATAGTCCCGAAAATCTGCACCGGCCCCAATCCGGCTTCGCGCGCAAACCCAGTGCAAACGGCTGAAATCGCGTAAGCCACGGAAAACATGGCGTGATTTGCATTCATCAACGAGCGCCCGTGGCGCGCTTCAAGCTCCGACACGCGCGCATTCATTACCACGTCCAACATGCCCGACGCGTAGCCCGCAGCCACCATCGCCACAAAAAACAATAGCGGCCCAGACGCAAGTGATGGCCCCAACACCAGCAGCGCAAAGATCAGCCCCGCGACAGGCATCGCATTTCGCCCCAGCGCGCGGTCAAATATCGGCGCGAGCCACATGGTTGAAACGAGGCCAATCGACGTGCCCAAAAGCACCAGCCCGAACAACGTGTCATCCGCCCCTATGCCCGCCTTCAACACCGGCACCTGCGCCGCAAACGATCCCCAAAAGACGCCCACGATCATGAAGGCGACAACCGGACGGCGAGAGACGAAGAGGGCGGACAGAATGCTCATGGCCGCCAGCCGTTGCACGGGCCTTGCATGACTCGCAAGAGGGGTCTTTTCAAAGCCCGCCACCTGCCCTATACGCGCGACTTCAATTCACGGACCGACACCCTTGGAGGCGGTCCACATTCTTAGGAGAATAGCAATGGCTGGTGAGATTCCTGATCTTATCGCTGAGGCACGGACGGGGACAGGCAAGGGGGCCGCTCGTCAAGCACGCCGTGAAGGCAAAGTGCCCGGTATCGTTTATGGTGGTGGCGCTGATCCGCTGCCGATCCAGATCCCCTTTAACGTCCTTTTGAAGAACCTTAAGGCAGGCCGCTTCCTGTCGACGCTCTTCAACCTCAAGGTCGAAGGCCAGGAAGATGTCCGCGTGATCTGCCGCAACGTGCAGCGCGACGTCGTCAAGGATCTGCCGACGCATGTCGACCTGATGCGCCTGCGCCGCACCTCGAAGGTGAGCCTCTTTATCCCCGTCGAAGTCATCGGCGAAGAGAAGTGCCCCGGCATCAAAAAGGGTGGCTCGCTCACCATGGTGCGCCCAGAAGTCGAACTGCGCGTGACCGCAGGCGATATTCCTGAGCAGATCACCATCGACATCGAAGGGCTGGAGATCGGCGATACGATCACCATCTCCTCCGTCACGCTGCCGGAAGGTGCAAAAGCCACCATCGACCGCGACTTCGTCATCGCCAACATCTCGCCGCCCAAGGGCCTTGGCGGGGGCTCCGATGATGAGGACGAGGGCGAAGAAGAGGTCGCAGCCGACGAAGTTCCGGCCACCGAGGTCAGCGAAGAGTAATCAACCTCTTCCCTTCGGACAATCAATCCAAGAACGCCGTCCGCGCATCCGCCGGGCGGCGTTTTTCTTTGCACACGCCCCCGTGCCGTTGATAGTTGGCCGTGCGAATGGGGGGTGAGGCATGCGCATGACACGACGGGCCAGCATGGGTGCAATGGCAGCAGGTCTGGCGTTTTGCGGTCGCGCGCAGGCGCAGGCAGGCGGCTGGGTCATGCCCGCGGAAGAGGCTCCGCACGAGGCCACGTTCATGCAATGGCCGGTCAGCCGAGAGGTGCACCCAGACCGTTATTTCCTTGGCATTCTGCAGGACACGATCGCAGACATCGCCAACACGATAGCCGCGTTTGAGCCGGTCATTCTGCTGATGCCGACTGAAGCCATTGCCGGGGCCGGGCGGCGTCTGTCGGGCGATATCGAGATCTGGGACATCCCCACCGAAGACCTCTGGGCGCGTGATTCTGGCCCAGTCTTTCTGACCAACGACGCAGGCGAACGCGCCGTGCTCAGCTTCAATTTCAACGGTTGGGGCAACAAGCAGGTCCACGTGCAAGACGGTCAGATCGCGGCGCGTGTGGCCGAACGCATGGGCCTGCCCCTCATCGACAGCGGTGTCGTGGGCGAAGCTGGTGGGTTGGAACAAGACGGCGCTGGCCTTGTAATGGCGCATGAGAGTTCCTGGGTGATCGACAATCGCAACCCGGGCCTCAGCCGCGACCAGATCGGCGCGCGCATCGTCGAAAGCCTCGGTGCGGAGCGGATGATCTGGGCCCCCGGCCTCGCCGACCACGACATCACCGATTACCACATCGACGCGCTGGCCCGCTTCGTCGCCCCCGGCCATGCGCTGATCCAGCTGCCCGAGGAGGTCGATCCTGACGACCCGTTCAGCGCCGCCTCGTTCCAGGCGCGCGACATCCTGCGCAATGCGGGCCTGCGCCTAACCGAAATCGCCGATCCATGGGCCACGCGCATCACCAGCGCCGATTTCGTTGCATCTTACGTGAACTACTATGTCTGCAATAGCGCGGTGATCGCCGCCCAATTCGGCGACCGCACCGCCGACCGCGCCGCCGAAGACACGCTTCAGGCGCTCTACCCAGACCGCGAGATCATCGCGCTTAATGTCGATGCCCTAGGCGAGATTGGTGGCGGCATTCACTGCGCCACGCAACAAATGCCCGCTGTCTGAACCAGCAGCATCCGGGTCGCGCCCTTCCCTTTATGGATGCCATCACAAGGCATCTCAAAACAGGAGAACGCCCATGTCCTTTCGCATCCGCGGCCTCGACCCCGCCCCTTTCGCTCATCTCTACGGCCTGTCGGATGAGGCCCTCGCAGAGCACGGCGCAGAACGCTACATCGCCGACCGCCCGAACGCCCTGCCTGACCGCATAACGATGCGCGACGCAGAATCGGGGGAGGCGATGATCCTGCTCAACCACACCTACCAGACGGCGAAGTCACCCTATTTTGGCACCCATGCGATCTTTGTGAAGGAAGGCGCGACTGAAACCTATGAGGCCGTGGACGAAATCCCACCCGTGATGGCCCATCGCCTGCTCTCACTGCGTGGGTTCGACGAAACGCACAAAATCGCGGACGGGCGTGTGGTCGAGGGCCGCGATGCCGCCGAAACCATCAACGAGATGTTTGAAAACCCGGCCATCCGCTACATCCATGCCCACAACGCGGGCCACGGCTGCTACTCCGGCCTGATCGAGCGCGCCTAGCTGCCCTCGGACCAGACCTTCCGAAACCCAAGGATCTTGCCGCGCGAGGTGACCGGGTCGTAGGTCATGTCCATCGAACTCATCCGGTCCACGATCTTCTTGATAACCGCCGCATCGTATTGCTTGGGATGGATCTCCATCACGCAGAACCGCAGCGGGCATTTCCAAGGGCGGTCAAAAAATTGCGCCTCGGCCCCTTCCACGTCCATCAAAACGACATGGGGCCGGTGCGCCCGCAACAGCTCGTGAAAGCCAATCAGCGGCACCTCCACCTGACGCCCGCCCTTGGCCCCCAGCCGCGAGCCCGTGAAGCCCGCGGCCAGATGAAACTTCGCCGTCGCCCCTTCCGCCGCATGGCCCACCACGGCGCCATGCATCAGGCTAACCTCCCCCACACCATTGCGGGCATGGTTGGCCTCGATCACCGGCAGCAAATCGGGGTTCGCCTCCACCGACAGCACATTCTCAGGCTCGGTCTTCTTGGCCGCCAGCGTGCCGACATAGCCAAGCCCTGCGCCAAGCTCCAGCACCCGGAACCCGGGCCGCACGCAGCGATCCACCGCGCGCGCCTCGTCGCCCTCATAGCTGCCCTCACGCAACTTCTCGGCAATCGCATCGGTCGCCAGTGCGCCGGGTAGCCCAAGGCGCAAACCGTTGATCTCGTAGATCGTCTCATCCATGGATGCTTGGTCCGTCACGTCTTTCATACCCGCCGCGATAAGGGGCAAGTTTGGCGAATTCTGGGCGCATCACAGACCAAGATCAAACGCCTCCGTCGAGATCAGCGTTTTGCCCGCGCTCATATCCGCCTCATACAGCCCCGGCGCATCTACGCCATCTTCCAGCGAGGCCACACGGGCGATCTTGGTCTCGGCAAAGCCCCCATCAAGGTTCTTCGTCACATCGCGGGTCAGCGACAGCATTTGCAGCAGGTTCTTCTGCGCCAGCCATTTCGACAGCCAAAAACCCCGAACGGTCAGCCCTTTGAAAATCATCGTTCCGGGATGCAGGCTCGCCGCCTTCCCGCTGAGCCCCCCATAAATCAGGATCTGCCCCTGCCCGCGCAGCGCCTCGGCCAGCCGGAACGTCAGCCCGCCGCCAACGGCATCAAACGCCATTTTGCAGCGCAAGTCCTTGCACAGGGCCGCAAGCTCGGCGTCGAACCCCTCCGTTGTCTCATTCAACACATACTGAGCGCCCTCGGCCTTCAACGCTTCAACCTGCGCCTCCTTCCGCACGATGTTGATGATCTTCACGCCCTTCTCTTTCGCCCGCCGCCGGATCATGCCGCCAAGCGCGCCCCCCGCCGCCGTCGAAATCGCGCAATTTAGCCGGGCGCGACGCACCTCATCGACCAAGGCAATCGCCGTCAGCGGGTTGACGAAACTGCTCGCTCCCGCTGCGAAGCTCAAACTGTCCGGCATCGCGACGCATTGCGTCGCTGGCACTACGGCATATTCCGCCCACAATCCTTGAGCGTTCGCCGCCGCAGCCACCCGCTCCCCATGGATGCGGTTCGCCAAATACCTGCCGCCCGAGGCCACAACCTCCCCCGCACCTTCCAGGCCGGGGATCAGCGGATAGGGCCAGCCGAGGCCATATTCGCCTTCCAACATCGCCAGATCGGACGGGTTGATGGGCGAAGCCGCCACCCGCAGCAGCACCTCGCCGCGTTTCGGCTCGGGCACCGGCACCTCTTCCAGCTTCAGGCCCTCACCCGCTCCATGCAGAACCAGCGCGCGCATCTGTTTGGGTATATCGCTCAAGAGTCTGCTCCGGTTCGGTGTTCCACAAGACCGTGCCACGCCGCCCGCGCCTTGGCAAACCGCCCCACGCCCAATATCACCATGGCCGAAACAAAAGGATCGCAGCCATGCAACTCTGGGTCGGTCTGGGCAACCCCGGCGCAAAATACGCAAAGAACCGCCACAACATCGGTTGGATGGCGCTGGACCGCATTGCCGAAGATCACAGCTTTGCGCCCTTCCGCTCGAAGTTTCAGGGCTCGTTAAGCGAGGGGAAGTTTGGGTCTGAGAAGGTCATGCTGCTCAAGCCCGAAACCTTCATGAATCTCTCCGGCCAGTCGGTGGGCGAAGCCATGCGCTTCTACAAACTCGACAGCACCGATGTGACCGTCTTCCATGATGAGATCGACCTTGCCCCTGCCAAGGTCCGCGGAAAAGCGGGCGGCGGTCATGCGGGCCACAATGGCCTGCGCTCCATCCACCAACATATCGGCCCCCACTACGATCGCGTTCGCCTTGGCGTGGGCCATCCCGGCCACAAGGATCGCGTGCCGGGCTATGTGCTGAGTGATTTTGCCAAGGCTGATCAAGAGTGGCTCGATGACGTGTTGCGCGGTGTCAGCGACGGCGCCCCTCGTCTGGCCGAGGGCGATGGTGGCAAGTTCCTCAACGCGGTGGCTTTACGCACCGCCCCGCCACGCTCGTCGAAATCCGAACCAAAGAAAAGCGCCCCGGTGGAGACCGACAAAGCGGTCGAGGAGGGGCCGAAAGACAAACCCGACGCCCGCAGTCCCTTGCAAAAGCTGGTGGACAAGTTCCGGTGAGCAACCGACTGCGCGAAGCCTTCGCCCGCCAGGGAGAGGTCACAGCCGCCCTCGGCTCCCCTTTCATGGCCCGCCTCATGCCGCTGATCGGCGCGCGTCTGACCGGTGCCACCGCCGTGGGAGCCCGCTGTCTGGCGTGGGAAGGCGATGTCAGCGCCGCCGGCCAATCCGTGCCCCTGCGCCTTGCCGGTGCATTGCATGGGTTGGTGATCGACGGAAGTGACGCCGGCCTGACCGCCGCCTATCCGCCGAACGACGTCTCTGACGACGTGCTGTGGCACGCGGTCGAGGCCGCGTTCCAAACCCATGAAGCATGGATCATGGCTTGGCTCGACCGGCCCCCGCAAACCAACGAGGTGCGGCGCGCGACGACCATCATCGCGGGCATCTGGTGGGCACTTGGCCAGACCGGCCCCATGCCCGTCACCCTGTCCGAACTTGGGGCAAGCGCCGGTCTCAACCTGTCGCTCGACCGCTTTGCCCTGTCGATGGGCCGCGGCCTGCACGGCGAGGTGCACAGCAAGGTACGGCTCATGCCGAAATGGGAGCGGCCCTTTTGCAAGCCGGTCCCCTTTGCCGTCACAGATCGCGCCGGAGTCGATCTGACGCCGCTCGATCCCCACGATCCTGAAGATCGCCTACGCCTTCTGGCCTATCTCTGGCCGGACCAGCCCGAACGTCTGACCCGTACCCATGCCGCGATAGACCTGGCCGATACGAAAGTCGACGAAGACGACGCCGCCCCCTGGCTCGCCCGCCGCCTGGCGCGCCCCTGGACCGGCCTGCACACCGTCTATACCACCATCGCCGCCCAGTATTTTCCGGACGCGACCCGCGCCGCCATCGCCACATCGCTCCAAGCAGCAGGACAAACAGCAAGCGCGCTATCCCCGCTGCTGCATCTGGCGATGGAAGCTGACGACGACACGCCCGGCGCAGGCCTTGTCGCCACGCTTTGGGCCGGTGGCATGCCCATCCAACACGACCTCGCCCGCGTGGATTTCCATGGCGCATGGATCGACTGGCGGGATGTGGCTTCCCCTTACCCCCGCTTTCCGCTACCCAAGACTTGAACGGCCGCCTGTATACCGCAGGAGGTACCAGACCATGGGCTTCAAGAAAGCCGAGTCCCTCAATGTATTTGGTGAGGCGCTCGAGACGTGCTCAACGGACCCCATGACGGGCTTTTTCCGCGATGGTGGCTGTGACACCTGCGCCGAAGATCGCGGATCGCACACAGTGTGCTGCGTGATGACGGCGGAATTCCTCGCCTTCTCGAAATATGTCGGTAACGACCTGTCGACGCCGCGCCCCGAATACAATTTCGCGGGCCTCAACCCAGGCGATGGGTGGTGCGTCTGTGCAAGCCGCTGGCTACAAGCCGCCGAGGAAGGGGCCGCCCCTCCCGTGAACCTCGCCGCCACCCACAAACGCGCGCTCGATGTCATTCCGATGGAGATGCTCGAAGCCCATGCCATGCAGCCGGGCTGACAGACCGCTTTGTCACGTTGAAGGCACAGCCAGCCTCTGGCGCACCAGTTCCACGAACCACGCAACACCGGGCACCAGAGCGTCGTCGTTGAAGTCATAGCCCGGATTGTGCAGTGGCGCGCTGTCGCCATTGCCGATCATCACAAACGCACCCGGTGCCAGCGCCAGGGCCTGCGCGAAATCCTCCGACGCGCCCATCTGTGCGGCCTTATCGTCCACATTCTCATCGCCGAACACGGCCCGAGCGGCAGCAACGGCATGGCCCGTGGCCTCCGCATCGTTGATCAACGGCACAAACACCCGCTCATAGCGCAGCTCTGCCGTGCATCCGTGAGCAGCCGTGACGCCCTCCGCGATACGGCGCATAGCATCTTCAATCCGTGCGCTCACCGCCGCGTTGAAATGCCGACAATCCCCCTCAATCCGCGCCGTGCTCGCAATCGCATTCTTGATGTTGTCGCCCTCGATCCCTGTGACCGAGACGACCGCCAGATCCGCCGGATCAAGGCTGCGCGCTACAATCGTCTGCAGCTGCCCCACAATGGCACAAGCCGCCACAATGGCGTCGCGGCATTCGTGTGGGCGCGAAGCATGGCCCCCCGTCCCCTGAACCTCGATCACAAAGCCATCCTCGGCCCCCATATAAGCGCCCGAGCGCGTCTCAAACCGCCCCACCGGCAGGCCCGGCATGTTGTGCAGCCCGTAGATTTCATCGAGCTTAATGCGCGATCCCAACCCGTCGCGGATCATCGCCTTCATGCCCTGCCCCCATTCCTCGGCCGGCTGAAAGACGAAATGCACCACCCCGTCAAAGCCGCCCTCACGGGCCAGAACAGCGGCCGCGCCCAACAGCATCGTGGTATGACCATCATGGCCGCAGGCATGCATCAACCCGGGCCGGGTGGAGGCATGGGACAGGTTCGTCGTCTCGTGAATGCGCAGGCAATCCATGTCTGCACGCAAAGCAATGGCGCGCTCCGATGATCCGGCGCGCAAAGTGGCGACAAGGCCAGTGCCGCCCACACCGGTCTCGATTTCGGTCAGACCGGCCTCGCGCAGCCGTGCTTCGACAAAACGGGCTGTCTCGACTTCCTCGAACCCGAACTCCGGGTGCTGGTGCAGATGTCGCCGCCAGCGCCGCAGATCAGGGTCGAGGTCCTCGGGCCTCACGCCTCGCTCATATCCCAGCCGAGCGCGCGCGCGACTGTGAAGATATCCTTATCCCCCCGCCCACACATGTTCATTACCAGCAGGTGGTCCTTGGGAAGCTCCGGCGCGATCTTGCAGACATGGGCCAGCGCGTGGGACGGCTCCAGCGCGGGGATGATGCCCTCCGTCTCACAGGATAACTGGAACGCCTCCAGCGCTTCCTTGTCAGTGATGGAGACATATTGCGCGCGGCCAATCTCGTGCAGCCAGGCATGTTCCGGGCCGATGCCGGGATAGTCGAGACCCGCGCTGATCGAGTGGCCCTCCAGAATCTGGCCATCCTCATCCTGCAACAGATATGTACGGTTGCCATGCAACACCCCGGGGCGCCCGCCGGTCAGGCTGGCGCAATGCTCCATCTTTTCGTTCACGCCATGGCCACCGGCCTCAACACCGATGATGTTGACGTCCTTGTCGTCAAGGAACGGGAAGAACAGACCCATCGCGTTCGATCCGCCGCCGATGGCCGCGATGATCGTGTCAGGCAAACGGCCCTCCGCCGCCATCATCTGCTCGCGGGTTTCCTTGCCGATGATCGCCTGAAAATCGCGCACCATCGCCGGATAGGGGTGCGGCCCTGCGACCGTGCCGATGCAGTAGAACGTGTCGCGCACATTAGTCACCCAGTCGCGCAAAGCATCGTTCATCGCATCCTTCAGCGTGCCGCGCCCGCTTGTCACCGGCACAACTTCGGCGCCGAGAAGCTTCATGCGGAACACGTTGGGCGCCTGGCGCTCTACATCCGTGGCGCCCATGTAGACCACGCATTTCAGGCCAAACTTGGCGCAGACCGTCGCCGTCGCCACACCATGCTGGCCCGCGCCGGTCTCGGCGATGATGCGGGTCTTGCCCATGCGCCGGGCGAGGATGATCTGCCCCAACACATTGTTGATCTTGTGGGCGCCAGTATGGTTCAGCTCATCTCGCTTGAGGTAGATCTTCGCACCGCCCAACCGCTCCGTCAGACGTTCGGCAAAGTAGAGCGGCGACGGGCGGCCAACGTAATGCGTCCACAGATCATGCATCTCGGCCCAGAAACTGTCGTCCGTCTTGGCGAACTCATACTGCTTTTCCAGCTCAAGGATCAGCGGCATCAGCGTCTCGGACACGAACCGCCCGCCGAAATCACCAAAACGGCCCTTTTCGTCGGGGCCGGTCATGAAGCTGTTCAAAAGATCGTCCGGCATGTCGTCACTCCCTGCGCTCGAAACGCGCCTCGTCTTCCATTGGTCTTAAATACTCTGGGGGGTCCGGGGGGCAAGGCCCCCCGGGCGGTCGGCGCGCAAAGCGCGGCGAAATCCCTCAGTTTTGCAAAGCTGCCGCGAAAGCCTGCATCAGGGCCGGATCTTTCACGCCTGGCGCGGATTCGACGCCAGAACTCAAATCCACTTGCCGCGCACCGGTCTGCGCGGTGGCCTCCGCCACATTCTCAGGCGTCAGACCCCCGGCCAGCATCCACGGCACCGTCCAGTATTTGCGCCCCTTAAGAAGGTCCCAATCAAACGCTGCCCCGTTGCCGCCGGGCAGGTCCGCGTCCTTGGGCGGTTTGGCATCTATCAATAGCTGGTCGGCCACCTCTGCATAGCGGTCGATGGCCTCCAAATCCGCAGCCTCACGAATACCAATCGCCTTCATCACTGGAAGGCCGTAGCGCGCGCGCACTTCCTCCACGCGTTCCGGCGCCTCGGTCCCGTGAAGTTGCAGCATGTCCAGCGGCACCTGATCCGTCAGGGCATCCAGAAATGCATCATCCGCATTCACGGTCAACGCCACCTTGGCGATCCCCGCCGGCACGTCGAGCGCCAAAGCTAGGGCCGTCTCCAACGAGACATTGCGCGGCGACTTCTCGAAAAACACAAACCCGACATAACGCGCTCCCGCGTCGACAGCGGCGGACACGTCAGAGGGGCGGCTCAGGCCGCAGAACTTGATCGCAATGTCAGCCATAGATCAGCGGGCAGCGTCGGCTTGGTCGAGGATGGCAAGAACATCGTCCTGCGTGTCCGAGGACTGCCCCTTCATCTTCGCGACTTCCTGGTTCAGCCGCTGCGCCTCACGTCGCTGGGTCTTGGCCTCGGCGCGGAAACGGTATTCGCGCAGCCATTCCCAAATGAAGCCGACGATGATTCCGATCAGCAGCGCACCGACCACAACAAAGATCAGCTGCGTTGTGTAGACGTTGGGAATTCCGATGGCATTGGCAAGCGCATCCGGCATCAAGCGCACTGTGACCGGCTCGTTGTTCGCCAGAAACAACAGAACCAGAGCGACCGCCACGATCACCAAGAACAGGATTTTCAGATACCGAAAGATTGCCATCTCACACCCCTAAGCCGAACCCGACCCAAGGTCGGTCGATCACCCGTCGTGACCGTTCAACCGATCGCGTAGCAGCTTCCCGGCCTTGAAGAAAGGCACATGCTTTTCTTCCACCGAAACGCTTTCGCCCGTCCGCGGGTTCCGACCCACACGGGCGTCCCGTTTCTTGACCGAAAACGCGCCGAAGCCACGCAATTCGACGCGATTGCCTTCGGCCAATGCGTCGATGATTTCTTCGAAGATCGCGTTGACGATCCGTTCCACGTCCCGCTGGTACAAATGCGGGTTTTCCTCGGACAGCTTTTGGATCAGCTCGGAGCGTATCATAGATCATCCCCATTGATCTTCGTCAGACATCGGGCATGCCCGATAGTCAGACACTATATGCACATCACGCGACGGTGAATACTCTAAAGCAGTCTAATTCGCCCGTCAGAAGCCGCCAAATCCCTGTTTCCAAGCGGGATTTCGCCCCTGATGCGGTAAAGTGCACCCTCGCATGCCGTCGAAACCCGGTTTCGCTCCATCCGATTCGGGCATTGAATGCGTGCACTTGGCGGGCCCAGAAGGACTCGAACCCTCAACCTGCCGATTAGAAGTCGGCTGCTCTATCCAGTTGAGCTATGGGCCCGCTGCGCCCTCGTTTAGCGGCTGGTACAGGGGGCGTCCATCATCTGCGTGCGCCGATCACAGGTTGCACGACATGAAGATGCTGGCGTCGCGCGCAACGTAATCTCCGAACGGCGCGCATTCGGTGAAACCGTGCCGCCGATAAAGCGCCCGCGCGGGGGCCGCATAATCATCCGACCGACCTGCTTCGAGGAACATGGTGTGATGCCCGGCCGTCCGCGCCGCCTCCATCAAATGCGCCAGAAGCGCCGATGCGACCCCCTTGCCTCGCGCCGCCTCGGAGGTGTGCATTGCTTTCAGCTCAACCGCACCCTGCCCCAATGCCTTCAACCCACCGATCGCCACGACCTGCCCGTCCAACCACGCGGCATACATAGCGACACCGATCTCGGCGACGGCGTCCGTGTCCAGCGAATGGCAATCGGCCTCGTCGTAATGAAGACGCCCGGTTTCATGATGGGTCTGGATCAGCACCGCAACCTGTGGATCGGACGGATCGGCGGGCCCAACGCGCACAGCGCTCAGTGCGTCCAGGCACCGCGCCGGCTGGTGGCGAAATTGTCACCATACCCGCCGGGGCGCACGTTCGGCTTGCGGACTTTGGGCTTTGTGACAACCGCCTCGATCCCGTGGTCCTTGGCGTAATCCTGCGCCGCCTCAAGGCTGTCGAACCGCAGGCGTACCTGGCTGTCCATATCCCCGGAGGAGGTCCACCCCATCAGCGGATCAATCGAACGCGCCTCAGCCGGGGCATATTCCAGCACCCATTGCTTCGTCTTCGCCTGACCCGACGACATGGCGGATTTTGCGGGTTTGTAGATGCGTGCGCGCATGGGCGAACCTCATGGATGGTCGTTGATGGCGTTATGGACAGGATCGCCGGATTTCGCAATTGTCGAAGCTGTCGCGGCTCCTACCTCAGCCGAGCAGCAGAAGGAGCGCGCCCAATGGAATTCGACCGCCGACTAGGGCTTGGCACGGACAGCGCCCATCTGATGATTTTCGACCCCACCCTAGTGGAACAGGCCCGCGAATGGCCAATTGCGTGGTACACCGAACCGGCCGTGTGGCAGGACCAAAGCGCCAAGGGACATTTGGCGGCGTGGTGCACCGGAAGCGATGGCGGTTTTGCACTTCGGCTCACAACTGGTGGGCTGACCGACGTGGAAAAGTCATTGGCCGGACCGTCTTGGACTTTCCTGCTGCGCTCAACCGGCCGGGTCATCGCCGACGGCGACTACCTCTTGCCCGCGGACCAGAATGCGCCGCGCCCGGCGGACGAGGCCGCTACCATCGACCTGCCCGAGGGGCTTTGGCAGGTCACCGTGACGGCCATCGAATGGACGGCCTCCGATCTGCCACAGGACGAGGCATCGAAGAAATTTGCCAACTACGTCGTGGCCTTTGCCCCAGCCGAGGATGCGCCCACACCCCAAATCGCCCAACGCCCGCCAGACCTGATTTGCCTTCGGGATGAAACGGCCCACGACGCGTTGCCCGCGCCAGTCACGGTCAAAGACAACCGCCCCGATATCTCGGGCCCGATCCCGGCTGGCCTGTCCAAGAATGTCGTTCCGCCGCGCGGCCACTTCACCTCAGAAGGCGAAAGCAACCTTTTGATGTCCATCACGCCGGAGGCGCGCGCCTTCGACGCCTTCCGGATGCCGTACTTCATCGGTGCCTCGCTAGAGATCGGGGCTATCGGCCAGATTTGCCGTTTCTCTGGAAGCGGCGGCGCGCCCGGCAGGCCGCCGCGCTTTACGCTAACGTCTCAATTCACCGCGAGGATCACGGCGATCGAGGGGCGATTGCACGAAGGCACTGTGATTCCTTTGAAGAAACGCTGGCTGTTCGGGTCTTCGCCACCGCCGCTGGGGGACTACTTGGCGCCGTTGTTGCAAGTGCGCGCCGAGTTCGTTGAACCCGACATGAAGCCCCCGCAGGATCTCCCTCTTGAGGCCTTTAAAGCAGCTCTTCTGGAGTCGCTGGACAGCGGTAGCCTTTCGGAGGCCCTTGGCAACGTCGCGGCTTATCACCGCCTCGTTCTAGCCGAGGTCGAAAGCTATCCTGCCCTTGCCACCTTCGCAGCACAGCACCTGCCAATGAATGCCAAAACGCGGGCGGATTTGTCAGCAAAGGATTTTGCGCCTAGGGTACACGCATTGATGGAGCATCTGCGCTAGGGCGTGATCTCGACCCGCACGCGCATCAAATCTCGGTCCAGATGGCCAGATCCAAAGTTCAGCCGCGTGAAATACAAGTATGCCTCCGCCCCGCTGGTATCGAAATTCTGTCCCGGCGCGTCATGGTCGATCAGCGTGGGGTACAGGTAGGTCGTCTCCGGCCCACCCGCCCGCCATGGCAGACGCACCTCTAGCAACGGCACGCGTGGCTCCCAATTCACCAGATCCTCGGACAGTGCGTAGTAAAAACCAAACGGGTTCGGATCGCGGGACGGATCAGACGTGGTACCCACCAAAATGAACCGGTCCAACTCCGTGTTCCAAGTGATCCCTTCGTACATCTGCGCAATCTCAGGCAACGCGATGGGCGTGCAGGTCGTCACACGCATCTCCTGCAGATCATCGCGGTACGGGTCGCCGAACCGCCCTTCGAACGCGGAGCCGTTCCAGTACCGCCATGAATCCGGGTCGCCCAACGTCTCCGTCCGCATCAGGCAGGTGTGCTGGTCGCCGAACGGATACGCCTGCACCTTGATGAAAGCGTAGTAGAATCCTTCCCGTTCGATGATGTTCGACGGGCTGAACGCGCCGAAAATGCCCTCGTCGGGGTGGTAGACCTCGGGGATATTGGCCACCAGATGATCGGGCGCGGGGATCACCCGCTCAAACGTCGCGCCCGCATCGTCTGACCGCGCATAGGTGATCGAGTTATACCAGCACTGGAAATACTCCGCGCTCCGACAGTCCGTGTAGCGGTTGCCCTGATGCTCATTGTGCAGCAACGCGTGAACCGTCTCCCCTTCGATCCACGTCGCCGCAATCCATTCGATGTTGGAAAACATATCCGGCGCGCTGTTGTGGGCGGAGGTCATGAGGACGTCACAGGACAGCGTCAGATTACCGAAATCCGGCCCGGTCATCCGCCGCGCGCTGTCATGGCTCAGGATCAGGCTGACCTGCCCCGCCCCATTGCGGAAGGCCCGCACCGGCAGATCGGGGATCTGGTAATCCTCGCATCGATCCGTCGTCCAATCGAAAACGGTCTCAATCTCGCCCGCAATCTGAACCGGTCCGTCCTGCGCATAGGCGCGCGGCGGGTCGGCATCTGCAAAGGCTGGAAGGGCAAGAAGAACGGTCGGGAGGAAAAGGCGCAAATCAATCATGCGCTGGTATTTACCACAGAACCACTTCGCTGCGGACATTCGAATTGTCCGGGAAGAGTTGGTTGCCAGCCCGGGCCGAGGGAGCGAGGGGTGGGTGGGTATCGGCCGAGGGCCGGCAACCGCTTCTGCTGCTTGCCCAATCTCGATACGCCTTTCGCGCCCGTTTCGCAAAGGAATAGAATCCACAATGCCCCTTATTTTGTTAACCTTTTCAGGCATCTATCCTTAAGAAAGGTTAACACAACACCTCCCCTCCTGACACACCGTTGTCAGGACGTGTCAGGGTGCCCTCTTGCAGCGCGCGCTTCAGGCTCCATTCTATGGTGCAACCGAAGGGGCCTGCGATGCACAACAATTCACCCGAAGCCATGCCCGATACCGGGGCATCCGTTGATGACATCCGCGCCCGCCTGAAGATGGAGGGCGGCAAGAAATTCGTCATGCAGTCCGAGTTTAGCCCCGCAGGCGACCAGCCCACGGCGATCAAGGAGCTCAGCCAGGGGGTGAATGACGGCGAGCAAGATCAGGTGTTGCTTGGGGCGACCGGCACCGGCAAGACCTTCACCATGGCCAAGGTGATCGAGGAAACCCAGCGCCCCGCCATCATCCTGGCCCCCAACAAGACGCTTGCCGCGCAGTTGTATGGCGAATTCAAAGGCTTCTTCCCCGACAACGCCGTCGAGTATTTCGTTTCCTACTACGATTACTACCAGCCCGAGGCCTATGTCGCCCGCTCCGACACCTACATCGAGAAAGAAAGCCAGATTAACGAACAGATCGACCGGATGCGCCATTCTGCCACCCGGGCGCTTTTGGAACGCGACGACGTCATCATCGTCGCCTCCGTCTCCTGTATCTACGGTATCGGCAGCGTTGAAACCTACGGCGCTATGACTCAAGACCTCTTCGCTGGCCGCGAGTACAACCAACGCAAGGTCATCGCCGATCTCGTCGCTCAACAATACCGCCGCAACGACCAAGCCTTCCAACGCGGCGCCTTCCGCGTCCGCGGCGACTCGCTTGAGATTTGGCCCGCCCACCTCGAAGACCGCGCTTGGAAGCTCTCCTTCTTCGGCGAGGAACTCGAATCCATCACCGAACTGGACCCCCTCACCGGCGAAAAAACCGACACGTTCGAAAAAATCCGCATCTACGCGAACTCCCACTACGTGACCCCGCGCCCGACGATGCAGCAGGCGATGAAGGGCATCAAAGCGGAGCTTCAGATGCGCCTCGACCAACTGGTGGGCGAGGGCAAACTGCTGGAGGCCCAACGCCTTGAGCAACGCACCAACTTCGATCTCGAAATGCTTGAGGCCACCGGCGTCTGCAACGGCATCGAAAACTATTCCCGCTACCTCACTGGCCGCGCTCCCGGTGAGCCGCCCCCCACCCTTTTCGAATACATCCCCGACAATGCCATCGTCTTCGCCGACGAATCCCACGTCTCCGTCCCTCAGATCGGCGGCATGTACCGGGGCGACTACCGGCGCAAATTCACGCTGGCCGAACACGGCTTCCGCCTGCCCTCCTGCATGGACAACCGCCCCCTCAAGTTCGAGGAATGGGACGCCATGCGCCCGCAATCCGTCTTCGTCTCCGCCACCCCCGCCGATTGGGAGCTGGAGCGCGCGGGGGGTGTCTTCACCGAACAGGTCATCCGCCCTACGGGCCTTCTCGACCCCCAGGTCGAAATCCGCCCGGTGGAGATGCAGGTCGACGACCTCCTCGACGAAATCCGCAAGACCGCCGCCAACGGTTTCCGCGTGCTGGCCACCGTGCTCACCAAACGCATGGCCGAAGACCTGACCGAATACCTGCACGAACAGGGCATCCGCGTGCGCTACATGCACTCCGACATCGACACGCTGGAACGCATCGAAATCCTCCGCGACCTCCGCCTCGGCGCTTTCGATGTGCTGGTCGGCATCAACCTCCTGCGCGAGGGCCTCGACATCCCCGAATGCGGGCTGGTGGCCATCCTCGACGCCGATAAGGAGGGCTTCCTGCGCTCCGAGACCTCGCTGATCCAAACCATCGGCCGCGCCGCGCGCAACGCCGAGGGCAAGGTCATCATGTATGCCGACAAGATCACCGGCTCCATGGAACGCGCCATGCGCGAAACCGACCGCCGCCGCGAAAAGCAGATGGCCTATAACGAGGAACACGGGATCACGCCCGAGACGGTCAAAAAGAACGTCGAGGACATCCTGCTCGGCACCTATCAGGGCGACGTCGACATGAATCGCGTGACGGCGAAGGTTGAGAAGCCCTTGGTCGGCGCGAACCTTCAGGCACATCTAGACGGCTTGCGCGAGAAGATGCGGAAGGCGGCGGAGAACCTCGAGTTCGAAGAAGCCGCCCGGTTGCGGGACGAGGTGAAGCGGCTGGAAACGGTGGAATTGGCCGTGGCAGACGATCCTTTGGCGCGTCAGGCGGCGGTGGAAGCTGCTGTGGAGGACTCGCAGAAGGCGTCCGGGCGGTCCACGGCGGGAAGGCCGGGGCAGCGGGGCGGGAATGTGAAGCGGCGGAAGCGGTAGGTTTCAAGAAATCTACCTTTTGCTGCCATCCCCATGCCCGAATTCACGCGTTTCCTGAGGGGAACGGGTAAATTAAGGGCCAATTCCATGAAGTGGGACCTTTTCGTCAGCGATATCTTCGCGCGCATTATCGGCATTGTCGGACTTGTCGCCGCGATGCCGTGGATCGTCTATTGCTTCACTCAAGTGAAGTTCTCTGGCCTGCCGGTTGAGACCAATTTCGCAATCGGGATTTCGTCTTTCCTCGTGATCCTTTCGCTTCTATTCCTGTTGCCCAATGTCCACGACAAGTTCGTCAGGATCACGCGCCCGGGCCTCCTCAGGTTCCTGATCGTCATCGTTGCACTGGCGTGGGTGATCGTTGCCGTCTTCGGGCTGCGTGACCAATATCTGCTGTCCCGAATGCTCGATGCACCGCCGCTCACCACCTATGTCATTGCGGCTGCAGCGGGTCTGCTCTGCCTTGGCTACCTCCTTCTGGTTGCGCCCTTTGGGCTGGCCTGGCGCGAGCCGCGGCGTGAGCACGCGTTGAGGATGGAGCAACGGGCGATCCAAGCAGCGGCAGAACAAAGCCGCCGCATGTATGCAGTCCAGTCAGAGGCTGCGATGCAACAACCGGCTCATCCGGGTCCAAATGCAATCGCATGGCGCAAGACTGATTTTCTGGATGTCCTGTTGATGCTGCCGTTCATGGCGCTCTTGATCGCCACGCTATACGGCATGAAGTTCAGCCGGACCGCCAGCCTGCCAGATTGGAACGCGTTTGGCCAAAGTAACTGGATTGCCGGATCTGCCGTTGTGTTTGTGGTGGTCATCCTTCCGATGCTTCTGGGCAGCATTTTCCGGGCACCCGTCCGCAATTTCATGCGCCCGGACAGCAGGCCGCCCCATCCGGTTGTGCGCTTTGCCGTTGGTATTCCGATGGCAATTGCGGTGTATTTTGGTGCCGTTTGGTACGGCGTTCCCTCCACGGCTCACTATGTCGTCGATACTTCGCTGGCTACGCTGACCTATGAGGTCGAACGCATTTCCACTTCAAGGCGCTCACGCGGATGCGCCACACTGGTCCCAACAAATGCACCTGATGCGTCCGTGAGTGTGTGCAATGTCTCGGGTACATTGGTCCGCGACTTGCGCCCCGGCGAGATCATCGAAGTCACAGGCCCGCTCAGCGCCTATGGCCACACCTTCGAACAAGTGCGGATCGTGCGATAACGGCGGTAGAGCTTTATGCGAAGGCTAAGCCGGGCCGCGGCCGGCTCACGCCCCCTCAAGCCAAAGCACACCATCCCGGTAGCCGCCCCGCATCAAATGCCCCGTCTCCCGCACCTCGGGGAACTGCTCCGCCCAATCGCGGAACCGGTCATTTGTAACAACCTGTCCTCCCATATCCCGCGCGGCAGCCAAGATCGTCGGGTCCGCTGGTTGCCCCTTCGGCACCACAAGCACGCGATCTGTGGGGAGGTTCAGCAGTTTGGCAAAGTGCCGGTCGTCGAGATAGTGATCGGCCAGCTTATAGCCCGCATTCGCGTCAAAGATAATGCCGGGCGCATAGCCCTCAGCCTGCAACCGCGCGATGACTTCTTTCACGGTGGTCAGGCTTGCGACCTCACCGTTCCAGTGCATGACGTTCGAGCCGTCGATGACCACAGGACGACCCCGGGGCCTGCGTCGGCGGAGTAGCAAGACAAGCAGTAGCCCAACCATGCAGAGGCCGGAAAGGGTGAGAACGGTACTGTCAGAAAGGGGCTCCATGGGCATGCTCCGGTGGGCCAGCGTGGCGGGGTAATGGCTGACCCTCAGCGGCGCTCTGTTAGCGCAGATTCCGTCAAAAAAGACTTAAGAAAAACGTCATTGTGTATACTTTTCAGATGCTTGACCCCTTTGTGCAACCTTGCACACCCTCACACTCCCAACTCGGCCCGCAGCTTCTTGGTCAGCTTGCCCACCGCCATATCGTAGCTCGCCTCGATATGCTCCCTCAGCGAGGCCTCCGACATCGCGCCAGCCTCATAGACCTGAACCCACTTCATCCCCCGCGATGCCAGATACGGCGCGGGCCGAATGCCGGGTTGTTCCGGCAGCACCTCGAACGCCACATCGCCCACCTTGAACGTGAACGCGTCTTCGCCGTCGTTCCAACCACACAGCGCAAAGACCTTGCCGCCAACCTTCCACACATCCGCATTGCCCCACTGAACCACATGGGACGTGGCTTTCATGCTGCCGCAAAAGGCATTGAATTCGTCGCGTGTCATCCCTCAACCCTCGCGCAGGCAGCCCTACGCCGCAAGCCTTCCCACTGGCCGGCGGCGCAATCCTCGCTATCTTCTGCTCCATGAAAATCGTCCTGACCGCCGCCCTGTTGCTTGCCGCCACACCGTCCTTGGCATGGGAGGCTGGCGTTGAGGGCACCCTCTGTACCCTGACCCACGCCGAAGACGGCATCGACGTGCGACTTACGTTCGACCCGTCCGGCCCGCTCTACACCATCACCCTCACAACCCCGGAGCCCTGGCCCGAGGAAAGCCGGTTCGGCATGGCCTTCTACGGCCCGCAACCCAACATGATCATGACCGATGCGCATGAATTGTCCGAGGATAGGCGTTCGATCACGGTATCAGACCGTGGTTTCGGCAATGTCCTCGACGGGCTGCAATTCAATGAAGGGGCAACTGGGTTCACCGGACTAGCGGTCGCAGCAATGTCACTTGAAGGCGCCGCACCTGCAGTTGAGGCGTTCAGAGCCTGCGGTGAAACACCGTCAGTTTAAGGCAATCCCGTAACTGATTGTTAACCTGACCCGGGCCAGAGTTTGATCCATGCCGAATGACATGTCCCCCAGTCCCACCCGCAAAACCACTCCCGAAGCGCTCTTGGGTCGCGCCGATAGGTACGTCCGCCGCGCAGAGACCCTTTCAGCTTCCCCTCACCTGACACAGGATGAGGCCCGAGGCGCGCTTGAGCATCTGGCGCAAATGCAGGAGGCGCTGGCTAAGGAACGTCGTTTGGCGGAGTCCAGCACTATGCCTTTGCGATCCGCTGAACAAAGGCTGCTCGCTGCGCGTTCAGAATTGTCGGAGGCCATGCTGCACGCCCATCCGTCCGATACGCATATCGGGCTCGTCCCGCACGGACCGGCCGAGATCGGCGATATGGCGTTGCAGCCTGCCTCCATCTGTCGATCGATGGTCGATCTGGAGGCCTTGCGCCCTTTTTTGAGCGACGCGGCGCTCGAAGATGCAATTGTAAGGAGGAGCCGCGCAACCGGGCGCGCAGATGTCACCGGTGTCGCTTACGCCGCATTACCCGAGTCGGCCCATCTGGTTTGCACCCTCCTCTAACCCCCACAATGCCCCATTCGTCTGGCATTCTCAGTTGCCCGAAAACGCGACTTAAGGTGGGAAAAGTAGCGATTTGACGCCATAAACGCCCGCCAACGAAGTTCAAACGTTGATCCCCACGTCACGCGGGGGTAACGTTATTGGGAAGTTTTCAGCCGGTGGGGGCATTCTGTCGCCGGCATATGGAGGAACCCATGAAGAATATTATGCTTTCCATCGCCGCAATCGTCGGCCTGTCAACATCGGCATTCGCACAAGGCATCGAGCCTGTGGTCACACCTGAGACCGATCTTGAGGTGACTGTCGGATCCCAATCCTCGTGCGATGTTGTGAACAGCGGCATCCCGTGTGAAGCGATCGTCGGTGTGGCTGCAGCGGCAGTTGCAATCGCCATCATCGCATCCGGCGATGAGAGCGACGGCACAAACTAATCGGTGCTTCCTTCGGGAAGTAATGAGATCAAAACAAAACCCGCTCGGAGAGATCCGCGCGGGTTTTTCATTGGCGCTTGAGTAAGACAGAGGCGTGAAGAAAAAGCTGTCTCTACGCCGAAACACTATCCACTACTGGCTGCATAGCTGCGCAGGCAGGGCTTAAAAGAAGCCCCGCCCGCATGTCAGTTCACTGCATTTGCACCTAGGCCGATGATCGACGGGGTGATCTGTTCGATAACGCGGTTCCATCGCGTTACCGGCTGCTCCGCCACAAAAATCACGTCACCGGGCCGCAGTTCCATGCGGGTCGCCATAACAAGGTTGGCGGCGTTCGATCCGTCGAGGCGATAAGCCGTCACAGCGCTCACATAGGCCGAGCTGTCTTGGGCCCGCAGTAGATAGATCTGCGACGGGTTGCCGGTGCTTTCACTCCACCCGCCAGCGTCGAACAGGGCATCGGCCAAGACGGCGCGGTTTTCGAAAGGCAAGGCAAAGCGTCCGGGTTCCCCGACTTCGCCGGCAATATAGACGTATTCCTGACCCTCTGCCCCAAGCTCCAGCCGGTCGCGGAAGTTCTGGCGGCTTTCCTCCAACGCGCCGCGGCGGATCGAAACCTCGGTCGCAAGCTGGTTGATTGCGTCGGCCCGAGCAGCCCGGTTGAATTCGGCGCGTGCGATGACTTCCTCGAAGTATGCTTGGGCCTGCTCAAAATCGTAGGCGGTGTCGACAAACAAGCTGTCTCCGTCCTGAAGGCGCAAACGCTGCAGACCTTGATCGGAATAGAGCTCAGAGGTCGGGATTTGGTAGAGCGTGCCGTCGCGATAAATACGAATGACGGCAAAATCGTCCGCGTCGAGGGATAGGCCCCCAACCGAGGCGAGAACCTGATCAAGGTAGACCGGCGTCATGCCAACCGGCACAACGCCAGGGTTGCGAACTGCGCCGCCGACGGAAACGCGCTGGGAGTTGAACTCGGCCACTTCAAGGCTGAACGAGGGGTCGATACGCGCCTCAAGCAGGCGCTCAAACACCGCATCTTCGGCTTGGGCCAGGGTCAGGCCAGCCACCATGATGCGCCCCACATCCGGAATGGCGATATCGCCATTGTCTTGCACCGTATAGCCTTGGCGCTGGTTTTGGGCCGCCACCAAGCCGGCCAGTTCTTCGGCCGTGGACTCGCCGCGCGGTGTGGCAAACAGCAACACGTCGCCAACGCCAATTTGATAAGGGCCGGGGTTCACGCTGGGTGGAACACGGACTTCAAGCGCGCCGGGGCGCGATTGCGGATCGAACACGGGATCAGGCAAACGTTCTGCCCCACGTGGTCCGCCACCGCCGCCGGCAATACGCGAAAAGGCGAGCGGCAGGCTTTGTGGCGTGTATGGGCTGCGGTTCGCATGCGCGATTGTAGCGGGGGACAGTTCAACAACCTGCACACCATCCGCACCGGCAGCCGCGGAAATATCGGACGAGATATAGGCCGATCCACATGCCGCCAGCGACAGCATGGCAATCCCCGCAACGACACTTCGCAACGATACGTTCATATTACCCCCTTCAGCCCGCAGCGGGCCCACCAACGACTCGGTGTTTCCGGCATTTTAGCCGCATCCGAAAGCGAGTGCCGAGGGTGCAGGCGGTTTCGGCGAAAAAACTCTGGGCAGATGCAAAGCGGTCACGCACGGGTTAGGCAGGGGGTCGACGAGTGGGGAAGGACGAATCATGGCGCGGTGGCAGGCTCCGGCACCTGAGGGTTTGGTTTATGTGATTGGCGATGTGCATGGGTGCGTCGACAAACTGGAAGCTCTGTTGGAGCAGGTCGACGATGACATGGCCCGGACGGGGCCTGGGAAGGTCGTTTTTGTGGGCGATTACATCGACCGTGGGGAGGGTAATGCCGAGGTTTTGGCATTCGTTTCGCAGATCACGTCTGCCCATCCCGACCAGCTTTACGGGCTGATGGGAAACCATGAACGCATGGCACTGGATTTTTTGGCTGACCCGACCGGGCCGGCCAAACGGTGGCTGCGTTATGGTGGGTTGCAGACAATGGCAAGCTTTGGCGTGGGCAACGGGTTGACCACGGATACACGCAACACCGGCGGCTTGCTTGATGCTGCAGGGGATCTGATGGAAGCGATGGGATCCGATCTTGTCGATTGGATGGGTGCGCTCCCGCTGAGTTGGTCGTCGGGCACGCTGTGGGTGGTTCATGCTGGCGCTGACCCGGTGGTTCCGATGGATGCGCAGCCATCGAAATCGTTGCTGTGGGGCAATGGCGATTTCCTGAAGGTGGAGCGGTCCGACGGGCAATGGGTCGCGTTTGGTCACCAGCCATTTGAGGCCCCATTCGCGCAGGACGGGCGCATCGCTTGCGATACAGGCGCGGTTTATGGGGGCAATTTGACAGCCGCACGGATCGACCCGGAGGGCGAGGTCACATTCATTACCGCCTAATCGCCGCGTGCGAGCAGGATGGATAGAATGGTGCGCCACGTGATCCACAGATCCAGAGCGAAATTGGCACGCGCGATATAGTCGAGATCCGCGCGCACCTTGGCGCGTGTGGCCTCAATCCCAACCGCATATCCAAGGGTGATTTGCGCATAACCGCTTATACCAGGCTTAACGGTTAGGCGTGCGCGATATTCGGGGACGTCTTGCAAGTAAGTTTGCGCGTGCACCGCGCAATCTGGGCGTGGGCCAATCAAGCTCATCTCACCGCGCAGGATGTTGATGGCTTGGGGAAGTTCGTCCAACCCCGTGCGGCGCAGAAGGCGGCCGAGGCGTGAGACCCGCGCATATTCCACTGGGTCTAACGGCCCGCGTTGAGGCCCGATCGCGCGCATTGTTCGGAATTTGATGGCGTGGAAGATTTGGCCATTTCGGCCCATCCGAGCCTGTTGGAAGAGGAGCGGGCCGGGGTTGAACACAGGGTTCAGCAGCAAGAGGAGCCCGGCCAGAACAGCTACTAGTGGCAGCATCATGACTGCACCCAGAATGTCCGCGACTGCCTTGCAGCGCCAGAACAGAGGTGAGCCGCCGGTGCGTAGCGTCCGCGATGAAGGATGACGCACCACCGTGTGGCGATCAAAGTCCGGAACCAATGTCATGTCTGCCCCCAAGGCACTGAACCCGGACTTCGATCCGGCGCAGACGCATTCAACCTCTTATTCATAAAGATCGGCTTAATTGCTGTTGGTCGGAGAGACGGAGGCGCCGGGGTGCCCACCCAGCAGAAGCATATTGCCATCCTTGGTACGGTCGGTGTGCCGGCTTGCTATGGCGGCTTTGAGACGTTGGCCGAACAGTTGGTGCGTTACCATGCCTCTGCCGGGCGGTCTGAGCGATTGTCAGTTGCGTGCAGCGCGCCTGCTTTTGAGGCGCACCCGTCGCACTTTGAGGGTGCCGAACTTTCCTACCTGCCCCTTCATGCCAATGGCGCGGCCAGCGTGCCGTATGACATCGCAAGCCTGATACAGGCGAAACAAGCCGGTGCGGATGTGGCGCTGATGCTTGGCGTGTCCGGTGCGCTGGCCTTGCCAATTCTCGGCCAAGGGAACATGCGGATCATCGTGCATGTGGATGGTCAGGAATGGCGGCGACAGAAATGGTCTCCCCCCGTGCGGCGGTTTCTAAAGCTATGTGAGGGGCTGGCAGTGCGCCATGCCGACGCGATCATAGCCGACAACCCGGCTGTCGCTGAAGACCTGTGGAAGCGCTACGGGCGGCGGGCCGATATTTTGACCTATGGTGGGGATCAGGCGGTCAACGTCGCGGACGCGCCATTGCCGAAAGGTCTGCCGCAGGACTATGCGCTGGCCGTTTGCCGGATTGAGCCCGAGAACAATATCGAGATGATCTTGCAGGCATGTGTGAGGTCCAGAATGCCCCTGATCTGCGTCGGAAATTGGGACAACAGCCGCTACGGACGTGAGCTGCGGGCCAGGTATGTGCACCATCCGGACCTGTACCTGCTCGATCCAATATACGCCCCCGCTACGCTACAAACCTTACGGCGTCGGGCGTATCTGTACCTGCACGGGCATTCAGCAGGTGGCACCAACCCGTCCTTGGTCGAGATGATGCATGTGGGCAAGCCGATCTATGCCTTCGATTGCGTTTTCAATCGCCACACCACTTTCAACGAAGCAGAGTATTTCTCGGATGCCAAAGGCCTCGCGCAAATCCTGCAAACGTCACCCCCCGCGGCCATGGGGCCGCGCCTGAAAACATTGGCGCAACACCACTACGCGTGGTCCCAAATCGGGGCACAGTATTTTGACCTTATCGAACGGGTCGCCCAAGCACCCCGAAACACTCAAAAATCGAAGATATCGTCAAGGAAGGATCCGCGCCGCTTCTTCTTCCTGCCGCGATCATAGTCGCGGTCATGGTCCTCGCGCGGAGCCGCCTGAGGTGCTGCGGCAGGCACGGAGCGTTCGATGATCTTGTCGAGCTCACCACGATCAAGCCAGACGCCCCGGCAGGTCGGGCAATAGTCGATCTCGACCCCCTGCCGATCTGACATCACAAGTTGTGTTCCATCGACGGGGCATTGCATCGGCATCTCCTACGCTTTGACTTTGGGGACTACAAAAGATGTAGGCACCAAACCCACGCCCGCAATGCCAGTGCGTCAGTTTCCGTTGCTGATCGCCTCTTCGATGCGCTGTGCGATTTGGGCAGACCATTCGCCGATGATCGGAATGAATTCGATTTGGCTGAGCGCCCATACCGCGAGAGACAGCAAGAGCGTGGCGCCGACCACCGTTCCAAGGCCCACCGCCATGCCTACGGCAAAGCGGAACAGCAGGATGCGCAGGATGGATTGGTGGATCACAAACATCCGGCTTTCGCGTAGAAAGGTCAGCTCCTTGCGCAGTTCGCGCACTTCGCCTGCCAGATCCGGTGCGTCGTCCTGGCTGTTTGGTGCGTCTTCAGTATTGCTCACGTCTTGCCCCTTTGTTGCACCGACACCCTAGCACTCTGTGCGGGTCATTCCAGATACCGCCGCATTGCCTGATAGATAACAGCCGTCGCGGCGTTGGCGAGGTTAAGGGATCGGATATGGGGCGACGTCATGGGCAGGAAGAAGGTGCGGTCCCCGCGTCCTTCAAGAACCTCAGGCGGCAATCCCTTGGTCTCCTTCCCGAAGACGAGATAGGCGTCGGGCGGATAGTCAGGCGCATAGACCGACCCGCCTGCCCCATCATCCTCAAACAGGAAAAGCCGGTCTTCCGTCGGCGCACGATCCGTCACGAAATCGGCCCAACTGTCATATTCGGTCAGCCGCACATGTTTCCAATAATCCAGACCTGCACGGCGCACCGACTTTTCGGACAGGTCGAAACCGAGCGGGTGGATTAGGATCAATTCCAGATCCAACGCAACGCAAGTGCGCCCGATCGTGCCTGTATTTCCGGGGATTTCAGGGTGGACGAGCACGACCTTCATGTCGGCCCCACCTGTGGCACTCTCAGGCATGGGGGCGGTCGCGCCCTCCGAGGCCCGGCCAGCGGCGGGCGACCTGACCTTCGCGCTGAGCCGCGCGCATCAGATGAGCATTAACATCGTCACGCCAAGGTGCTTCCAGCCGCGTGCTCGCAAAGCGTTCGGCCCATTCTGAGATGGCGTCCGCATCCTGTGGGCGGAGCTTGAAGGCTCCATCAATAAGCGTGGTGATGGACCCGGCTGGGGTATACCATCGGTTCTGAATATCGCGTATGCGACCCGGCAGCACTTTCCCAAGGCCCCGGATCAGCCCGGAGTCCGCAAAACGTTGGATCAATTGGCCAACCTCATCGCGGTTGTAGGAGATCAGCGGTGGGAAGGTTTCCAGAAAGATCGGCCCGTCTTCGTCCATGGCAAACCGGTCCAACGGGGTGTGGAACCCGATGCGTTCAGGGCGTTGGGCCACGCGCCGCCAGAATTCCGCCACGTCTGTAGCGACACGATCCAGAAGGCCAATCGCGGCTTGCGTTCCGGCCTGGCGAACGAGGCGGGGCAACATGGCATCTTCGGGAAGGGCAGTTTGCACGATAACGGGGCGTTGAACGCCAGCCTCTTCAATCAGGCGCAATTTCGTGTCTGGCACCCGGATGCCGGCAAGGCGGAGGCAATCGACATAGGCGTCATGGCGGCGGGCCAAAGCTTCCTGCACATCCAGATCGCGACCACCGCGATAGGCCGTGAGGATGTGCCCGGACAAGGGACCGGTCAGAGGCCGCATGGGCAGCCCGTAATCTCTCGGTTTCATCTGGATTGTGCCCGCATCTGCCATCGCAGCGCGGATCCACCCGGTTAACTCAGTCACTCATCACCCAAAATCAGAGTCCAAAAACAAAACAGCATAAGGGGGATCCACCCGAAGGCGGCGATTGATCTGAAATGCAGAAATGCAGCAAAGCCATTTCGGCGATTCCCCCCAGAATCTCTTGTGGCGTGACAACAACATGACGGCTGGCTCGCGGACCGGGCAAGCCGCGTTAGGGTTTTGTTAACTCTGTGCGGGCCAAAACTCCCCATGCGTTGCTCAAGCGTCACGGTTTGGGGTCTTTGCGCCGCGGCCACCCTCTGGGGTGCGCCCGCGATGGCCGGGCCGTGGGCGCGCGAGGCGGGGGATCTGTTCATCTCCCTCCAAATCTCGGTAGAGGAGGAACCCGCGCACCTGATGGAAGGGTTATGGGAGCCAGAGACCTACACCAGCCTCTATGCCGAATACGGCTTTGGGCGCAGCTTCACCATCGGGGCCGATCTTGGCGGCGGTGAGGTCAGCCAGATGGGCGTGGCCTTCCTGCGCTACACGCTGACGCCGCCTGATGCGACTTGGCAATGGGCAGTGGATGCGGGCCTTGGCGCGCGGCGGATTGATGATGGTCCGGTGCACGGATTGGTCCGGTTTGGCGCGTCTGTTGGCCGGGGTTTTGGCGAAAGCGACGGGGCCTGGCCCATCCCGATCCGCCATGAAGGCGGCTGGGTCGCGCTGGATACGGCACTGATCTACGACGTCGAGCTGGAAGATGTGATCTGGCAGGCTGAAGGCACGCTTGGCTTCTCGCTGAGTGATCGCGCCACCGCCATCGTCTCGCTGAAGGCTGAGGAATGGCCGGGGGCGGACATGATCGTCACCGTCTCGCCGTCCTTCGCGTTTGACATCCTACCGGACACCACCGTGCGCCTTGGCGCGCGGGGCGCGTTGGAGGGCAGCACGAACGTGGGCCTGTTCCTATCGCTTTGGCACACGTTCTGACGGCCTCGCATGCAGGCTGTTGGGCTGCTAGTCTGGCCCCATGCCTGACAAAAAAATCGACCCCATTCGCCCCACAGACGACGAGGCCCGCGCACTGGCCCGAAGCCTGATTGCCGAGGCCCGCTATGCCGCATTGGCCGTGACCGACCCGGAGACGGGCACGCCCATGGTCACGCGGATCGCACTGGTGCCGGGGTCAGACGGCATTCCACTTAGCCTGATCTCGACGCTGTCGTCGCATACGCACGCGCTGGCGGCCTCCGCTGCGTGTTCTTTGCTGATCGGAGAGCCGGGCCCAAAGGGCGATCCGCTGACCCATCCGCGGCTGACACTACAGGCAATCTCCGAACGCGCGGACAAAGCCTCGCTGAAGGAACACTACCTTTCGCTCTACCCCAAGGCACAGCTTTACTACGATTTCGGTGACTTCCAGCTGACCCGATTTACCCCCATGGGCGGGCTTTTGAATGGCGGGTTCGGCAAGGCGTTCAAGCTGACGCCGGGCGACATTGTGGCCTGAGGGACTCACGTCAACTTTGAACGCACATCACGGCGTAGGCAGGTCGAAAAATCCGTGCCATGATTCGCTTCATGAGTGAGGATTTCATCGACCCCAGTCTTGTCGGCATCTGGCTTCTTCCCGGACAGCCGCAAACCTACGAGATTTCGGAGACCGGCGACTACCTGATTGGTGAGCCGGACGAGCCCCTGTGCTTCGAAGACGGCGGCCGCACCATGAAGTGGGGCGAGCGCCGGTTTGAGCGCGCCTCGGACCATGGCGTCGGTCTGATAGGAACATGGATCGAGAAGGACACCGGGGACGCATGGGATTTCACCGATGATCAGGCCGTTACGATCCTGACGGGCGACGAAATGCTGATCTCGGGCATCTGGGCCCTGCGTGATCAGGGACGTCGCCTGTGGCATTGCGAAAAGCGCGCGGTGGTGACGACGGACGGCGCACATCTTGAGTTCGATTTCTTCGGTGGGGAAACGGCGCGCTACGGCTATTCCGTCAGCGGCGATGTGCTGAGCCTGCTGGACCCTGAGACCTGGACGGAACTGACCCGCTACATCAACTCAGACCTCTATCTGGAAACCATCGCCAGCTAAGGCCGATCACCAGTGCAGCGTTCCAACCGCGCCCTTGATGCGGCCGGTCAGGTTGGGCGTCACCCATCCGCCGTAGAAATCCCCGGGCTGCGGTTGCACCTTGATTTGTCCAACAAAAGCCTCGTCAAGGGAGGTGGCGTAGAAGGCAAGATGGTCGCGGATTGGATCAAACCGAGCAGTGGGTGCGGGGTAGGCCCAGGCTGCGTTGTTGGATCGCCGCCCGTTGACCACCAGATCGAAATAGACCGCCCTACCCTTCCATTCGCAAAACGTCTCACGGTTGGACGGAACCAGCGCCGACATCACCACATCTGACGGCGGAATGTAGTAGGTGGGCGCGTGGTGCGTTTCCAACACGCGAAAGCCGGCCTCGGTATCGGCAACGGGCAGTCCCGCGAAAATCGCGCGCAACCTCTGCCCTGCAGGTTCCAACGCCGGAGGGCGCGGATAGGATTGGACATCTTCGACAGGCAGCATGGTGTTCCCTTTCGCCGCCACCTAGCGCGACGGGCCCACAAGGAAAAGCCCCCGGACCCGAAGCGTGTGGCCCGGGGGCTTGCCCGCCCCTATGTTGTCAGTCAGTTGGCCGCGTCAGTTATCGCAGCGCGCCGTCACAAAGACCGATCCGCGTAAGGGCTGCGACCATCCGATCCGCAGGCTGGTGCCGCCTGTGCCTTGGAAGCCTTGGGTCCACGGCGCCTCAAACTGGGCCACGTTAGAGCCATTGCGCACCGGGCCATCGGGCATGACAGACAGACCGTATTTCACCGGCGCACCGAAAGGCGTGTAGCCCGACATATCCACCACCCATGTCTGGGTCGCCGTATTCTCCGTCGCGCGAATGTAGCATGGGTTTTCGGTCCGCTTGACGATGCCGTGGAACGTGTTGCTGTCGAATTGCAGATCCGCCGTCCGGTTCAAGTCCAACGGGGCAATACTGTCATCCACACCCTCGACCTGCTCCAGCTGCGCGCCGTTCGTTTTCTTGAACAGGTTGCCGGTGATCGACAGGCCGTTAATGAAATGATCATCGCCAAAAGGCTTGATCGCGATGAACCGCATCCATGGCGCCGTGTTTGTGGCGAAGAAGATGTTGCCCTGAATCGACAGGCCGTGGAACGACAGGCCGCCCGTGAAATCCGGCGTCGGGTCCTTTTCGTTCGTCCATTCCACATAGCAATTGTCGACGTAATTGCCGTGGAAGGTCAGCTTGGCATTCGCATCCGCAATCACCAGTCCGGGCGAGCGGACGCCTTCGACGATCCCATCACCTTGGAAAAAGTGGTTGCCGGTGATGATGTTGCCCGAGCCCGAAATGACCCCGAAATGCAGGAACTTGTTGGCGCGATTGTCGCGGATCTTGCAGTCGGACGAGTTGATGTTGAAGCAAATCGACTTTCGGTCCGGAACGTTCAGCGTCTGCTCGTTCGACAGGAACTGGCACCGGTCGATCTGCATCCCCTGACAGCCTTCGTCGGCGGACGTGATCGCGCGATCCTTTGGGCCGGTGAAGAAACAATCCTGAATCTGGAAGACCAATCCATCAAGCGGCAGCATGATGGCCGAGCATTGGCCACCTCCAAGAAACTCCACATCCGAGATGATGAAGCGTTGCAGGTTCAGCCAGCCGATGAAGTCCAGCATGTATTTGAACCGGGTGAACGTATAGGTCTGGTTCGAAGGTGCGGCGCAAAGCGGCGACGAGATCGTGATTTTGTTTTGCGCCGCATTGGTTGCCGATACGTAGACCTCACGCCCGACACCCTGTGGGGCGGTCACGAGAGAGCCGACAGGGATCGAGTCGGCGTTCGATACGCCCGTGATCTCAAAGGGGTTGGAAGAGGACCAGGCACCCGAGCGCGTGTTCACCTCATCCTGCCAGTTGCTGGACGATGCAGCCACGAATTGCCCGTTCCGAATGACGCGCCGGTTGGCATAGGTGTTTCGGTTGCCGACAATGGCTTGAATATCGAGCGGCTCATCCAGCGTGATACGGCGCCCGCACAGATCAAACGCCTCGAATTCGGATTGATTGAAGAGCTGTTGCAGGCCCTTTTTCAGGCCCAGCACCTCATCCCCGAAACACTCCGCGTAGCCATCAAGATCGAAGTTCTGATCCAGCGCGACGCGGACCGTATCCGGCGCCACAATGCGCCCCTCGAACCGGGCAGGGTTGGTGAACGTGACGTTCGAGCCGATGTAGTAGTCACCCGCGGGCACCAGCACTTCGCGCCCATTCGCAGCCGCATCGGCGGCAGCAATGGCGGCGCGGTCGTCGGTGGTTCCGTCACCCACGGCACCGTAGTCGCGGATGTCGACCCAATCCATCAGCTTGCGGTGGAAGGCAGAGGTCACATCCTCGACGGTAATGGACTCAATGCGCACCTGTCCGCCGTTGGGCCCGGTCAGGTCCAGCCCGACATGTGCGTAGGTCGGGCCAGTGCCCCAAGCCATGTCCACCCCGCCCCGGTCGCCAGTGCCGAGAATGGCCGTCACAGTTACGATGGAGCCATAGGCAGAGATATCGACGGAAGGCCCAAACTCTTCCAGCCCCGAGACGTAAGTGTTTGAGGCATTGCCGGGCCACGCGCCAATGCGCACATCCGGCAGATTGCCCGAAAGCACCTTCACCCGCGCCGAAACGCGCAAGTAAGTACCGGGAATGATGGGGGTTTGTGACATGTAGCGGATGCGCGTCGTCGCCTCCGCCTTCAGGATCTCCAGGCAATCGCCGAAGTCCGCGTCTGCTGCGACAAGGGCGGCGTTGGGGGCAGTGGCCCATGTGTCGCTGCCCGGCGTGCCATCTTGGCGCGACCAGACGCCAAGGCCATCGGAAAATGGCGGTGGCATCAGGATAAGGCCGTCCGTGATCACCTGGTTCATGTCGTACCCCTTCATTCGCGCGGGGGCTGGCACATGCCATGGCCCACCTTGCGTGTCATCCATCGACCGGACAGGGGCAACCGAGGCGCCTGTTACGGTCACCTCGGTTGTTTGCAATGTCTGTAAAACGGCCCAAGACCGGCTGACTGGGACAGCCACATGCCTTGGATTGCCCCGCCATCTTTACGCCCGAAGGGTTAAGCGGGTGTTAACAGGGCCCAAAAAATTGAGCGTTCACACAGGGCGCAATGCGGGACGGCGGGAGGGGCGACGGCATCAGCCGAACTTCTCTTGTCAGGCCCTCACGCCCCGAAGGTCGGTGCATCCAACACCTGCACACCATTGATCCGCCAGCCGTTTTCCGTCTCGACCATGGCGTAGCCAAGGTAGTGCAAAGTGCCGTTCTGGTCGATGACCTCGACCCGCTGAACGATCAATCCGCCAAGCTGTTGCAGGTCAATGAAATTGACCTCGCCGGGGTTCCAAACCATCGGATAGCCTTGCCGCACCATGGTCCCAAACCGCTCCGGGCTACCGAAAAGGCCCTGAATATTGGGGCTCGCAAATTCCCATGCTTCTAGCACATCCTCCGCCCGGAAAGCGTCGAACTGGCCGCCGATAACAGCCTCAATATCCGGGTTTGGCGACAAAACCTCTTGCGCCTGAGCCGGGCGCAGGGCGAGGGCATTGGCCACAACGGCAAGGCTGAGCGCGAGAAAAACAGAAAGGGCGATGGCACGGAGCATAGGGCTTCTCCTTTGGGTATGTCATTCCACTGCCCCAAAAGGGGCAGCTGGTTCCATTGCCCAAAGACACGTAGCCCGCGCCGGAAAAGTTTCAGCCCAAAAGTTTGCCGACCAATCCATCCCGGATCAGCGCCTTGGTCTCATCAATGCCATAGAGCGCGATGAACCCGCCGAAGCGCGGGCCCTGCGATGCGCCCATCAGCACTTCATAAAGGCCAGAGAACCACGCGCGCAGCGGGTCAAATCCGTGGGTCTTTCCGATCGCGAATACGATGCTTTGCAGGAATTCATCGTCCTGCCAGTTGACCTCCGGCAGGGGCGCATCCTTGCCCTCCTGCGCATTCTTACGCGCGATCACATCCAGCGCCTTGTCCGCATCGCCAAGGCAGGCGATCAGCTCTTCCATCGCGCCGCGTTCCTGATCCGTCGGTGCGCGGAAGGTGCGCGTCGGTTTAACGAAATCATTGTAGTAGCGAATGGCAAAGCCCGCGGCCTGATCCAGATCCGGGTTCTTCTCAGGGCTCGCATCCGGCGCATAACGGTTGATGAAACCCCATAGCTTCTCCTTCTCCTCAGCTGCCGACACACTGACCAGGTTCAGAAGCATCGCAAACGGCACCACCATGGTGGAGGCCGGCACATTGTGCCCATGGATATGGAACACCGGATTGGCCAGGCGTTGCGCATCATCTTGCCCCGCATAGGCCCGTAGCTGCTGATGGTACTCGTCCACAGCCTTCGGGATCACATCGAAATACAGCCGCTTCGCCGTCTTCGGCTTGCCGAACATGAAATAGCTAAGGCTCTCGGTCGAGGCATAAGACAGCCATTCATCAATACTGATCCCGTTGCCCGATGACTTCGAAATCTTCTGGCCGTTCTCATCGAGGAACAGCTCGTAGTTATACGTCACCGGTGCTGGCTGACCCAGGATTTCGCAGATGCGACTGTAGATCGGCGTGTTGGTCGAATGATCCTTACCATACATCTCGAAATCGACGCCAAGCGCCGCCCAACGCGCGCCGAAATCTGGCTTCCACTGCAACTTCACATTGCCGCCCGTCACCGGCAGCGTCCATTCGCGGCCGTCTTCGTCATCGAAAGTGACGGTGTAGTCGGTGGCATTGACCTCCTTCATCGGCACATACATCACCCGACCCGTTTCCGGGTGGATCGGCAAGAAAATCGAATAGGTCTGCTGACGTTCTTCGCGCAGGGACTTCAGCATCACCTTCATGATGTCATCATACCGCTCAACCGCGCGCTTCAGCGTGTCGTCGAACTTGCCGGTTTTGTAGAACTCGGTCGCGCTTATGAATTCGTACTCGAACCCGAACGTATCCAGGAACCGCCGGAGCATAGCGTTGTTGTGCTCACCAAAGCTGTCGTGCGTCCCAAACGGGTCGGGCACAGACGTCAGCGGCTTTTGCAAATGCTCGGCCAAAGCCTCCTGGTTCGGCACATTACCCGGCACCTTCCGCATCCCGTCCATATCGTCCGAGAAGGAAATTAGTTTCGTGGGAATATCACTCAGAACCTCAAACGCACGGCGCACCATTGTAGTCCGCAACACTTCGCCGAACGTCCCGATATGGGGCAAGCCCGACGGCCCATAGCCCGTCTCGAACAGCACATAACCCTTCTCGGGCGGGCCATCCTTGTAGCGTTCCAGCACGCGGCGTGCCTCTTCAAAGGCCCAGGCCTTAGAATTCATCGCAACGTCACGCAAATCGCTCATATCATCTGTCCTGAAATCGGCGGGATGGCAGGCACCTATTGTTTACCGCCGGTGGCGTCAATAAATGTTGCCAAAGGCAGGACACGGAGCGCGCTAAATGACTGATCATTCCTTCACCCCCGAAGATTCCCTTGTGGCCGTGATGGTCGGCATCTCGGTGTCTGACGCGACGATCCGCACGTCCGAGCTTTTGTCGATCGAGCAGATCGTGAACTTCCTGCCCGTCTTCGGCAGCTATGACGCCGACCGGATGCGACGGATTGCGAACATCGTCTTCGACCTGTTCGAAGAGGAAGATGGCCTCGACGCGCTGTTCGGGCTTGTGAAAGAGGACCTGCCTGAACCGCTATACGAGACGGCATATGCCCTGGCATGCGACGTGGCTGCCGCCGATGGTGCAATTGCGCAAGCGGAACTGCGGTTTCTGGAAGAGCTGCGCCATGCCCTCGACATCGACCGCCTTCATGCCGCCGCCATCGAACGGGGCGCGCGCGCGCGGCACATGACGCTTTGACCACTGCGCGCCTGACGCGACGCGCAACCTTGATCGGAGCCTCCGCTTTGGGGGCATCCGTGGCGCTTCCGATACGCGCTCAATCACCCATGGTTCTGCCCCGTGCGGCTGACATTCCTGCTAGCACGGCCTTTATGGCGACTGATCTTGCGACGGGTCAAAACTGGGTGTTGGAAGACAGCGACATCGACACCCGCCGCGCGCCCTATTCCACCTTCAAGATCCCTAACCTTCTGATTGCATTGGAAACAGGGGTTGAGGCCTCATTGGACTCAACACGGGCTTGGGACCAATCCCGGCGACCGGCGCTGCGATGGTGGCCAGACACATGGCAACGTGACCACAGTTTGCGAACCGCCTTCCGCGACTCGGTCGTCTGGTACTTCCGCGACATCGCGTTGGAGGTGGGGGATGCCACCTATCGTAACCTGCTTTCCGATTGGTCCTATGGGAACGCAAACGTCCCGGACGGAAGCGATGATTTCTGGCTGACGGGCGCGCTCCAGATTTCTGTTGCCGAACAGGTTGGTTTCCTCAGCGCATTGCTTCGGGGCGATCTGGGCCTGTCAGACGCGGCACGCATCGCCTTGGTCGAGGCCGCACGGACCGAGCAACGCGGCGACGTCACCTTACATGGCAAAACCGGCGGTGGATTTGGGTACGAGGGCGGCGGCGCCGAAGGGTGGTATGTGGGTTTTCTGACAAGAACGGACGCGGCTCCCCTGGCCTTTGCGCTCTACCTCAATGGCGCGACGTGGGTTTCCATTCGGGACGCAAGGCGCGTCCTGTCAGAGCGCCTATTGCAGGAGGCCGGTTTCTGGCCGGACTCCTAGCGAATACGGCGCAGGTTCTCGTCCACAAAGGCGCGCTCATCCATCGTCAAAACGGTGGCGCGCGGATAGATTGGATCATCCCGATCATCAACGATCGGCAGGTGCCAACCCGTTGTCGTGTCGAAGAAATTAAGCGCTCCGGCCTCGCCAAATTCGCTCAAATATCCCTGAATGACAGTGTCGAGGTAACTCAACAGGATCGGGTGCTCACCCACATCGGCATGGGTGGGTTCGACTGCGTAGATTTGCACCAAAGGCTCCACCGGTTTTCCGTGGCCAAACGGTACAACCGGATGGCGTGCATAGGCGCGCTCACGTTCATCTAAAGCCGCCCAATCCGCGCCCGGTACGGCGGCGATCAGCCCTGATATCTCACTCTCCGAATCGGGCACCGCCGTGAGGAACGCGACCTCGCGCAATCGCGTCCCCTGCCAGGCCCGGCGCCAGCCCTTCACTCGCGCTTGCGCCGCGTCCGGATAGGCATGGGTTTGACGGTTTACGAGGCTGCCATAGCCAAAGAAATAAGGATCGCTCATGCCCTTCCAATGGGGCAATTGAGGGCTTCTATCAATCCCTCTTGATCCTTGCCAAACCGGATGTATGCTTTCGCATGCAACCATAGGGAGACTCTTGGGCGTGCCGTTGGCGCACCCTCGGGCCGAAGGAGCAACCGCCCCGGTAATCTCTCAGGCAAAAGGACCTGTGGTGGCACGCACATACTCTGGAGAGTGAGGGCTCACACCCTCCGCCGAAGGGATAACGATCTCAGGCCAAAGGACAGAGGGGGCATCGTTTCGCACCGTTCGCGGTGTGCAGGTGATGCCGGGCATATCGTCCCGGAGAAGGGACAAAATGGACGGGGTTTGCAATCCGAAGGCTTTGCCGCTGGCCGCTCTGCATGAGGAGCTTGGCGCAAAGTTCGTGCCCTTCGCGGGCTGGTCGATGCCGGTGCAATATGGCCTGGGCGTCATGGGCGAGCATAACTGGACTCGCGAAAATGCGGGCCTGTTCGACGTCTCGCACATGGGGCAGGTCATGCTGCCTGCAACAGCGGACGCCGCGTTGGAGGCGCTGGTGCCCGTCGATGTGATTGGTTTGGCCGAGGGCCGCCAGCGGTACGGGTACTTCACCAATGCCTCAGGCGGCGTTCTGGACGATCTGATGATCGCCCGGGTGCCCGACGGGCTGTTTCTGGTGGTCAATGCGGCCTGCCGCGATGCGGATATTGCCCATCTGCGGGCGCATATCGACGGTGTGGAGGAAATTGAAGGCCGCGCGCTCTTGGCCCTGCAAGGCCCCAAGGCGGAAGGCGCATTGTCGGTGCTGATCCCGGCTGTGGCAGATATGCGGTTCATGGACAGTCAGCGCCATGATTGGAACGGGGTTGAGCTTTGGATCAGCCGGTCAGGTTACACCGGCGAGGATGGGTTCGAGATTTCGGTGCCTGATATAGTGGCAGAAGACTTTGCCCGCACCCTTCTGGCCGATGAACGCGTGCAGCCCATCGGCCTTGGCGCCCGAGACAGTCTGCGGCTTGAGGCAGGGCTGCCCCTCTATGGGCAGGAGATGTCCGAAGAGATAAGCCCAATCGAAGCGGGGCAGGCTTGGGCCATCACCAAGGTGCGCCGCGCTGGTGGCGACCGTGCGGGCGGTTTTCCCGGGGCCGATACGATCCTGAACCAGATTGCAAACGGCCCGGTTCGCCGCCGCGCCGGCCTATTACCCGAAGGCCGCGCGCCCATGCGCACCGGCGTCGAGATTTTCGACAGCCCGGACGCCACAACCCCCATCGGCATCGTCACATCCGGCGGTTTCGGCCCGACGCTCGGCGCGCCGATTGCCCTTGCGCTGATCGACGCCGCAACGCCCCCCGACGCCCCCCTGTGGGGCGAGGTGCGCGGCAAGCGTCTGCCTGTCACTCAAACCACCCTGCCCTTTACCCCGAATGGCTACAAACGGAGTTCCAAATGAAATTCACCGAAGACCATGAATGGCTGCTGGCCGATGGCGACACAATCACCGTGGGAATCACCCCCCACGCCTCCGAACAACTCGGCGATGTCGTCTTTGTGGAACTGCCTGAGCTTGAGACGCAGGTCGCCAAAGGCGACGAGATCGTGGTGATCGAATCCGTCAAGGCAGCCTCCGACATCACCGCGCCGCTGGATGGTGAGATTGTGGAGGTCAACGACGCCCTCGTCGATAACCCTGCTCTCGTGAACGAGGACCCGACCGGCGAGGCCTGGTTCTTCAAGATCAAGGTCGAGGATCCTTCCGCGCTCGACGCGTTCATGACCGAGGATGAGTACAAGGATCACATCGGCGAATGACGCCGATCAAAATCTTATACAAGATTTTTGGAGCACCCTATGCCCTGGACGACAATCGACTACAACCCGACCGATTTCGCAAACCGCCGCCATATCGGGCCTTCACCTGCCGAGATGGAGGATATGTTGCAAGCCGTTGGGGCGGAAAGCCTTGATGCGCTAATCGACGAGACGGTCCCAGCCGCGATCCGTCAGGAGGCCCCGCTCGATTGGCCCGCCTTGTCCGAGGCCGCGCTGCTTGAGCACATGCGCGGACTGGCGACGAAGAACAAACCGATGACCTCGATGATCGGGCAGGGCTACTACAACACCCACACCCCGCCTGCGATCCAGCGCAACGTGCTTGAAAACCCCGCTTGGTACACCGCCTACACCCCCTACCAGCCCGAGATTGCGCAGGGGCGGCTTGAGGCGCTGTTGAACTTCCAGACCTTGGTAGCCGATCTGACCGGCCTGCCCGTTGCCAACGCTTCCCTACTGGACGAGGCCACAGCGGCGGCTGAGGCGATGGTGATGGCCAAGCGGGTTGCGAAATCGAAAGCGGACGGCTTCTTCGTGGATGAAAATTGTCATCCGCAGACCATCGCCGTGATCGAAACGCGCGCGGCACCTTTGGGAATTCGTGTCGATGTGGGGCAGGTCGATACGCTCGACCCCACCTCCGTCTTCGGCGCGGTCCTGCAATATCCCGGCACCTATGGCCAACTGACCGACCCGAGCGCGACCATTGCGGCCCTGCACGACGCGAAGGCACTGGCCATCCTCGCCACCGATCTACTGGCGCTCACTCTTATACAAGAACCTGGCGCCATGGATGCAGATATCGCCGTTGGGTCCGCGCAACGTTTTGGCGTGCCGCTTGGCTATGGCGGACCCCATGCCGCTTTCATGGCCTGCCGCGACGCCTATAAGCGCAACATGCCGGGCCGGATCGTCGGCGTCAGCGTCGACAGCCACGGCCAAAAAGCCTTCCGCCTGTCGCTCCAAACCCGCGAGCAGCACATTCGCCGCGAAAAGGCGACGTCCAACGTCTGTACGGCGCAGGCCCTGCTGGCCGTCATGGCCAGCTTCTATGCCGTCTTCCACGGGCCGAAGGGACTGCGCGCGATTGCGGAACAGGTGCACTTGCGCACAACGCGGCTGGCAGCCTCGCTGAAGGCGGGTGGCTATGCGCCCGAGAATGACAACTTCTTCGACACGCTCACCGTGCATGTCGGCCACAAGCAATCGCGCATCATGGCCGCCGCCGTGGCCCGGGGCATCAACCTGCGTGACGTGGGCAGCGACCGGATCGGGATCAGCGTGGATGAAACCACCACGGACGCCCATATCGAGGCCGTCTGTCGAGCCTTCGGCGTGCTCGTCGCGCCCGACACCCGCACACCTGCGATCCCGGATGCGCTTTTGCGCACGTCCGACTACCTCACCCATCCGATCTTTCACATGAACCGCGCCGAGTCCGAGATGATGCGCTACATGCGCCGCCTGTCGGACCGCGATCTGGCGCTGGACCGCGCGATGATCCCGCTCGGCTCCTGCACCATGAAGCTCAATGCAGCAGTCGAGATGATGCCGATCACATGGCCTGAATTCGGCGGCCTGCACCCCTTCGCCCCTGCCGATCAGGCCGAAGGCTATGCGGAGATGCTGGAGGATCTATCGGCAAAGCTGTGTGACATCACCGGCTATGACGCCATGTCGATGCAGCCGAACTCGGGCGCACAGGGCGAATATGCCGGTCTTCTGACCATTGCCGCCTACCACCGCGCCAATGACGATGGGCACCGCAATATCTGCCTGATCCCGCTTAGCGCCCACGGCACCAACCCTGCTTCGGCGCAGATGGCGGGGATGCAGGTTGTCGTGGTGAAGGCCGCTGAGAACGGCGATATCGACCTAGAGGATTTCCGTGCCAAGGCGGAGGCGGCGGGCGATAACCTTGCCGCATGCATGATCACCTACCCCTCCACCCATGGCGTGTTCGAAGAGACAGTGCGCGAAGTCTGCGACATCACCCATGAATTCGGCGGGCAGGTCTACCTCGACGGGGCCAACTTGAACGCTATGGTCGGCCTGTCGAAGCCGGGCGATCTGGGATCGGACGTCAGCCACCTCAACCTGCACAAGACCTTCTGCATCCCCCACGGGGGCGGCGGGCCGGGCATGGGCCCCATCGGTGTGAAGGCGCATTTGGCCCCGCATCTTCCAGGCCACCCGGAAAGCGGCGGCTCCGAAGGGCCAGTGAGCGCCGCGCCTTACGGTTCGGCTTCGATCCTGCCGATTTCCTACGCCTACATCCATCTGATGGGCGGCGAAGGCATCACGCAGGCCACAAAGGTTGCGATCCTGAATGGCAACTACATCGCGAAGCGGCTGGAGCGGGACTATGACGTTCTGTTCAAAGGCCGGACGGGCCGCGTGGCGCATGAGTGCATCCTCGACACCCGCCCCTTTGCCGAGGCTGGCGTGACCGTCGATGATATCGCCAAGCGCCTGATGGACCATGGCTTCCACGCTCCGACGATGAGCTGGCCCGTTGCCGGAACGCTGATGGTGGAACCGACGGAGTCGGAAACGAAGGCCGAGTTGGACCGCTTCATCACGGCGATGCAGGCCATCCGCGCCGAGATTGCGGATATCGAGGGCGGGAATATGGCGGCAGAGGCCAGCCCTCTGCACCACGCACCGCACACGATGGAGGACCTGATCCGCGATTGGGACCGCGCCTATAGCCGCGAACAGGGCTGTTTCCCGCCCGGTGCATTCCGGGTCGACAAATACTGGCCGCCGGTCAACCGCGTGGACAATGTGGCCGGCGACCGAAACCTCGTTTGCACCTGCCCACCGGTGGAGGAATATCTCGACGCGGCGGAGTAGGCACCGAGAGGCCGATCTTGGTTATTGAAAAGTAAACAAGATCGGCTTCTTCGTTTTCGATCAGATATTTAACCCTCGTGTGCAACCTTGCACAGACATCGTATCCGCGTTCAACGCGACCGCCCGAACCGCGTATAGAGGCCATCGAGCGTGTAGGTCTCAGCCACCGGCCCATGCTCTTCCGGGAAGAAATTTGGATCCTCAGGCAGACAACTACGGCCACAGACCTGCGTCATCGTCCCGGTCGTGCCGTTGACGTACCAAAGGCGCCCGCCGGGCGTGCCGACCCAACCGTTCACGCCAAATCGCATATCGCCTTCAACGTCCTGGATCGACGGAACTTCCCCATCATATCCACGGCCCCAGGCCGCATGGGTGTGCCAGGAAGAAACCGCGCGCATCCCAGGTTCAAGCGGCATCGACGCGCAGCTAGCCTCCCCGCCCCACGACGCCTTGGTCGAGGAATAATTGCCTTCATTGTCTTGCAGAATGAACCCGCAGACTTCCCGGTTGAAGGTAACGGAAAGCCTGTTCATCTGCTCCATCAAACCCATCACGAATTCCGTTTCGCGGGCATCCTGTGCCTGAGCGGCGGGGCCAAGGGTCACGACAGTGGCGAACGCGGCCAGAGCGGTAAAGAGCTTACGCATGGTTCAGGGGGCTCCTATGCGGGTAATTTGAAAGAAGGTTAGCGGAGAACTGGGGGCAAGCAACGCGAAAGATCGCGGCTTTGGGCTGGAAACCGGGGGAACATGCCCTACGGTTGCCTCAGTAGTGAATTTTGGAGACGTGGCATGGCCAGCATGGAAGAAAAGATGAAGTCTCGCATGGATAAGATGATCCAGGGCACATCGATTGAGCGTATCAGCGACGACGAGGATGTGCGCGAATGGCTCCTTTTCGGACGCATGGCGATGATTTTCACGCTCTGGGCGGCGATGATCTCAGCAGTGGCCTTGGTGATCTCCGTCAGGTTCTGAGCGTGCCTTTGGAACGCTAACCTGAATATGCGGCCCACCACGCGGCTATTCGCTGGGAAAGTCCAGCGTTTGAACCCGCAAGACGTTCAGCCGCTTTAGATCGCAGCCCAATCCGTGAAGCGATACGGGGTTGGACGCGGCTTGCGCTGTTGCTTCGGTGTTGTGTGACGCGGTGTCATGGCACGGCTCCTTTCATCCTTCAATATAAGTCCGAAAGGTTAAAGAGTCTGTGGGTGTTCCACTGACTTGACAGCCATGTGTAGGTCCGTGAACGCGGCTTCAGATGGCGGCCCAGTCCGTGAATTTGAACGGGATGGGTGCGGGGCGTCCAGGGATTGGATTGGCGGGGCGGCGGGGCTGTGCGGGGCGTTTCATATCTTTGATCCAATGGGTTGTGTTTCGAATGCCCACAGGATCGACCCGTCCGCTTCCGCCACACAATATCGGCGCGCTGATATTGGATATCCGGTGCGGCTTCCTCCCCTATTTTCAGGTGCTTGGCGAAGAATGGCCTATGCGTGCACGATTGCGCGGGATTTGGCGCACGCATGCTAAAGTCGCACTTGGGGGCTCGAATCCCCCGGGAAATGACCAAGGGAGAGAGACATGAGCGTAGCCCGAGTGACCGAAATCATCGCGTCGTCGAAGAAGAGCTTTGAGGATGCCACCGAAAAAGGAATCGACCGTGCCTGCAAAACGCTGAAAGGCGTGCAGGGGGCGTGGGTTCAGGACCAGAAGGTGACGGTGAAGGACGGCAAGATCGACGAATACCGGGTGACTCTGAAAGTCACGTTTGTGCTGGAAGACTGAAGCTCAGGCACAAAAAAAGGCGCGTCCGGGATCGGGCGCGCCATGCTTTTGGTTCAAAGCCTGTGGCTTAGACGAGCGTCAGGTTAACCGCGCTCTCGCGGCCATCACGGCCGGCTTCCAGGTCGTAGGTGACCTTCTGGTTGTCGGCGAGGCCGGTCAGGCCGGAACGCTCAACAGCAGAGATGTGCACAAACACGTCCTTGCCGCCTTCTTCCGGTGCGATGAAGCCGAAGCCTTTGGTGGTGTTGAACCATTTCACAGTGCCGTTGGCCATCTGTGTATCTCCTCAAGTTTAAACCCGCCCGCGTGCATGCGGCGGTATGGCGTCAGTTGGGTAGCAGATCGAGACTGAGGCCTTGGTAGAGGAGACAGCGGACGAGATGCGGTAACGGTCGCGAGGCTGATATGGGGCGGATCGGGCGGGAAAGCAAGGGAAATGAGACCGATCGGCGGAATGGAGCCGAGGGGGTTTCAAGGTTGCAACCTGGGGTTAAGTAGCTGTTTTTATTATAATTACGGGATTTTGCTAAGAGTTTGGTAAGGATTTGCCAGCCGTTTTTCGGGTGGGTTGCGCCTCAATCGTGCACATCGAACACCAAAGGCGCGCCCGCGGAGCCGCAGGTATGGGCACAGTTCCCGGCATATTGGCCGGTCTGGGTGAAGCGGATGTAGACGACCTCCATCCGGCCGGGGATGGCCTCGAATTCCAGCGCCAGTTGCGGGAAGGACATGTCGTAGATCAGGTCCATCGCCATGATTTGCAGGGCGATGAGGGTATCGACGGGGAGGGAGAGGCGGCCGTCGGTGAGGGGCGCATCGTCGGTGCTCCATGCGCCGGACTGGGCGCGGAGGGAGATGCTGAGGTCGGGGTTCTCGCCGGTCTGTTCCGTGATGCTGGCGTCGGGGTCGGTGAAGAGGATCTGGAGCGCCTCGTTGAGGGCGTTGATGTCGTCGGCGAGGGTGGGGGTTTCGGCGTGGGCCGGGTGGGTGAGGGTCAGGGCGAGGAGGAATGGGGTGAGGATGCGCATCCGGTCAGCGTAGTTGATGTAGTTCGGTGTGCAATCGCAACGTTCATTTGGCCGCGCCAAGGCCGGTTAACAGCCGCGCAGCGGCCCCGCCATCGACGGGCCTACCCCGGGCCCGGCGATTTGGTTGGGCTTGGTGCTTCGTTGATGGGGAGTGGTGGGGTGGCTGGGATAAAGTGCCATGAACTGAGGTTCGGATCGCCGCGCCCAGGCCCGTCGATGGCGGGAACCCCTAGCTAAGCGACTACAAACCCACGGGATTGCCTTCAGAATCCTCATAGAGTTTTCTGAAGTCTAGCACACTCGATTTTGTGCTATCATCGTTTAAGGCCACTCCGGCAAATCCAAACGCAAGTACCCCGCGATAAAAGTAATTCCGTAGATCCCTTTCATGAGCTGGGCAAAAAGGATTTTCAGGCCACACGTTTGTAACGAGGCGTCTTTTTGCGGGGTCAAACATTTCAACAATGTGCTCAGCACTGCCATGTACATAACCGGAAATCGCAAAACTAAGAGCAAGACTCGCATTGCTTCCTGTAAACGGGTCGCCCCCACTGGCCGGGTGTTGCGAGATATAGTTTAAGATATTCTTCCGGTTGGGCGTATCGTGTCCCTTCACTCGGACCCCTGATCGGAAATTTTTAGCGGAATTTTCTTCTGCGAAAAACGCTTCCAAGAAACGATGCAAGAGCGGTGGTTGCTCCTCTTCGAGTTGCGCCAACGTTAGGAAAGTGACGTCGTCCTGAAATTCGTTGACCATTCGGCATATCGCCGCCTGCTCTTGCAGCAACCCGGCTGACCAAAGGTAAGTAGATGCCCGAAGGCCGCTGACGATGCGAGCAAGCCGCAGAACCAATGCGATTTGCGGAGTCTTTTCTGGGTACCGATAGGCGACCGCCCCCTCAATCCGTATCTTGGTTGGTTGTGGAATGAGCTTTTCGAGCCAATAGAGGCGATCATCCATCCAATTCAGTGTATCGGCAAATAGGCTTTGCATAGCAGCTGTTCCCAGTTGACTTTCTTTCAGTCGAACACGCTTTGGCTGTCGCATTCCACATTGGCGGCTGCGATTGCAAATTCTCTTCAAATCAACCGGGTGCCGCCCGCGGGTTTGAGGATCAAACCCGCTTTAGCGCACTGTGACAGTCGCCGTTGGCGACTGTCACCGCACAAACTTCTTGTGCTTCAACCGCTTCGGCTCGAGCGCGTCCGGGCCAAGCCGCCGCTTCTTGTCTTCCTCGTAAGCCGAGAAATCGCCTTCGAACCATTCGACATGGGCCTCGCCTTCGAACGCGAGGATGTGCGTGCACAGGCGGTCGAGGAAAAACCGGTCGTGGGAGATGATGACGGCGCAGCCGGCGAAGTCGCTGAGCGCGTCTTCGAGGGCGCGGAGGGTTTCGACGTCGAGGTCGTTGGTGGGCTCGTCGAGCAGCAGAACGTTACCGCCCGATTTCAGCAGTTTCGCCATGTGGACGCGGTTGCGTTCGCCGCCGGATAGCAGGCCGACCTTCTTCTGCTGATCGCCGCCCTTGAAGTTGAAGGTGGAGCAATAGGCGCGGGAGTTGATTTGGGCGTCGCCCAGTTCGATGATCTCGGCGCCGCCAGTGATCTCCTCCCACACGGTGGCGTCGGGGTTCAGGGCGTCGCGGCTTTGGTCGACATAGGAGAGGTCAACCGTGTCGCCGTATTCCAGCGTGCCATCGTCGGGCTGTTCCTGCCCGGTGAGCATGCGGAAGAGCGTGGATTTGCCTGCGCCATTGGGGCCGATGACGCCGACGATGCCGCCGGGAGGCAGCGCGAAGGTAAGGTCTTCGATCAGGAGGCGGTCGCCGTAGCCCTTCTTGAGGTTGTTGACCTCGATCACCTTGGAGCCGAGGCGGGGGCCGTTGGGTATGACGATCTGGGCGCGGGTGAGTTTTTCGCGCTCGGACTGTGCGGCCAGATCTTCATAGGCGTTGATCCGGGCCTTTTGCTTGGCCTGACGGGCCTTGGCGCCCTGGCGGATCCATTCGAGCTCGCGTTCGAGGGTCTTCTGGCGGGATTTGTCTTCGCGCGCTTCTTGCTCAAGCCGCTTGGCCTTCTGTTCGAGCCAGGCGGAGTAGTTGCCCTCGTAAGGGATGCCGCGGCCGCGGTCGAGTTCGAGGATCCAGCCGGTGATGTCGTCGAGGAAGTAGCGGTCGTGGGTGACGATCAGGATGGTACCCTTGTAGTCGATCAGGTGCTGCTGAAGCCATGCGATGGTTTCGGCGTCGAGGTGGTTGGTGGGCTCGTCGAGCAGCAGCATGTCGGGCGCTTCGAGGAGGAGTTTGCAGAGCGCGACGCGGCGGCGTTCGCCACCGGAAAGGGTCTCAACCGGTGCGTCATCGGGGGGGCAGCGGAGGGCTTCCATGGCGACATCGATCTGGCTGTCGAGGTCCCAGAGGTTGTGGGAGTCGATCTCATCCTGGAGGGCGGCCATTTCATCGGCGGTCTCGTCGGAATAGTTCATGGCCAGTTCGTTGAAGCGGTCGAGCTTGGCTTTCTTTTCAGCGACGCCGAGCATGACGTTATCGCGGACGGAGAGGGTTTCGTCGAGTTGCGGCTCCTGTGGAAGGTAGCCGACCTTGGCGCCCTCGGCGGCCCATGCTTCGCCGGTGAAGTCCTTGTCGAGGCCGGCCATGATTTTCATCAGCGTTGATTTGCCCGCGCCGTTCACGCCGACGACGCCGATTTTCACGCCGGGCAGGAACGACAGGCGGATGTTTTCGAAGCATTTCTTGCCGCCGGGATAGGTCTTTGAGACACCATCCATGTGATAGACGTATTGATAGGCTGCCATGGGTCCGCTCCGCGTGTGGAATTCGTTTGGCCCTGCATAGTAGGGCGCGCGGGGATGGGCAATGCGGTGGGGTGCGAGGCGTCAGGCGCTTTGGGCGAAGCGGTCATGCTCGGACAGGATCGTGATTTCGGCCCCTTGTTCCACGAAGTCGATTAGCGCCGCGCGTGACATGGGTCGGGCAATACCGAAGCCTTGCAGGCGGTAGCAGCCGTGTTTGAGGAGAAATTCGGCTTGTTCGCGGGTTTCTATGCCTTCGGCAAGCGTGCCGACGCCGAGGGTGTGGCACAGGCGCAGAATGGATGTGGTGATGATGCGGGCGGAGCGTTCGGACGTGACGTTGGCGATCAGGCTGCGGTCGAGTTTGACGCCGCTGACATTGAGTTGGCCAAGATGGGCGAGGCCGGCATAGCCGACGCCGAAATCGTCGAGATAGACGGTGTAGCCCTTCTCACGCAGTTGGTTGATGCGGGCGGCGGCGACGCTGTCCGTGGTGTCGGCGCCGAAGAAGGTCGTCTCCAGAACCTCGGCGATCATGTGGTCGGGGGAGAGGTTGGCGATCCGCGCCTCCTCCTCCAGCCGAGTAAGGAAGTCGGGGTGGGCCAAAGCCTCGGACGAGGTGTTGAAGGCGCCCAGTATCTTGTGGCCGCGGGCCCTGAGATCAGCCACGAGCGAGGCGGTGGCGCGGACTGCGGCGAAATCGACATCAGTCATCCGATTGATGCGGGCGGCGAAGGGAAGGAAACGGTCCGGGGGCACTCTTTCACCATTGGTGCGGGTCCATCGGGCCAGGGTCTCAAAGGAACGGATCTTGCCAGTGCGGCCGTCGAGGATGGGCTGATGCTGGAAGGTGATCCCATCATTGTCGAGCGCATCGACGAACTCTTCCATCATCGCATTCTCGTGCACCTGACGCTCGTGCAGGTCGGCGTCATAACGCGCAATGGACGGTGCGCCGGGTACTTTGGCCTCGTAGAGGGCGAAATCGGCGGAGCGTATCAGGTCTTCGGCGGTGATCGGGGCGCCCTCCCCCAAGGCGAGGCCGATGGAGGCGTTGCATGTCAGAGTCGTTTCATAAACGTCGATTGGGGTGCGGATACGTTCCAGCAAATTGTCCGCCAGCACCTGAAGTGTGTCAAAATCGGCGATGCCGGGAATGGCCATGACAAATTCATCGCCACCCATACGACAGTTGATCGCGTCGCCACTCCCGGCAGCCTTCATGGCTTCAGCGACGTGGATGAGGATTTGGTCACCAACGGCGTGGCCATTGCTGTCGTTGATCGCCTTGAAGTGATCGAGGTCGATGCAAATGAGACCCATTTGGCGATCCCGCGCGCTTGGGCGACCCAACACCTCATCCGCACGGCGCAAAAACGCTGCGCGGTTCAGCAAGCCTGTCAGCGCATCGTGGTCGGCGGCATGGGTCAGGAAGGTCTTGGCATCTTCCAACTCGGACTCGCGTTGGACTTGCTGGGTGACATCTCGGGACACAAGAACAACACGTTGCTCGCCCGGCCTAGGCTCAACAACAGCCTGACTGAATTCGTGCCAGAAGCGCTCTCCGTTCTTCCGAATATTGGGATGGCGATGAAAGGTTTTGAACGTGTCGTCATTTGGGTCAAAGCGAAAGGCTTCGATCTGTTTTCGTGAGGGTTTTTGTTGCGGGGGAAAACAGAATTCCTGGGGCTTGCGGCCCACAATCTCTTCAAGGTCATAGCCCATGGTTCGGCAATACGAACTGTTGGCCCAGATAATGCGGGCTTCCATATCCTGATAAAGCAGGCCGTCATTGGCGTGCTGTGCAACGGCCCGAAAGATCGCTTCGTCTGCTGCAACATCATCAAGTGCTTTTTCGATTTCCTCCAACGCAATCTGCGCTCTTCGGGCGGCCGTGATCTTGGTGCGCAGGAGTGCAAAGGTAATCAATAAAAGAACAACCAGGGCGCTTTCCACTGCGACAAACACACTGAGCCATTGGGTGGCCACGGACTCCGCAAAGTTGAAACCGCCAAAAAAATTCTCAATCGCTTGCACGGATTCCGACCTGCTCTAACACCTTGTTCGGCACCGTAAGCGCAGTCGCGCCAAGCAACGGTTAACAGGTTGATGCAGCATCCGAATTTCTTCTTAGAACTTTACTTAAGCCCTATTCGCGCGTGAGATGGTGAGCATCCGCCGATCACAAGCCGACACGATTTTTTTGTGGACCGACTCTGCCGGGCCTTGTTATGCGAGCGTTACCGAAACCCGGAAGGAGCCTGTCATGGCTATCTCTTGTCTCTTTGGAATGCGCCCGGTGGGCGTAGCACTCGCCCCCTAGGGCGCGGCCAAGAGACGGGTTGTTCTGACAATCCATCCCACAGGCCGCCCGCGACGCGGCCTTTCTTTTTGCTTCGGTATCTCTACCCAAATCGCAATCTGTCTGTCCCTTCGTGCGGCGGCTTTCCCTACAAAAGGAAAGACCCATGCAGACGAAAGCACGTTTCAACCCCCTGACCCTGTTGCGCCGGTTCCAAGGTTGGCTGATCCGGCCCTTTGACGAAACGCAGATCAAGCCCAAGGATACGGATATCCCCGATTATCTGCGGCGTGATGTCGGCCTGCCGCCGCATCATCGAAAGGTGCAGCAGCGGACCGGTGACCCGCCCACGCGGGATCCCTTCAGGCTGTTATAGCTTTGGGGCGGTGGGGCGTGGTTGATTGACAGGCCCGCCCTGCCGCCCCATCAAGGCGCGCGTTTTTCGTGGGAGAGCGCGCGTGATGCGCCATGAGATGCCCTTTGCGATGCCCGGCCAGGTGATTGGCCTGTTCGGCGGGTCTTTTGATCCGCCGCACGAGGGGCATGTGCATGTCAGCCGAGAGGCGTTGAAGCGGTTCGGGCTGGATCGGGTTTGGTGGTTGGTTTCGCCTGGGAATCCGTTGAAAGCGCATGGCCCTGCCCCGTTGGAGCGGCGGATGGCGGCGGCACGCGGGGTGATCCGGCATCCCCGCGTTATGGCGACTGATATCGAGGCGCTGATCGGGACACGGTATACGGCGGAGACGCTTGGCGCCTTGCAGGCGCTTTACCCCGGTGTTCGATTTGTCTGGCTGATGGGCGCGGATAATCTGGCGCAATTCCATCGCTGGCAGCACTGGGACTGGATCATGGAGCATGTGCCGATTGGCGTGCTGGCGCGGCCTGGGCAGCGGATTTCGGCACGGACCAGCGTGGCCGCACAACGTTATCGGGATGCGAAACTACCGGCGAGTGCCGCGCGCCTGTTGGGGCGGGCGGAGGCGCCAGCCTGGTGTTTCCTCAATGTGCCGATGCGAGATGTCTCCTCATCGGCGATCCGCGCGCGCGGGGAATGGGGTTAGGTCCGCTTGCCGACCAGGCCCGCAAGTCCGGAGATCAGCAGGATGGCGAGACCTCCGAGGGCGATAGAGTCTGGAAAGTCGCCGAAGAAAAACGCGCCGAAGACCGTCGCCCAGATCAGTTGGGTGTAGACAAAGGGCGCCATGCGGCTGGCCTCGGCCCGGCGATAGGCGAGGATGAGCAAGAAATTTCCGGCCATGGAGCAGAAGGCAGAGGCGAAGGTCAGCCCCGCGATTTCTGGTGTTAGGGGCGGAATGGCGGTGAGGCCGAGGGGCGCGAGGACAAGCGCGCCAATGGCCAGTTGCGACAGGAGTAACGCGCGGGGACGTGCAATGCCGCCGATCCAGCGGCTCATCACCAGGTAGGCGCCATAGAAAAGCCCCGCGAGCACCGCAAATCCGAGGCCGGGCGTCATGCCGAAGCCCGGTTTCACGACGAGGATGACGCCAACAAACCCGAGGCAGACCAGGCCAAGGCGGAGGGCCGAGAACGGTTCGCGCAAAAGCCAGACAGACAGGAGCCATGAGATGATGGGCCCTACGAAGAATGCGCCGAAGACGTTGGCGATGGGCTCGGTCCTGAGTGCCGTCAGGATCGAGGTGATGCCGCCCACGATGAAGAGTGCGCGCAGCCAGACGCGCCAGTCGAGAAAGAGTCGAGGTGCGAGGGCGTTGAGCGCGAAGGGCGCGATCATCAGCGCGCCAAGGGCAAAGCGACTCCACGCCACAAAGACCGGGGCAGCCCCCGCTTGTGTGAGTACCTTGCCGGCTGCATCACCCGCCGGGATCAGCGCCATGGCGAGCAACATGAGGGGCAATGCGCGGAGGGTGTTTTTGTCCATGCATGGGGAGGTATCCGCAAAGGTCAAGGCAGGGAACCCTAACGGAGAATTCACGATAACCTGTCCTTTCAGGGGCTTGAGCGCCGCTGCGTCCGCGCGGTATCCTGTGAGTAACTGCCAAACGACACGAAACCATGATTAACAGACGGATCTTTGCCAGCGGGCTTCTTGCAAGCACCGCGACCGCCGCGTGGGGTGCCGCACCTGAAAGGTCCTTGAGACCGCAGCTGCGCCCGACCGGATTCCTGATCCGCACGATCCCCGAAGCCGCCGATCTGATCCGCGATGCGAACCTTGGCGGGCGCGTGGGATTTGCCGTGGCCGATGCCGCAACGGGCGAGATGCTGGAGGTGGTCAATCCGCTCTATCCCCTGCCGCCTGCCTCGGTCGCAAAGGCTGTGACGTGCGCCTATGCGCTAGACCGCGTGGGGCCTGCGCACCGGTTCCGCACGCGCATCGTCTCGGACGGGGTTTTGGCGGACGGACGGCTGGATGGGGACTTGTGGCTTGTGGGCTCGGGCGACCCGATTTTCGACACCGATGCGCTGGCCGGAATGTGTGCCCAACTGACCGAAATGGGCGTGCGTGAGGTGACGGGGCGGTTCCGGGTGGCCACCGGCGCCCTGCCCGAGATTTGGCAGATCGATCCTGCACAGCTACCGCATGTGGGGTATAACCCGGCGATCTCGGCCCTGAACCTGAACTTCAACCGCGTCCATTTCGAGTGGGAACGGGTGGGTGAGGATTACACAATTTCGATGGACGCGCGTTCGGCCAGTTTGCGCCCGGCTGTGCAGGTCGCGCGGATGCAGATCGCGGAGCGGACGACGCCCGTTTACACCTATTCGGATGCCGACAGTCACGACGCCTGGACCGTCGCGCGCGGTGCCTTGGGTGATGCCGGTGCGCGCTGGCTTCCGGTGCGCCGACCCGCCGCTTACATGGCCGAAGTTTTCCAGACACTGATGGCGGAACAGGGTGTCCGCCTGCCCTCCCCCGAATACGCACGGAGCGCGCCCGATACGGCGCTGGTTCTGGTCGAGCATTCCTCCGATCCCCTGGAGGATATTCTGCGCGGGATGATGCGTTGGTCGACCAACCTGACGGCGGAAGTGATGGGGCTGATGGCCACGCAAGCTGGGGGCACGCAACCAGCTGGCCTGACCGAATCGGGTACGGCCATGGCGCAGTGGATGGCGGACCGGATGGGCGCGCGGAATGTCCATTTCGTGGATCATTCCGGCCTCGGTGTCGGAAGCCGCATCCGGCCACAGGACATGACCCGCGCGCTGATCGCCGCCGGGCCGACCAGCCGCTTGCGAGATCTGATGAAAGATATCCCGATGCGCGACGGCGACGGGAACGTGATCGAGGATCATCCGGTTGAGGTTGTCGCCAAGACGGGCACACTCAACTTCGTCTCGACACTTGCGGGATATGCCCGCGCGCCGTCGGGCCGTGATTTGGCCTTCACGATCTTCTGCGCCGATCTCGACCGGCGTGACGCAATCCCCGAGGATCAACGCGAGCGCCCGCAAGGGACGCGCACATACAACCGTGCGGCCAAACGCCTGCAGCAGGCTTTGGTGGAACGCTGGAGCACGGTCTACGCGTGAGCGCCGCGCACTACAGTTTCCGCCCTGCCACATTAGACGACCTGCCCATGTTGACCGCGTGGCAAGCCCTCCCCCATGTGGCGGAATGGTGGGATGATGAGCCGGTTTTCGATGCGGATGATTTGGACGACCCGCGCCTGTCGTTGAACGTGGTGTCATGCGACGGCACGCCGTTCGCGTTTCAGCAGACCTATTCCGTCAAAGGGTGGGAGTTCGAACATCATTTCGGCCACTTCCCCGAAGGTGCGCGGGGGATCGACCAGTTCATCGGCCCAACGGACTGGCTTGGGAAAGGCCATGGCAGCGGGTTCATCATGTCGAGCGTCGCGCGGATGTTTTCGGATGGCGTGCCGGTCGTAGCCACCGACCCGCACCCAGGCAATACCCGCGCGATCCGGGCCTATGAGAAGGCAGGGTTTCAGGCGCATGGGCCGGTGATGGACACGCAATGGGGTCTGATTTTGCCGATGAGCGTATGGGTAGCCCCCCCCCGTGACACAAAAAGGCCACCCGCATGGGGTGGCCCTGTGAGTTAGACTTCGCTGGCGTCACACGTTGACGCTGCTGCCGCCTTTGGGGCCTGCGATCAGCCAGGCGATGAAGCCCAGGACCGGCAGGATCAGGATGACGAGCGTCCAGATGAGTTTTGCGCCCGTCGATGCAGCGGATGTCCAGGTTTTGAACAGTGCGTAGATGTTGGCGATCAGAACGATCAAGCCGATAATGCCATATTCCATTGGTCTTCCCTCCGGTTTGTGTGTCTTGGGGAGAGAACAACCGGGGGTGGAAATGGTTCCGAAGTTTTTTAGCGGCGCATGTGGAAGAGCGCGTGGAGACGACCCTCGCGGGCAAAGGGCTCGCGCGGTTGCGGAGCCGCTTCCTGCGCCATGATCCGGCGGACGAGGATGAAGGATAGAAGGCCGAAGAGAACCCCGCCCACGGCCTGTCCGATCAGCACGCCCGCAGCGCCGAACCACATGGAGAAGAGTATCACGAATGGGATCGTGCCAAGCGTGTGACGTCCCCAATTCACAGCGGTCGATTGGTAGGGATGGCCAAGATTGTTGAAGCTGGCGTTGGACACGAAGATCATGCCGTTGAAGAAGAATAGAAGCGCCAGCGGGCCGCAGAACAGAAAAACGAGTTCGCGCGCGGTGCCTGTCGCCTCGAAAAGCGCCGCAATCGGGCCGCGCAGGCCGAAGAGGATGGCCGAGATCAGAACAACGACGATGCCGCAGAAAAGTAGCGCCTCGGTATAGGTGCGCTTGACGCGGTCGTGCTGACCCGCGCCGAAATTCTGGCCGACGATGGGGCCGACGGCACCGGAGAGCGCGAAGAGGATGCCGAAGGCTACCGGTGTCAGGCGACCCACGATGGCCATGCCCGCGACGGCTTCCTCGCCAAATTCGGCCATGGCACGGGTGACATAGGCCTGGCCCACTGGTGTGGCGAGTTGGGTGGCGACGGCGGGGCCAGCCAGCGCGAGGATCGGGGTGAGGTCCAGGCGGAGGTCGGGCAATGCCGGGCGGTCAAAGCCGCCGTGGTGGCGGATGATCGGGATAATGGCCATGACACAAATCGCGATGCGCGCGCAGACCGACGCGATAGCGGCCCCCGTAAGTTCGAGATCGAGGCCGAAGATCAAAATGGGATCGAGGACCGCGTTCACCACGCCGCCCCAGATCGTGACCATCATGGCGCGGCGCGCATCGCCATGGGCGCGCAGGATCGCGCCGCCGACCATGCCCACCAGCAGGAGCGGTAGGGAGGGGACGATGATGCGCAGATAGGAGGTAGCGAGGGGCTGCGTCGTCTCGGATGCGCCAAGAAGCGCCACGAAGGTGGGGACGTAGACCCAGACGATTGCCGCAAAGATGGCCCCGAAGATCACGCCGTAGGTGAGCGTCGTGCCCGCGCGGCGTTTGGCCAGCGCCTCATCCCCTGCCCCAAGGGCTCGGGCCACAAGGGCCCCGCCCGCGATCGCCATACCGATGCCGAAGGAGGAGGTGAAGAACAGGATTGCGCCAGCGTAACCCACGGCAGCGGCAAGTTCTTCCTTCCCGAGCATAGAGATGAAGATCATGTCGACGAAATCGACGAGGAAGACGGCCATCAGCCCCAGCGACGATGTCAGCGACATCACCGTGATGTGGCGAAAGAGGGATCCTTCGAGGAAGACGGCTTGCGACTGGGCCATGGGCGATTGGTGGCACGGGTGCGCTCCAATCGCCAGAGGTTTTCTAGGGGCTTAGCGGATCTGGCAGACCGACATCTCGCTGGGGATGGTTGTCCACCAATGGCCGGTCCACTCGCCGCCTTGGGAGGCCGCAATGGCCGGGCAGACCTGATTGGCGTGCTGCTGGTTCCAGATCGGACCCGCCTCGACCGCGCGGGCAGGTTGCGGGATGCTGATCTGGCAGACTGACATTTCGTTCGGCACGGTCGTCCACCAATGGCCGGTCCATGTGCCGCCCTGGGACGCTGCGATGGCCGGGCAGACCTGATTAGCGTGCTGCTGGTTCCAGATCGGGCCGGCCTCAATCGCCTGTTGGGCGGAGGCAAGGGACGGGACGGCGAGGCATGCAATGGTAAGAAGAGGGAAAAGGTGTTTCATTTGAAGGGGCTCCGAAGGGGTTCGTTCCGCGCATGACCCTACGGCAGCCATCCGGATTTGTCGCCTTCCGGTTCTCCTGCATTTCACGATTTTGTCAGGGCTGCGCCCTCAGAGGCTTGGCTTGGTCTGCAGCAGGCGCATTACATCGGCCATCTCCGGCCCGCGCTCGCGCCCTGTGACGGCCTTACGCAGCGGCATGAAGAGGCCCTTGCCTTTGCGGCCGGTCGCTTCCTTCACTGCGCCGGTCCAGTTCGACCAAGTGTCGGCGTCGTAGGGTGCGTCCGGTAGCATGGCGAAGGCTTGCGCGATGAAGTCGCGGTCTTCGTCATCGACGAGGGGCGTGGCACCATCGCGGAAAAGGCTCCACCACTCGGCCATCTCGGACTTACGGGTGATGTTGGCACGGGCGACATCCCAAAAGGTCGGTGCGAGGTCGGATGGCACGCCGAGGGCGGCGATGTCATCGGCGACGGCGTCATATGGCGTTTCGTGCAGGATGCGGGCAGTCAGCGGCCAGAGATCGTCGACGTCGAACTTGGTCGGCGCGGAGCCGAAATGGTTGAGGTCGAAACCTTCGGCCAGTTCATCGATGCTCTCGACCAGTTCAACTGGCTGCGACGAGCCGATGCGCGCCATGTGCGAGAGGAGCGCCATAGGCTCCATCCCCTGTTCGCGCAGATCGCGCAGCGCAAGCGTGCCGAGACGTTTGGAGAGCGCCTCGCCCTGCGGGCCGGTCAGAAGGGAATGGTGGGCAAATGAAGGCGCGGTTTTGCCGAGAGCGTCCATGATCTGGATCTGCGTGGCCGTGTTGGTGACGTGGTCGGAGCCACGGACAACATGGGTCACGCCCATGTCGGTGTCGTCGACCACAGAGGCAATCGTATAAAGCACCTGGCCATCGGCGCGGATCAGGACGGGGTCGGAGACAGAGGCCGCATCGATGCTCAGATCCCCAAGGATGCCGTCGGTCCATTCGATACGCTCATGGTCCAGCTTGAAGCGCCAGACACCGTCGCCACGGTCCGCGCGCAGGGCGGCCTTCTCGTCGTCCGACAGGTTCAGCGCCGCGCGGTCATAGACGGGCGGCTGACCCATGTTCAGCTGCTTCTTGCGCTTGAGGTCGAGCTCCGTTGGCGTTTCCCAAGCCTCATAGAACCGGCCCTTTTCGCGCAGTTCATCGGCAGCCGCGGCGTAGCGGTCAAACCTGTCTGACTGCTTTTCAAGCTGATCCCATTCGATCCCGAGCCATTCCAGATCGCGCTGGATAGCGTCAGCGAATTCTTGGGTCGAACGCTCCGGGTCCGTGTCGTCGAGACGCAGGATGAATGTTCCGCCCGCCTTCTTCGCGATCAGGAAGTTGAACAGAGCCGTGCGCAGGTTGCCGACATGGAGATATCCGGTGGGCGACGGGGCGAAACGGGTGGTGACGGACATGGGCGGCCTCAGATGCGGATTGCGGCCCTTCCTCTTTCACGGGGCGGGCGTTTTGTCCATATCGGGGGGATGGACTATGCCGATCAGACCGCCCCAAGCTTCGCCCAGATGGAAGAGATGGCTTATGCCGCGCGCGATGCGTTGGCAGAGCCATGGAAGGGGCCTGCCGCAAGCGTTGTGATCCGGGTCGAGGATGTTGCCGATCCGGCTATGCTGTCCGAGTTGGAGATGGAAGACCCGTTAGAGCTGACGGGCCTGTATGACGGCATCCCGCTAACCCAGAAATCGGTGATGGATCAACCCGAGGGGCCGGACACGATCTGGCTGTTCCGACGCGCTATCTTGGATGAATGGGTGGACCGGGGGAACGTCACGCTGAATGAGTTGGTGACGCACGTTCTGATCCACGAATTCGCACATCATTTCGGCTGGTCCGACGATGACATCGCCCGCGTTGATCCCTGGTGGGAATAGGCCAGAAAGAAACCACTTATTAATTTTGATTGTCTAGCACGAGGGCGAGAGCGGCCATGTAGATTGGTCGTCTACGCTTGAGGAAAACGGCATGCCCCCTAAAGACGCAACTCCTGATGAAGCGGCCCTCAGGCGCCTTGTTCAGTGGATTGATGGCGTTGATCTGCCGATGTTTATCCTTGTGGAGCATGATGATGCTCGGCTTGAATTCGTGCGCGCGAATGAAACGCTGGGGCGCGTTGCTGGGGTTCCATCCTCCATCTTTGCGGGGCGCTCAGCGGAAGAGATTTTTCCCGCACGCATGGCGGCACAGCTGACCGGGAATTATCGCGCCTGTCTGGATGGGGACAAACCAGTATCGTACGAAGAATGCCTGATGATTGAGGGTCGCGAGACCTGGTGGCAAACGACCTTGTCAAAACCCACAGGCTTTGGTGGCCGTGTTGTGCTGGGGATTGCCGTTCCGACAACGGAGGCGAAAGAACGCGAATTCGCCGCCGCGGAAGCAGTGTCGGAGATGGCGGCGCGGTTCGACGAATTGCAATTGTTCTCGACCATGGCGGCCCATGATGCCCGCAGTCCGCTGGCGACGGTGTCGAGCCTTGTTGATCTGGTTCTGGACGGGTTCGACGACATGGGGGACGGGAAGGTGGAATTACTCCATCTGATCTCCAAAACCGTGGACGAGGCACTTGAGCAGATCGGCAGCACGCTTGCGCGTAGCCGGGAGTTCAGCGGCGATGTCTCCCGCCCGACCGAGGTGGAGTTGGGACGCCTTGCCAATGACATTGCGGCGATGGTCGACCCGGAAATGACGCTGGAGATTGACGTGCCGGACGCGAGCATCGAGTGCGACGCCGTTGTGGTGCAGATGGGCCTTCGCAATCTGATGGCGAATGCAGCGCGGTTCGCGGGTGAACGGATTTGCGTACGGTTGAGTGAGGATGTCGTGCGCGGCCTGTTGATCCTTGAAGTGGCCGACGACGGACCTGGCCTTCCGAAAGGAACGCAGCTGCGGGATCTTAGCGCCGAAGGGGAACGCCGTGACGGAAACCATGGCTTTGGCCTGCGGTCCGTGTACCAATTGCTGAAAAGCCGTGGGGGCACTTTGGAGGTGCGCCCTGCATTGGAACAAGAGGGCCTACCGGGGGCACGGTTTCGCATGGAAGTGCCCGGGCGTGTTTTATCGGGCAACCCGCAATCGCCTTTGGGTCAAGACGATGCCGGGATATGGGCCGAGGCGAGTTGAGCCCTTGTGAGACGTGAGAGTGCACCAGGGTAGGGCCGTGCTGCTCAGGCAGGGTTAACCGCCCATTTGGCGTCTAGGTCGATTAACCCGGTGCGCACCAATTCCTCCAGAACGCCGGTGTCTACGTCGGCCAGTTTGTTAATGTACAAACAGGATTTTCCCATCTTGTGCTTGCCAAGGCGGGAGAGGATCTCGGAATAGTCCTGATAGCCAGGCATGATGTAGATTGACAGATTTGCTTTGCGTGGGCTGAACCCTGTGGCGAGGAATGACCCCTCCCGCCCGCTGTCATAGACGTAGTCGTAGCGTCCGTATCCCACGATGGTCGGCCCCCACATGCGGGGCGTGAAGCCGGTAACTTCCCGGAAAAGCGCGTCGAGGGCCAGCGCATCGGCGCGGCGTGTGCGGTGCTCGACCGCCTCAAGGAAGGCGGTGACATCGGCCTCGGTGGCGGTCGTTTTGTTGTCGGCTTTGGCCATGGTGCACCCTCATGAAGGATCGCGGAGTTGGACCGAGGCTAGCACATCCAGCGCCACGGAAAAATCAGGGCGTCTTTCGCTTTGGCGATAGGCCAGCAGCCCGACCTCGCGACCGTCGGGCAGGATGCGCCGTGCGCGGAGTTCGTAGAAATCTCCGCCGGAGCCGTCCATTTCCTGCGCCTCAACCGTGTAGCGTATGTCGCCATAGCGCCCATGGATCAGCCGGGAATGCAGGGCGACGGGCTCGCTTGCGGATATCCAGATCGAAAGCGGTGTACGCAGTGCTCTGGTTTGCTCCAACTCGATGCGACCGGGCTGTTCGAATGCTTCGAAGCCGGGGGGGACATTCAAGATCAGATCATCACCGAGAGGGCGGATGTTCTGAGCGTAAGCGGGCGCCGCCGCGAAGCCAAAAAGACCAAGAAAGACTGCACGGCGCAATGGAAGGGAGCGGGTCATGCCCCTGCCTAACCTGCCACTCAGACCCGGTCACCTGCGGAAAGCCTTGCCAGAAAATCCTCGGCCGATTGCAGGGTGTCGGCGCGTTTTTCCTCCGACATGCGCATCCAGGTCCGGTACATCTGCGCCATGCGGGGGTTCTTGCCGAAGCGGTCCTTGTGGCGGTCGAGGAAGGCCCAGTAGAGGTAGTTGAAGGGGCAGGCCCCCTCCCCCGTTTTGACCTTCACGTCGTATTGGCAAGTTTTGCAGTAATCGGACATCTTGTTGATGTAATTGCCGCCCGAGACGTAAGGTTTTGAGCCGACGATACCGCCATCGGCAAACTGGCTCATCCCGATGACATTGGGCGCTTCGACCCATTCGTAGGCGTCGGCGTAGACGGCGAGATACCATTCGTGGACCTCGTGGGGGTCGATCCCTGCCAGAAGGGCGAAATTGCCGGTGACCATGAGGCGTTGGATGTGGTGTGCGTAGGCTTCGTCGCGGGTTTGGGTAATGGCCTCGCTGAGGCAGGTCATCTTCGTGTCCGTGTCCCAGTAGAAGGCGGGCAGTTTGCGCTGGTGATTGAGCGTGTTGCGGCGCGTGTAGTCGGGGCCTTCACGGAAGTAGATGCCGCGCATGTATTCGCGCCAGCCGATGATCTGGCGGATGAAGCCTTCGACGGCGTTGAGAGGGGCGTGGCCGAATGTGTAGGCGTCCTCAGCGGCGTCGCATATCTCCTGCCAAGTAAGGAGGCCGGCGTTGAGGTACATGGACAGGATCGAGTGGTAGAGGAACCGTTCCCCCACCATCATCGCGTCCTGAAAGTCGCCGAATTGCGGCAGGGCCGTCTTGATGAAATGGCTCAGCGCGCGGCGGGCCTGGGTGGTGTCGGTGGCGAACCAGAAGGGTTTGAGCGTGCCAAAGTTGTTGTCGAAGCGGGATTTGACCAGCGCCAAAACCTCTTCCACCGTCTCATCGGGCGTGAATTGCATCGGGGCCGCGTCCACACCACCGGGGGGCGGTTTGCGGTTGTCGTGGTCGTAGTTCCATTTGCCACCTTCGGGTTTGTCGCCATCCATCAAGAGGCCCGTCTTGCGGCGCATTTCACGGTAGAACCATTCCATCCGCAGTTCTTTCCGGCCCTCGGCCCATGCTTCGAATTCGGCATGGGAACAGAGGAAGCGGTCGTCGGGGAAAATGTGGACGGGGATCGGCATCTCTTCGAGCGCTTCGATCAGACGGAATTCGCCGGGTTCGGTTGTCAGGCACTCCTCGGCTGAAGCCTCCTCGCAGGCGCGGAGGATTTCGCCGGGGATCGAGTTGGCGTTCTCACGGTCGTCCAGCTTGGTGTAGCGGACCTGCCAGCCGTCGGCCTCAAGCGAGGCTGCGAATTTGCGCATGGCGGCGAAGATGAACGCGATTTTCTTGGGGTGGTGGGGGACGTAAGCCGCCTCATCCGCCACCTCCGCCATCAGGATGATGTCACGGTCTTTGTCCGCTTCGCGCAGCGCGGCAATATCGGGCGACAGTTGGTCGCCGAGGATCAGGACGATACGGGGTTTCACCAGGGCACCTCCGCACCGGAATAGTCGTAGAAGCCGCCGGTTTGGAACGGCTGAAGGCGCTCCATCACGTCGCAGAGCAGCTTTGCGGTCTCATCCGCCGGCACGGTTTTGTGGGTTCCGGCGTAGTCGGCGGTGAAGGGCGTGGCAACGGTGCCGGGATGCAAGGCGACCGCGATGGCATCTTTGTGGGTCCGGCCCAGTTCGACGGCCGCGCCGTGGACGAGCATATTCGCCGCGGCTTTGGACGCGCGGTAGCTGTGCCAACCGCCGATGCGATTGTCACCGATGGAGCCCACCCGGGCGGTGAGAACCGCGCTGACCGAGCGGCCTTGCTTGGGCAGCAAGCGGGGCAGATGGCGCAGGATGTTGGCGGTGCCGATGGTGTTGACGGCAAAGACCTCGGCCATGGCCAGAGGATCGATGGCGGAGAGTTGTTTTTCGGGGGCATGCCCTGCTGCGGCGAGGATGCCCGTTGCCACGAAGACAGTCTGGAACGGGCCGTTGAGCGCGCCAAGGATTGCATCGACCGTTTCCGCTTTGGTGATGTCGAGCCCATCGACGGAGCGGGAGAGCCCAGTGACGTTCCCGCCGCGGGCGCGCATCTCGGCCACCATGGCCTGTCCGATCCCGCCGGACGCTCCGATAACAAGTGCATTGATCATGGCGGGTGCAGGTAAGGCAGACCCGTCTTGCGTCAAGCGCCTGTCGCGTTAGACGGGGCACTGAAGGAGACGCGAAATGGGTGAATTGATCCTTGTCCGTCATGGACAAGCGAATTCCGGGGCGACCACGGAAGAAGAATATGATCGGCTCTCGCCGCTTGGGCATCACCAGGCGCGTTGGTTGGGCGAATGGTTTTCCAAACAGGAAGCCCAGTTCGATAAGGTCTATCGCGGCACGATGCGGCGGCATCGTGAGACGGCGGAGGGGATCGGCGTCGCAGCAGCGCAGGCCGATGCGCGGTTGAACGAGTTGGATTACTTCGCACTGGCCCGCGATATGGAGATCACCCATGGGATGCCGATTCCAGCCACGCAGCAGGATTTCGCGGATCACATCCCGCAGACGCTGAAGGCGTGGCACGCGCAGGAGATCAATGGGTCTGAACCCTTTGCGGAGTTCGAGGCGCGGATCGCGACGGTTCTGGCGGAGGCTGCCACGCCGGGGCGGCGGGTGTTGTGCGTGACCTCTGGCGGGGTGATCGCGATGTCGCTGAGAATTGCGCTGGGGCTGGACATGGACCGGCTGGCGCAGGTGCTGCTGCCGATCTTCAACTCCTCCGTGCATCGGTTCCGTGTGGTCGAGGGTGGGACGTTCCTGACCAGCTTCAATGCGGTACCGCACCTGGAAGGGCCGGAGCGGGAAGAGGCGCGGACGTGGGTGTGACCCTGCCGGGCACGCTTTGCCCTTTTCATTTGCGATTTCCGGTGTATCGTGCGGCGCATGTTGACCAAGCAGCCTCATATCCTTTTGTCCGCGGATCGTCCGCGTGCCGCCCTGCTTGGCCTTCTTCTCCTTAGCCGCCTCTGAGCGTGCCATTCGGCGCGACCGCTCAGGGGAGGACAGCGCCGGAGAGACACACTCAAGCCTAAGGATATGAAGAGATGACCGACAATCGCGTATTGATTTTTGACACCACCTTGCGGGACGGCGAGCAGTCGCCCGGCGCCACCATGAGCCATGACGAGAAGCTGGAGATTGCCGGCCTGCTCGACGAGATGGGCGTGGATATTATCGAGGCGGGGTTCCCGATTGCCTCGGAGGGTGACTTTGCCGCCGTTTCCGAGATCGCCAAGAATGCCGTGAACTCCACGATCTGCGGCCTGGCGCGTGCGAACTTCAAGGATATCGACCGCGCTTGGGAAGCTGTGAAACACGCGAAATCCCCCCGCATCCATACGTTCATCGGCACCTCGCCCCAGCACCGGGCGATCCCGAACCTGACGATGGACGAGATGGCGGATCGTATTCACGAGACGGTCACGCATGCGCGGAACCTGTGTGACAACGTCCAGTGGTCGCCGATGGATGCGACGCGGACCGAGTGGGATTATCTGGCCCGGGTCGTGGAAATCGCGATCAAGGCCGGTGCGACCACAATCAACATCCCCGACACCTGCGGCTATACGGCGCCTGTGGAAAGCGCCGACCTGATCCGGCGCTTGATCGTAGAGGTCCCCGGCGCCGATGAGATCATCTTCGCCACCCATTGCCACAACGATCTGGGCATGGCGACGGCAAACTCTTTGGCCGCCGTGGCCGGTGGTGCGCGACAGATTGAATGCACGATCAACGGGTTGGGCGAACGGGCGGGCAATACGGCGTTGGAAGAGGTCGTGATGGCCATGAAGGTCCGCCACGACATCATGCCGTATACGACGGGCATCGACTCGACCAAGATCATGCATCTGAGCCGCCGGGTCGCCACCGTCTCGGGCTTTAACGTGCAGCCCAACAAGGCCATCGTCGGCAAAAACGCCTTCGCGCATGAGAGCGGCATCCACCAGGACGGCATGCTGAAAAGCGCCGATACATTCGAGATCATGCGACCCGAGGATGTGGGCCTTACCGAGACGAATATCGTCATGGGCAAGCATTCGGGGCGGGCGGCGTTGCGGTCCAAGCTGAAGGATCTGGGCTATGACATGGCCGACAATCAGCTGAATGATCTGTTCGTGCGGTTCAAGGCGCTGGCGGATCGGAAGAAAGAGGTTTTTGACGACGATCTGATCGCGCTGGTGACGGATGCGGGCTCGGACGGTGAGGGCCATCTGGAGGTCAAGTTCCTGCGCGTGATCTGCGGGACGGAAGCGCCGCAATCGGCGGATCTGACGTTGAGGGTCGGCGATGAGGATATGCAGGCGACCGCGCAGGGCGACGGACCGGTCGACGCGGCGTTCAACGCGGTCAAAGCGCTGTTCCCGAACGAGGCGTCCTTGCAGCTTTATCAGGTGAGCGCCGTGACCGAGGGCATGGATGCACAGGCCACCGTGACCGTGCGAGTCGAGGAAGACGGGCGCATCGCTACGGGCCAGTCGGCAGATACCGACACGGTGGTGGCGAGCGTAAAGGCCTATGTGAACGCGCTCAACCGGTTGATCGTGCGGCGGGAAAAGACCGGCGGGGATGTGAAGGAAGTGAGCTACAAGGACGTCGGCTAAATTCAAACAGTGAGGAGGCGTGCCGAACTGCCGGCACCCCTCCGCCGATCACCTTACCCCCCACCCCTTGCCGCATAGCCCCCCTAACGTCTATATGCCGAGTCTCTGGTGGGCGTCCTCGTGAAGGGGAGGCCCCTTTTTGAATTGACGAACGGACGCGTCCATATGGCCGGATTTCTTGGCAACCTTTTCTCCTCCGACATGGCGATCGACCTCGGCACGGCGAATACGCTGGTCTACGTGCGTGGCCGCGGTGTGATCCTGAATGAGCCGTCGGTGGTGGCCTATCAGGTCAAGGACGGCGTGAAGAAGGCGCTGGCCTTTGGAGAAGACGCAAAACTGATGCTGGGACGGACGCCCGGAAGCATTCAGGCAATCCGGCCGATGCGCGACGGTGTGATTGCCGACTTTGATGTGGCCGAAGAGATGATCAAGCACTTCATCCGCAAGGTCCACAAGCGCACGACGTTCTCGAAGCCCAAGATCATTGTTTGTGTGCCCCATGGTGCTACGCCCGTCGAAAAGCGCGCCATTCGGCAGTCGGTGCTGGGAGCCGGTGCACGGAAGGCGGGCCTGATTGCGGAACCAATCGCGGCGGCGATTGGGGCGGGCATGCCGATTACCGATCCGACGGGGTCGATGGTTGTGGACATCGGCGGTGGTACAACCGAGGTGGCCGTTCTGTCGCTGGCCGATATCGTCTACGCGCGGTCTGTCCGCGTGGGTGGCGACCGGATGGATGAGGCGATCATCTCTTACCTGCGGCGGCAGCATAACCTGTTGATCGGAGAAGCAACGGCAGAACGGATTAAGACCTCCATCGGCACCGCAAGGATGCCCGACGATGGACGCGGCGCGTCGATGCGCATTCGCGGGCGGGACCTGTTGAACGGTGTGCCCAAGGAAACCGAGATCAGTCAGGCTCAGGTCGCCGAAGCGCTGGCCGAACCGGTGCAGCAGATTTGCGAGGCCGTGATGGGGGCGCTTGAGGCAACTCCGCCCGATCTGGCGGCGGACATCGTGGACCGTGGTGTCATGCTGACCGGCGGCGGCGCGCTGCTGGGTGAGCTTGATCTGGCGCTGCGGGAACAAACCGGACTTGCCATCAGCGTGGCGGACGAAAGCCTGAACTGCGTGGCTCTCGGCACTGGCAAGGCGTTGGAGTATGAGAATCTCCTGCGTCATGCGATAGATTACGACAGCTAAACCGCGTCCAGACCCGAGAGGCACCTATTGGCCCGGGAAAGTTACGACGATTCCGTTACACGACCCGTCCGGCGCTTGCTGTTGGCGGTGCTGGTTCTGTTGCTCGTCTCGCTTGTTCTGATCTGGCGGATCGACAACCCACGGATGGAGCGTATCCGCTCGGCCATCGTGGACCGCTATGTTCCCAACATGGAATGGGCCATGGCCCCAATCACCGGCATCGCGCGGATGGCGGAAGACTTCCAAAGTTACGCCCGGTTGTTCGAGCAAAATCAAGAGCTTCGACGCGAATTGCAGCAGATGCGCGCCTGGCGCGAGGCGGCGTTGCAGTTGGAGCAGGAAAACGCGCGCCTTCTGGATTTGAACCGCGTGCAACTGGACCCCGAGCTGACATTTGTGACGGGCATCGTGCTGGCTGACAGTGGGTCGCCCTTCCGGCGTTCAGTCTTGCTGAATGTGGGCGCGCGGGACGGGATTTTGGACGGATGGGCCACGATGGACGGCTTAGGCGTGGTTGGGCGCATCTCAGGCGTGGGCGACTCGACCGCGCGCGTGATGCTGCTGACCGATGCCGCAAGCCGCATCCCTGTGACGATCCTGCCAAGTGGGCAACAAGCGCTGTTGATGGGGGACAATTCGGCTAATCCGGTGCTGGATTTCGTGGAAGACCCAGAAGATATCGCGGCCGGCGACCGGATCGTGACAAGCGGCGATGGCGGGCTTTTCCCGCCGGGCCTGTTGGTTGGGCAGGTTGTATTTACGTCAGACAGATTGCTACGCGCGCGCCTTTCGGCGGATTTGCAGCGGCTGAATTTCTTGCGTGTCATGCGCAGCCATCCCGGAACAACACTGGATGATCCGGCTGACCTGATTGGTCCGCCATGGCCACCCGCAGGCATGATGCTCGACGACGAGGGCATTCTGGTTCCTGACCCGTCCGCCAGGGCCGAGGCTGTGCCGTCTGAGGACAACTGATATGAGCGCGCTGTCCGCCCGCCATATTTGGCGCTATCGGTTGATGTTTCTGGTGCTGGCACTGACCATCATAACCCTGCGATTGATTCCGATCGACCAAAGTTATGTCCCGCCGGAAGCACCGGCTATCCCCTCATTCGGCGACATCATTCGCATCTCGATCAGTCGATTCTTCGGATCGCTCCCGCCGCCGGACCTGCTCTTGGCATTGACCTTCGCCTGGATGATCCGACAACCGGCGGTCGTTCCATTGGGAATGCTGCTCGTCGTGTTTCTTTTGGCTGATTTTCTCTTCCAGCGGCCACCTGGGCTATGGACGTTGCTGATAATTCTGGCATCCGAGAGCATCCGGACGCGGCGGCTGACGATGGCTGAATTTCCGTTTCTTGTAGAATGGGGGGTCGTGGCCGGTGCGATCATGGGCATGGTTTTGCTCAATCGGCTGGTTTTATGGATCCTGCTGGTGGATCTCGATCCGCTCGGGCTTACGTTGCTTCAGGGGATCGTCACGATTGTGATCTATCCAATCGTCGTCGCCGTCTCGAAATTTGTCTTCGGCTTGCGTAAGCTCGGCCCGACCGAGCTTGAAGCCTTGTAACCTGTCTGCCGCCCATGAAACGCACCCAACGTGAAATCGAGGAAAGCGTCCGCACAATCACGCGGCGAAGCCTGATTGTGGGTGGCTTGTTCATTGGCACCGGTGGCGTGCTGGCGGGCCGGATGCGATATTTGCAGGTGGAACGCGCCGATGACTTCCGCCTTCTGGCCGAAGAGAACCGCATCAACTTGCGCCTTTTGCCGCCCGCCCGTGGCCTGATTTTTGACAGGCGCGGGGTGCTGCTCGCGGGCAATGAGCAGAATTACCGCATTACGATTGTGCGCGAAGACGCGGGCGATGTGGATGCCGTGCTGGATGAGGTTGCGCGTCTGGTGAACCTCGACCTCGTGTCGCTGGAGCGCGCGCGCGAGGAAATCCGCCGCCGCCCTTCCTTCGTACCCGTGACCATTGCCGACCGCTTGAGTTGGGAGGAGCTTTCGGCTGTGGCCGTCAACGCCCCTGCCCTACCCGGCGTGAACCCCGAAGTGGGCCTTTCCCGTGTCTACCCGCTCGGCGCGGACTTCGCCCATGTCGTGGGCTATGTTGGGCCCGTTAGCGATTGGTATCTGGAACAAACCGGCGATACCGACCCGGTCCTTCAGATCCCCGACTTTCAGGTTGGCCGCTACAACGTCGAGGACAAGGCCGAGGGCATGCTACGGGGCAGTGCAGGCACCAGCAGGGTGGAGGTCAACGCCTCTGGCCGGGTGATGCGCGAGTTGGATCGTGATCCCGCAACCCCCGGAAGCGATGTTCAGCTAACCGTCGATGCGGGTCTACAGAACTATGTTGAAGCACGGATGCATGGCGAAAGCGCCGGTGCGGTCATCATGGATTGCACCAATGGCGATGTGCTCGCCGTGGCCTCCGCCCCTACCTTCGATCCAAACCTGTTCGTGCGCGGCATCTCCACCACGCAATGGACGGGGCTGAACGAAGACCCCTACCGGCCGCTGGCCAACAAGGCGACGCAGGGTCTTTATCCGCCTGGTTCGACCTACAAGATGGTGGTCGCCCTTGCCGCACTGGAAGGTGGCTTCATCACGCCAGATGAGACGGTTGCCTGCCCTGGCCATATGGAAATCGGCAATCGTCGCTTCCACTGCTGGCGGCGCGGCGGGCATGGCCGGATGAATCTGATCGAGAGCCTCAGCCAATCCTGCGACGTCTACTACTACGAACTCGCGCAGCGCGTGGGGATCGAGAATATCTCGGCCATGGCGCGGCGACTTGGTTGCGGCATCCGCCATGACCTGCCCATGAGCGGCATTGCCGAGGGGCTGGCACCCACAATGGAATGGAAGCGCCGCCGGTTCGAACAGGATTGGGTGGTGGGTGACACGCTGAATGCGTCCATCGGGCAAGGTTTTGTCCTGTCGTCGCCGCTACATCTGGCGGTGATGACCGCGCGACTGGCGAGCGGCAAGACCCTGATCCCGAACCTCATCCGTTCGGTAGATGGCGTGCCGGAGGCGCGGCCTGACCCGGAGGATCTGGGCGTTGATCCAGAACATCTGGCGCTGATCCACCAAGGCATGTGGCGGGTGAACAACCACAGCCGGGGCACGGCCTACCGCAGCCGAACGATGGGTGAGGAATACACGATCGCGGGCAAGACCGGCACCAGCCAGGTCCGCAACATCACCGCAGCTGAACGTGCGGCGGGTGTGATCCGCAATGAGGACCTGCCGTGGGAACGGCGCGACCATGCGCTTTACGTAGGCTTCGCGCCTTACGACAATCCGCGCTATGCGGCCGCCGTTATCGTGGAACATGGCGGCGGCGGATCAGTCGCGGCAGCCCCCATTGGGCGTGACATCCTACTACGCGCTCAGGTGGGCGATGTGCCACCGTCCGAGCTTTACCCCGTCAGCCAGCGACGCGGCATTGAAGAGATGCACCGCACCCTGCCGATTTTTGAGGCCCCGCCGCAACCATCAGGCCGCACGCCGGGCCGGGAGGAGCAAGGCGCATGAGCTTTCTCGAATACAACGTCAAATCAGCCCCGACCGGCTGGCAGAAGATCCTGCACCTGAACTGGGCGCTGGCGCTATTGCTGATCTCGGTGGCGTGTGTCGGTTTCCTGATGCTCTACTCCGTCGCGGGCGGTTCCTTCAGCCCCTGGGCCGAGACGCAGATGCAGCGCTTTGCCCTTGGCTTCTGCGCTATGATCATCGTGGCGTTGGTGCCGATCTGGTTCTGGCGCAACATGTCTGTGCTGGCCTATATCATATCCATCTTGCTTCTGCTGTATGTGGAATTCTTCGGCTCCACCTTCGGCGGCGCGCAACGCTGGATCGACCTTGGGTTCATGCGGTTGCAACCGTCCGAGGTGGCCAAGATCACGGTCGTAATGATGCTGGCCGCCTACTATGATTGGCTGGATCTGGAGAAGGTCTCCAACCCGCTTTACGTCATCATCCCGCTTCTGATCATCGGTTTGCCCGTTGGCCTTACATTCATCCAACCCGACCTCGGCACCTCGCTTCTGATCCTGTTGGGCGGCGGTGCGGTGATCTTTCTGGCCGGCGTGCATTGGCTCTACTTCGCTTCTGTCATCGGGCTCGGGATCGGCGCGGTGACAGCCGTGTTTGCAAGTCGCGGCACGGATTGGGCCTTGTTGGCGGACTATCAGTATTCGCGTATCGACACGTTTCTGGACCCAACCCGCGATCCATTGGGGGAGGGCTATCACATCACGCAAAGCCAGATCGCGCTTGGGTCTGGCGGGTGGACGGGGCGTGGCTTCATGCAGGGCACGCAGATCCGGGGCGACTTCCTGCCAGAAAGCCATACTGACTTTATCTTCCCCACATTGGCGGAAGAGTTTGGGTTCGTCGGCGCGGCTTCCTTGCTGCTGCTTTACGTGCTGATCCTTGTCTTCTGCATTGCCACCGCGTTGATGGCGCGCGAACGCTACGCCTCACTTGTGGTGATGGGTGTGGCCGTGACCTTCTTCCTCTACTTCGCGCTGAACATGGCAATGGTCATGGGCCTTGCCCCGGTTGTGGGTGTGCCGCTTCCACTGGTCAGTTATGGCGGATCGGCCATGTTGGTCTTGATGGTGGCCTTTGGTTTGGTGCAATCGGCACACGTCCACCGCGCCCGATAGGAAAGCCATGTCAGATCCTGTAATTCTGTTCGCCGCCCGGCCTGAGCGGTGGGCCACCTACGAGGCCCCCTTGCGGACTGCATTGGCAAAAGCCGGTGTGTCGGACAGTGGTTTGGTGTTACAAGCCGCGCCCGAGACAGTGGACTACATTGTCTATGCTCCGAATTCGGAAGTTCAGGACTTCACCCCCTACACGCGGCTGAAAGCCGTGTTGAACCTGTGGGCCGGGGTGGAGCAGGTCGTGGGCAACGAGACCTTGCGCGTTCCCCTCGCCCGTATGGTCGACAGCGGCCTGACCGACGGCATGGTCGAATGGTGCGTGGGCCATGTGCTGCGCCACCATCTGGGTATGGATGTGCATATCCATGGGCAGGACGGCATATGGCGGAACGGCGAAGTTCCTCCATTGGCGCGGGACCGCAATGTCGTGGTGTTTGGCTTGGGGGCATTGGGCCGCGCTGTTGCGGAGGCTTTGGTCGGGCTGGGTTTCAACGTGAGCGGTTGGGCGCGGTCTGAGAAACGGATCGACGGTGTAAGCTGCTTCGCCGGCGACGATGGCTTGGCCGCAGCGCTCGAGCGGGCTGAGATCGCAGTTTTGTTGCTGCCCGACACGCCCGCGACGACTGACCTGTTTCACGCGGAAACGCTGGCGCAGATGCCGCACGGCGCTGTGATTGTTAACCCGGGTCGCGGGCCTTTGATTGACGATACAGCTTTGTTGGCCGCGCTACATACCGGGAAAATCGGCCATGCGACGCTGGATGTGTTCCGGGTGGAGCCTTTGCCTGCGGATGATCCGTTCTGGGCGCATCCAAATGTGACGGTGACACCCCACATCGCATCCGAGACGCGGGCTGATACCGCATCAGAGGTAATTGCCGAGAACATCCGGCGCGGGGAAGCGGGTGAGCCATTCCTGCACCTCGTGGACCGGGAGGCGGGCTATTAACGCAGTTTCGGTGGCTGTTCCGGATCGGTGCCGGGCGCCGTGCGCTTCGGCGGTTCCTCGGGCTGGGGCAAATCAAACCGAAGGCCCACTTTGGCGAGTTGTGCGCAGAACGGATCGGAGGCGCGGAAGAAGCCCACATCGAGGCTGGCGGCCTCCAATCCCGAGAAGGTCAGCGCTTCCGCCACCAGCTGCGCCAGTGCCGTTTCCGCGCCCGGGGCGGGGTCGATGAACGCAAGCAGGTGGCTCTGGCGGCCGCCCGCAAACGTGGTCGCCACGAGGTAGGCCATGTTTGCGCGACCAATGGCGGAGGCGAGGCGCAGGTCGAGGGCTGTCAATAACGCCTCGGGCAAGTTGGCGGGGGGACGGACCTCTTCGGGTTGGTCTTCGACTTCGGCGGGCTGTTCGGAAAGCACGCCAGAAAGCCAAGCCATTGCTTCGTTTTCCAGCACCGTTTCAGAAGGCGCACCCAAATTGACGCCCAGTCCAAGGCCCGCATCAGTCAGCATCCCGGCCAGTGCGCGGCCTGACATCGCAGCGTAGGGGGCCCCTGAGCCCGCGAATTCAGCCAGCCGTTCGTCGCGGTCGAATGCCAGAACAAGGTCAGCGCCTTCGACGGTGAAGATGCGCGGTTTCACGCGGTCGCCTTGCGCCTCTTCCTCCAAAAGCAGAACAAGTTCCGACGCGGCGAGGCGGTCGAACCATGCCAGACGCGCGGCAGTATCGTCAGGGTTCGCGGCCATGGCGGCGAAGGCGGTATCGAGGGGGGTCATTCGCTGAGAACCTCGGAAATTCTGGTACGTAGGACAGGTAGAAGCTCAGCCTCAAACCACGGGTTTTTCTTCAGCCACGCGGTATTGCGCCAGGAGGGGTGAGGCAAGGGGAAGACGTCTGGCGCATGGTCGCGCCAGGCTGCGACGGTTTCGGTGACGCCGGTTTTAGTGCCGAGATGCCATTTCTGCGCGTAGCCGCCGATGAGCAGGGTGATGCGGATGTTGGTGAACTCGGCCAATATATCCGCACGCCAGGTTTCAGCGCAGATTTTCGGGGGCGATAGATCGCTGCCCTTTTCGTCGTAGCCGGGGAAGCAAAAGGCCATGGGGAGGATGGCGACGCGGGAGCGGTCGTAGAAAGTAGCTTCGTCGACGCCCATCCAATTGCGCAGCCTGTCGCCGGAGGGATCGGTAAAGGGTTTGCCGGAGTGATGGACCTTCATGCCAGGGGCCTGACCGGCGACCAGAATGCGTGCACCGGGGCCGAACCACGCGACGGGGCGGGGTTCGTGCGCGGTGGCGGTTGCGGCGAATCTGTCAGCGCAGAGTCGGCAGGATCTGAGGTCGGTTGCACGCGTGATCAGGTCGTTCATGGGGCACGAAATACGGTTAATCGCCCACAAAACAAGGTACTTGCTTTATTTCTATTTTTCTAGAATAATAGAAACATGATAAACGTAGTTAACGCCCCAATAGACGAACTAGACGTCAGCCCGGAAGAGGAGCTGGCGGTTGTCTCAACGGCCTTCGCTGCCCTCGGATCCGAAGTGCGGCTGGCGATTGTGATGCGTCTGGTCCGCGCAGAGCCAAACGGCATGGCCACGGGCAAATTGGGCGACGCGGTGGGCTTAAGCGGATCGGTCCTGACCCATCACTTGAAGCATTTGAAGGTTGCGGGCCTTGTCTTTGAAGAGCGCCGTGGCCGCCAAATCATCCTTCATGCAGATACCAAGCTGATCGCCGACCTATCGGATTTCATGCTGGCCGAATGCTGTCTTGATCAATCGGTGGAGCGCCTCCATGGCTGACCAGTCACTTAACCCTTGGACCTTGCCCGCCTTGTGGAAGCGGCTCGATAAGGCGTGGGCGGTTGTCATTCTGATCCCATTGGTCGTCCTGACCTTTGACGCGCCGATGTTTCAGCCGGTGGTCACAACAGCCGCGAAAGCGTTCGGCGGCACGGTCCCCATCATCCTGTTTGCGATTACGGCAGTCGCCTACGTGAAAGCGAGCGGGGCAGAGACCCTGATCGCAAAAGCGTTTACCGGAAATCCTGTGCGAATGATCATGATGGCGGCCCTTCTGGGCGGGCTATCGCCCTTTTGTTCGTGCGAAGTAATCCCATTCATCGCGGCTTTGCTGGCCGTGGGCGCGCCCTTGGCCGCCGTTATGGCGTTCTGGCTCGCCTCGCCCCTGATGGATCCGGCGATGTTCTTTGTGACCTCCGGCGAATTGGGCCTCGCCTTTGCCATTGGCAAAACGGTGGCTGCCGTAGGGCTTGGCATGTTGGGAGGGTTCGCGACTTTGGCCTTCGCAAAATCGCCTGTCTTTGCCGACCCGTTGCGCGAAAAGCCCAAGGTTGGTGGATGTTGCGGTGTAAAGGCACCGTTCCAAGGCACGCCAGTCTGGGCCTTCTGGCGGGAAGGCGAACGGCGCGTGGCGTTCCGCGAAAGCTTTGTCGATAATGCCCTGTTCCTCGCTAAGTGGCTGATGATCGCCTACCTCTTCGAGGCGCTGATGATCGAATATGAGACGACGCAGTACGTCGCACAGTTCCTTGGCGGGGAGAGTGTTTTCACCATCATCCTTGCGGCGCTGGTTGGCATGCCCGCCTACCTGAACGGCTATATGGCCGTGGGTCTGATGGGCGGCCTGGTGGAGCAAGGGATGAACCCGGGCGCGGCCATGTCGTTCGTGATCGCGGGCGGGGTCAGCAGCATTCCGGCGGCTGTGGCTGTCTGGGCGTTGGTCAAGCCGCGGGTCTTTGCCGCTTACCTTGGTTTTGCATTGATTGGGGCTGTTCTTGCCGGCTTGGCATGGGGCGCCCTTGCGTGAGCTATGACGCCCTTTTCGGGCCAATAAACCTCTGCTCGATGGCGTTCGAGAACAAGAGACTTTCCCACCAAATGCACCTATTCCGCGAATAGCTGGCGCTGTGCTCGCCTAGTACATGGACGCCCCTTCTGTGTTTGGGTAATCAGCCCATAACGAAAAGCGGGAGGGACGGCATGTACCGCGTTTGGAATTTCATCACCGGCTACTCGCTCCTGCTGATTTGCGGCGCGGCTATCGCTCTGATCTGGGCCAATTTGGACCTAATTGCGCCTGTCGCTGGAAATAGCCACTACTGGGCCGATTTGTACCATAACTTCGTTGAATTCGTGATCTGGCACGACGCTCCGATTGGGCATCTGCACGACGATGGGCAAGGCCATGTGGTGCGCGATCTGACGCTGCACTACCTCGTTAACGACGTCCTGATGGCATTGTTTTTTGCCATCGCCGCAAAGGAAGTGTGGGAGGCCGTGATCCTGGAAAACGGGGCGTTGCGCGGCAAGAAGGCGGCCACACCATTGTTTGCGACGGCGGGTGGCATGTTGGGACCGGTCGCCATTTACCTTGGCCTCGCCTATTATCTTGGGTCCGACACTTACGACGCCGTGGCCAACGGGTGGGCCATTCCAACTGCGACGGACATCGCGTTTTCCTATCTTGTGGGACGGTTGGTATTTGGTGCGGGCCACCCTGCGGTGCGCTTTTTGCTTTTGCTGGCCATCGCGGATGACGCAGCGGGCCTTGTGATCCTCGCGATTTTCTATCCGTCAGGCGACCTCGCCCCAATCTGGTTGCTGCTGTCGCTTGGCGCAGCTGTAGCGGTTTTCGTGCTGTTCAACTGGTTGCCGCGCCGCCTGGACCGAGGCGACCAAGTGCGCCGCAGATCGACTTGGGTGCGCACGAGGTTGTCGTATTGGCCCTACCTGATCGCAGCGTGTGCCAGCTGGTATGGCTTCATGATGTCGGGTTTGCATCCCGCCTTGGGCCTGTTGCCAATTGTGCCGACAATCCCCCACGCAGACCGCGCATTCGGCATCTTTTCGGCCGCAGAGCAGTATTTGCACGATTTGTTGAACCAGATGGAGCATGCGCTGAAATATCCGGTCGAGATCATTTTGGGCCTGTTCGGCTTAATGAATGCGGGTGTGGCCTTCAGTGCGATCGGGGATGCGACCTGGCTGGTTTTGGCGGGTCTTCTGGTGGGCAAACCGGTTGGCATCTTTCTGTTTGGTTGGGTTGCGGTGGTGATCCTGAGGCTGGGTCTCCCGCAGGGTATGCGGATGGTTGATCTGGTCGTAATCGGCTTAGTGGCCGCCATCGGCTTCACCGTGTCGCTGTTTGTGGCCTCAGTGGCGTTTGAACCGGGTCTGGTGCAGGATGCAGCGAAGATGGGGGCGTTGTTCTCATTCGGGGCGGCATTGGTTGCCATTGTCATGGGCTGGCTGCTCCACGTGGAAAAGCAGGAGCTGTGACGGGCGACACACCCTGAAACCTGCTCCAATTGATGGAAAATTCCCTGTGAAAAAGGCGGCATTTGCGACATAATGCTGCCCTAATGGGGGACTATGTTTCCAAAATGGTGACACGCCGCACCTAAGATGGCGCGCACCTGTAGGCAATTTTTGGGCGGCAGACGCATGTTGGAGTTTTCAGGGGTTTCTAAATCCTTCTGGACCGGTGAGCGCCGAAAGGTGATCCTCGACCGCGCGTCGTTCCGTGTAGACATTGGCTATTCGATGGGCATTCTGGCCCCGAACGGAACCGGTAAGACCACCCTGATCAAGATGATGTGCGGGCTGGAAAAACCCGATGAAGGCATCATCACGCGCGATGCCCGGATCTCATTCCCGCTGGGGTTCATGGGTGGGCTGATCAGCAAACTGTCCGCCATGGAAAACAGCCGCTACATCGCACAGCTTTATGGGCTGGATCCCGATTATGTGGAGGCGTTTTGCCGGTGGGTCTGCGGGATCGAGGAATATTTCGATATGCCGCTTGGGACCTATTCCAGCGGCATGAAGGCGCGGTTCAACTTCTCGCTCCTTTTGGCGCTGGAGTTTGATATCTATCTGATTGACGAGGGGATGCCTGCTTCGACAGATGCCGAGTTCAATCGGCGCGCGGGCAATATCCTGGCGGAACGGCTGAAGAATGCGACAGTGATCATCGTGTCGCACCAGGCCCAGACGCTTGAAAAATTCGCACGGCGTGCGGCGGTCCTGATGGACGGCAAGCTGCACACCTTCGATACGCTGGAAGAGGCGAAGCAGCTTTATGACTACCAAACCCAAGGCTAGAAAATTCCGCATCCGCCGCAGCGATGCAGTTGCGCCCGCCGGTGAAACGCGGGCGGCGCAGGCCGCTGACGCCGCCCCCACCCTTGGCGCAAATGCTTCGCAGGACCAGGTCGACAACAGCTTGCCCAACACCACCGAAGACGGGTTCGGCGATGCGCCGATGCCGGGTTCGGCAGCTTATGAGCGTGCGCAAGCAGGCGCGGCGCAGGGCAGCGCCGGGAGCGTGGAAGAAGAATTGGCCGCGATCCGCGCGGAGGGGCTGACAGGCCGCCAGCTGCGCATGGCGCGGCGTTTGGCACAGAAACACGGGCTACAACCGGCCTCCGACTTCGACGCTGTGCGACAGCTCCGCAAGCGCGGCGTCGATCCGTTCAACCAATCCAGCATGCTGGAACTTGTCGTCAATGACGCCGGGACCGGTGGCGGCGCGGCGGCTGCAGCCGGCGCCGCGGCCGCAGGCAACACACTGCCCGTGCGCGCTGCAACTGCGCAGGTGCCCGCAACGCAAGTGGACGCCCCTGCCCCGCCCCCGGGCGGCGGTGGTGCCTTCTCAGCCGAGGAGCGGGCAGCGGAAATTATGCGCGTACAGCGCGACATCGCAGCCCGCCGTCGGCGCAAGCTGATCCAGCTGGCCTCGCGCCTGGCCTGCTTTGTTTTTCTGCCGACGATCCTTGTCAGCTACTATTTCTACGCCGTGGCGACACCGCTTTTCGCGACCAACACGGAGTTCGTGATCCAGAAGGCCGAAGCCTCCGTCGGCGGTGCAGGTGGCCTTGGTGGCCTGCTTGGCGGAAGCTCATTCGCAACAGTGCAGGAATCGATCACGGTTCAAAGCTATCTGGAAAGCCGCGAAGCGATGTTGCGGCTGGACGAGGAACTGGGCTTTCGGGAACATTTCTCAAGCGATGAAATCGATCCGCTTCTACGACTGGATGATGGTGGCTCAGACGAACAGATGTACGACACATACCTGCGCAGCCTGACCACAAGCTACGACCCGGTCGAAGGCATTATCCGAATGGAGATGCTGGCCGCGGACCCCGTCGTGAGCCAGCAATTCTCCGAAGCATTGATCGGCTACGCGGAAGAGCGTGTGGACCAGATGTCATCGCGCCTGCGCGCCGATGGCATGGCGGGCGCCCAAGATGCCTTTACCGAGGCGGAAGAACGCGCCGCGCAAGCGCAGGAGCGGGTTCTTGACCTCCAACAGCAGCTTGAAGTCGTATCCCCCGAGGCGGAGTTGAACCTTGTATTCAACCAGATCTCAACGCTTGAAGCCCGGCTGACCGAGGAACGCCTGCGCCTTGCGGAAATGAACGCAGCGACACGCCCCAATGCGGGCCGTGTTGCCGCGACCGAAGCCCAGATTGAGCGGTTGGAGGCCCAAGTTCAGGAGCTGCGCAGCACGCTGACAGGCGGCGAAGTCTCCCTCGCGCGGGTGCAATCGGAGCTTGTGGTGGCCCAGGCCGATTTGGAAACACGCCGTCTGATGCTGACCGAGGCCATGCAGGCGCGTGAAGCTGCGCGAATGGAGGCGAACCGCCAAACGCTCTATATCTCGATGGGTGTTTTGCCCGTGGCCCCCGATGAGGCGGCCTATCCAAAGGCGTTCGAGAATACGCTGCTTGCCTTCATCGTCTTTTCTGGCATCTACCTGTTGGTATCGATGACAGCCTCGATCCTGCGCGAACAGGTCAGTTCCTGACCACAGCGCCGTGCCGGGGCCAACGTGCCCTGGAGGGTGACGATGAAAAATGTAGATATCGGCACAGTGAATGTGTCGAACACGGCCCCGCTGACCGTTATCGCGGGGCCTTGCCAGCTGGAAAGCCTGGACCACGCGCGTCGGATCGCGGGCCGAATGGCCGAGATCTGCGCCACCGTGGGCGCGCAATTCATCTTCAAGGGCAGTTACGACAAGGCCAATCGGACCTCGCTTAAGGGCAAGCGCGGACTTGGCATGGACGAAGGGCTTCGGATTCTGTCCAAAATGCGAGAGGAGTTCGGATGCCCGGTGCTGACGGACGTTCATGCGCCTGAGCAATGCACGCCAGTGGCCGAGGCTGTCGATGTTCTGCAAATCCCGGCGTTCCTGTGCCGCCAGACCGACTTGTTGTTGGCAGCCGGCGAAACGGGCGCGGCTATCAACATCAAGAAGGGGCAATTCCTCGCCCCATGGGACATGGCGAACGTTGCCGAAAAGGTCGCGAGCACTGGTAACAAGCGGATGCTGCTGACGGAACGGGGTGTCTCTTTCGGGTATAATGCGCTGGTGGCGGACATGCGGTCGCTGCCAGAGATGGCCAAGACTGGCTATCCAGTGATCATGGACGCGACCCACGCCGTGGCGCAGCCCGGCGGATTGGGTGGGTCCAGTGGCGGACAGCGGGAATTCGCGCCCGTTCTGGCGCGCGCAGCGGTGGCTGTTGGTGTGGCGGGTGTGTTTCTTGAGACCCATGAGGACCCGGACAATGCACCCAGTGACGGGCCGAACATGATCCGTCTGGAGGATATGGCAGGCGTGCTGGACGTGTTGATGGCATTGGACAAAGTCGCAAAGGCGGCACCGGTGGTGATCTGATGCGGCTCGTTCTTGCACTCCTCCTCGGGCTTGCAGCCCTCCTCGCAGTTGGGCTGAATGATCCCGTTCTGGCCCAGACCGATGGGACGCAGCCCGATGGCGAGATTTCCGTCGAAAGCGATCGGGCACAGGATTTCGCGGTGCGCGACCGGATCATGGATATTCTCGGCCAGCTTGAAGGCTATGAGGATGTGCGCGCGACGGTTTCGAACGGGATCGTGACGCTGCGCGGCACGGTGGTTGATGGCAACCGGATTGAGGCGTTGAACGCCCTGGTCGCGCGGGTTGAGGGTGTGGTGGCGATTGAGAATGTCGTCACTGAAAGCACCGATGTAGTGGAGCGGTTGAACCCGGCGCTCGACCGGATGCGCGACCGGTTCGAGCAATTCGTGGCCTTCTCGCCCCTGATCCTTGTGGCATTGACTGCGGGGCTTTTGACATGGCTTTTCGGGTTCTGGTTGGCTCGGAGATCCTGGCCGTGGGATCGGATCGCGCCCAACGCCTTTATTGCCGACATTTACCGGCAGGTCGTGCGGCTGGCCTTTGTGGTGCTTGGGATCGTTCTAGCGCTGGACCTACTTAACGCGACAGCTCTGTTGGGTACGATCTTGGGTGCGGCTGGTATCGTCGGCCTCGCCATTGGTTTTGCCGTGCGCGACACGGTGGAAAACTTCATCTCGTCCATCATGTTGTCGATCCGGCAGCCGTTCCGCCCCAAGGACCTGGTGGAGATCGAAGGAAATACAGGCCATGTCATCCGCCTGACCAGCCGGGCGACGATCCTGTTGAGCCTGGACGGGAACCATATCCGCATTCCGAACTCGACCGTCTTCAAATCGAAGATCGTCAACTACACGCGCAATGATGAGCGGCGGTTTACCTTCCTTCTGGGCGTGGAGCCTGAGGCCGATATTGCCGAGGCGCAGCGGATCATTCTGGCCGCGCTGAACGAGCTGCCTTTCGTGCTGGAGGCGCCGGGGCCTGCGGTATGGGTGGAGGGGCTTGGCGCCTCGACCATCGACATCACGGCGGCGGGCTGGATCAAGCAGCATGAGACCGGGATCGGGATGGCCAAGGGTGAGGCGATCCGCGTTGTGAAGGCCCGGCTGGAAGCGGCCGGGATTAGCTTGCCCGAGCCGACCTACCGGCTGGCCGGTGCTGATGTGCCGGTGGCAGGGGCCGCGCAGAAGCGCCCCGCTGCGGCGGCTGCGGCCGTTGAGGCGCAGGATGTCGGAACCGATGAGGTCACGGCGTTAGAGGAGATCATCGAGGCCGAACGCGAGGCGCTGCCCGACGACGATCTGCTGCGCCGCGAGGCCCCGCAGGAGTAGAGGAAATCCGTATGCAGAAATCGCATCGGGGGGCTTGATCCCCCCGCTTTGCCGTCGTATCTGCTCCGGCACGGTTGGGGTGTAGCCAAGCGGTAAGGCAGCGGTTTTTGGTACCGTGTACCGTAGGTTCGAATCCTACCACCCCAGCCAATCCAACCGACATGATGTTCGCCCCGTTCAGGGCTCAGGCACGCGCGACGCGAACGCCAGCGCGCCATACTGCATTGAGGGCGTAGTCTTTGGCGGAGAGATGCACCATGTCAGCGGGCGCACCTTTCGTAAGTGTGCCGATTGGCCCGAGGCCGGGGTGCAGCTTGGCCGGGATGGATGTGGCCATAGCGAGAGCGTGATCCACGCTCGCCGCTCCCCATTTGACGATGTTGCGAACGGCCGTGGCCAAATCGAGATCGGCACCGGCCAGGGTGCCGTCTTCCAGTGTCAGCCGATTGTTATCGCGGCGGATCACGCGGCCGTTTAAGTGGAATTCAGTCAAATCTGTTCCGGCCACCGCCATCGCATCGCTGACGAGGAAGATCTCGCCCGGGCCTTGTTTGGCGGCCATCGCGGCGCGCACGGATTGGGGATGGACGTGGATGCCGTCCGCGATCAGGCCCGCGGACAAGGCGCCGTTGGTCAAAGCAGCGCCGACAAGTCCGGGTTCGCGGCTGCCCAACTGGCTCATGGCGTTGAACAGGTGTGTAACGCAGCGCGCTCCGGCATTGGCGAAGGATTGGCATGTATCAAAGGACGCATCGCTGTGCCCAAGGGAGACGAGGATGCCTGCATCGGACAGGCGCGCGATCTGGTCGGGTGAGACAGTCTCGGGCGCGAGGGTGACTTTCAGGACAGGGAGCTTGCGCGCGGCCTCCAGAAGCAGAGTGAGATCAGCATCCTCCATTGGGCGGATCAGGCTGGGGTCGTGTGCGCCTTTGCGAGCTTGCGACAGATGCGGGCCTTCCAGATGCAATCCGACTATGCCCGGAACACCTTTGGCCATGGCGGCGGCAACGGCCTCAATCGCGCGCGATGTGTGGGTTGGTGTGTCGGTGATGAGTGTCGGCAGGATGGAGGTCGCGCCAAGACGAGCATGCGCCTCGGCCATGGTGCGCAGGGTCTGGACGCTTTGGTCGTCATTGAACATCACCCCGCCGCCACCGTTGACCTGCAGATCAACGAAACCGGGGCAGAGAATGCCGCCGTCAAGCCGTTCAATCACGGCTTCAGGCGGCACCATGTCTTCGGGTACGATCCCGATGACACGTCCGGAGGCGACGATCAGTGTGCTGGCCGTATAACGCGAAGTGCCGTCGAAAATCTCGGCGCCGGCGAGGGCTGTTGGGCGCGCGGTCATCGTGTCTCCGTCACTTTGTTGAGGTGGCGGGGGGCGTCTGGGTTCACGCCGCGTTCACCTGCAACCCGTTCGATCATGGCGTAGAACGAGGTGATCAACGCAATGGGGTCGGTTAGCGGATGGCCCGTGCGGATGCAGGGCAAGGCCGTGGCTGTGCTCGGCTTATCCGACGTCACAAAAACCCGCGCGCCTTTGTCGGCCAGTTGATCGGCCACTTCGGCAACCGAATGCTCCGCAGCATCCGCGCTGGCAAAACACAGAATTGGGAAGCCAGAGCCGACAATCGAAACGGGGCCGTGCAAAACCTCGGCAGACGAATAGCTTTCGGCGTGAATCTGGCAGGTTTCTTTAAACTTCAAAGCCGCCTCGTTGGAGATTGCCCAAGCTGGCCCCCGCCCGAGGGTGAATAGAGAGGACGCCGAGCTGATGGCCGCGCGCAAGTCCGGCCAATCCTGTTGGGCAGCTTTTTCGAGCCGGTCAGGCAAAGCGCGCAGGGCGGTGCGCAGTGTGCCGTCGCCAGTCCATTCGGCCAAAAGGATCAAGCCCGAGATGGCGGAGGTGACGAAGGTTTTCGTGGCCGCAACGCTCAATTCCGGGCCGGCGTGAATGTCGATTGTGTGCGTGCTGGCCTGCGTTAACGGAGAGCGGGGATCATTGGTGATGGCGATGGTGAAACTGCCCGCTTCAGTCGCCGCCTGGCTCATGGCGATAATGTCGGGGCTTTTACCGGATTGGGAAACCGACAGCGTCATGGAGCCGCCAAGCCGTAAGTCTGCGCCGTAGATTGAGGCCACGGATGGGCCGATCGAGGCGACGGGTAAGCCAAGGGCCAATTCAAAGGCGTACTTCAGAAAGGTGCAGGCATGGTCGGAGGAGCCACGCGCCACCGTCACTATGAAGCGCGGGTTCGCGTCCGCGGCCGCCTTTGCAATGGCCGCAATGGCCGGTGCCCCGTGGGTCAGCAGGCGGTCAACAGCATCGGGGATCTCCAACACCTCACGTCGCATCTGGGTCATGTCATCTGCCATGGATCATCGGTCTTTATTCATTGGTTCAACTCGACGACGAAATCATAGGCGTCGCCGCGAAAAATGGATTTGGTGAGTTCGGCGACCCGGCCCGAGGCCAGGTAGGAAAGGCGTTCGATGTGAAGGCCTGCGGCACCATCTGGAACGCCAAGCAGTCCGGCATCCGCCGCATTCAGGTTGACGGCTGATATCCGTTGCGTCGCCCGGATGGGGCGCGTGCCGTTGCGGTCCAGCACCTCGTAGAGGGAAGCTGTGACCTGCATCGGGTTAGCGAGGATGTCGGTTGGTAGCGAGGAACGCTCAACCGCGAGAGGGCGATCATCGGCGAGGCGCAAACGTGCAAGCCGCGAGACAGAAGCATCGTCTGGCAGGTTGAGGGCCGCGATTTCTTCAGCGGAGGGCAGGCAAATGCTCTGCTCCAACATGCGCACGGATGTTTGCAGGCCACGTTTTCCCATCTCCTCCGAGAAGGAGGTCAGGCGAGACAGAGATTGTTGGAAGCGTTCGGCTTTTTCCGTGACGAACGAGCCGGAGCCTTGTTTTTGCACCACGTCGCCACGGGCGACCAGGTCTTGGATCGCCTTGCGGACAGTGACACGGGAGAGGTCCGTGAGGTTTCCGATTTCACGCTCCGATGGCAGCACGCTGCCCGGGGCAAGGATGCCTTGGGCCATCGCGGTGCTGAGGCGGTCGCGCAGCTGCACATAGCGGGGCCCCCTGCCGGGCGCGAATGGTGGAGTGTTGCGCAGGTAATCGGTGATGGTCATTGGTCGAATCCCAAAGAATACCAATATATGACCATTTATTCGGTACGCCTTCAAGAAATATACCAAATGGTATTGCTTCAGGCAGAAGGTGAGAGACGCCGAAGGAGAAGGGGCGTGAGGTACATCGGCAATTGGTAGCAGCCGATGAAGACCAGAAGTGCATCGGTCACATCTACTGGCAGGGCCAAAAGGAATAAGGCCACATTCCGGTTGCCAGCGATGATGCTGAGCGGGGCTGCGCGATGTGCTGGCACAAGGGAGCGGGTCAGGCGAGAGGCCAGAATTTGCAGACCGAAGTTCGCGGCAAAGACCAGTGCAACCCAGAAGGCGAGGTCCAGCGGTGATTGATCAAGGATGGGGCGGATCCCGGCCATGAGGCCGATAACGATCACGGCAAGCGCCAGCACGCCGAGGCCATCGAGCCGCTGCATTTGCGCGGCGTTGGGTTGAGGCAGGAGGAATGCGCGCAGGGCGAACCCCGCACCGGTTGCCAATGTGATGATAACAATCAAGTTCAGGCCCGTCGTGACGACTCCGCCGATGCCGCCAAAGGCCGGGCCAAGCAACAGCAGAACCGGAAGGCTGGTAAGTGGAAATAGCGCGGTGCCCACAACGAGGACCTGCATGGCGGGGGCTGGGTCTTGGCCCATGAGGATTGCGAAATTCGGGCTTCCGCTGATGGAGGGGGCGGCGAGCATAAGGACGATGGCCATTGCTGCAAGCGCCCCGGTCAGACCGAACATCCAGAATAGGGCAAAGGCCAGAAGCGGTAGACAGAGTTGGAGGACCAGAACTTCGGACAGAACGCGCGGAAGGTCGGTCAACTGCCCAACTGACGCCCGGTAGCCGATGCGGAAGGCGGTGATGAACAACAGTCCCGCCACCATCTGCGGCAGCCATGGTCGCATCGCGCTGGCGAGACCGGGAAGGGCCAGCCCGCAGACCAGCCCTACCACCAAGCCCCAACGGCCATGCCGGGCGCAGAATTCCAGCGCCCGGTAGAGCGGCGTCATGACGGACCGGAGCGCATGGTTTCAGGCAACCACATGGCGAGGTCCGGCACCCAGATCAGGATGAAGCACATCAGCACCATGATCAGGAACATCGGCAGCGCGGCTTTGGCGATATAGCCCATCTCATGCCCTGTCATGCCTTGCAGCACGAACAGGTTGAAGCCGATGGGCGGCGTGATCTGCGCCATTTCCACAACGACGATGACGAAGATGCCGAACCAGATCAGGTCGATGCCCGCTTCGATCACCATCGGCTCCACCACCGCCATGGTGAGAACCACGGAAGAGATGCCGTCGAGGAACATGCCGAGGATGATGTAGAAGACCAGCAGCATCATAAGCAGTTGGAAGCGCGTCAGTTCCATCGCGGCAATGCCGTCGGCAAGCGCACGCGGCAGGCCCGTGAAGCCCATGGAGAGTTTCAGGAAGGCCGCGCCCGCGAGGATCAGCATGATCATGGCCGAGGTCCGCGTGGCGCCCATTAGGCTTTCGCGGAAACTGCCCCAATTTAGGGAGCCTTGAGACGCCGCCAGGACCAGAGAGCCGATAACGCCGATGGCGGCGGCCTCCGTTGCTGTGGCCGTGCCGGTGTACATGGAACCGATCACCACGAGGATCAGGAGCATGACGGGGATCAGGAACCGGGAGTTCTTCAGCTTCTCGCCAAAGCTCATCGCCGTTTCCATTGTCGGCGCCCATCCGCGTGACAGGACGGAATAGATCGCTACATATCCCATGAACATCAGCGCCAGCACGAGGCCCGGGAAGACGCCTGCGAAGAACAGCTCGGTGATGGACTGGTTCACCGCTACGCCGTACACGATCAGCGCGAGTGACGGTGGGATCATAAGGCCAAGGGTGGCGGCACCCGCCAGCGTGCCGATGACGATATGCTCAGGGTAATTGCGGGTGCGAAGCTCTGGGATCGACATTTTGCCGACCGTGGTAAGCGTTGCGGCGGAGGAGCCGGAGACAGCAGCAAACACCGTGCAACCTACAATATTGGTGTGGACGAGACCGCCCGGTAGGCGCGCGAGCCAGGGTGATAGTCCCTTGAACATGTCTTCGGACAATCGCGTTCGGTAGAGGATTTCGCCCATCCATATGAAGAGCGGCAGTGCCGTGATCGTCCAACTGGAAGACGTCGCCCAGATCGTCGTGATCATCGTGTCGCCAACGGGGCGGGTGGTGAAAAGCTCCATCCCGACCCAGGCCACGCCCATCAGCGCGATGCCGACCCAGACGCCGGTGCCGAGAAGCAGGAAGAGGACGAAGAGGAAAAGAATGATGGCGTAGAGTTCGGTCATCTGATCACTCCCCAAAGCTCTGATCGACGACATTGCTGCCGAGGCGGTGGTCACCCTTGAAAAGGACCGAGATAAGGTTGTCGACGAAGGCGATCAGCAGGATCACCCCGCCCACCACCATCACCGATTGCGGGATCCATAGGGGGCTCGCGTCTTGCGCTTGGCTCACTTCGTTGAAGCGCCATGACCAATAAACGAACCAATAGGCGTAGTAGACGAAATAGGCGGTCACGGCGGTGGCGATGCCGAAACACCAAACCTCCAACACCCATTTGATTTTGGCCGGAACGGCGTTCAGCAGGATCGACACGCGGATATGTGCGCCACCGTTAAGGGCGTTGGCAAAGGCCAGAAAGCTTGCTGCGGCCATCAGGTAGCCCGCGTATTGCGGTGCGCCGGGAAAGATGTCGCCAATCCAGCGGGCAATCATCTGGGCCACGATCATGCCGAGGATGCCGATGAGGCACAGAGCCGCCATCACGCCGGAAATGCGGTAAAGCCAGTCGAGGGAGGAACGGAGAGCGCCCATGGCAGGTAATCCTGTCTGAGGAATGCTGTGGTGGGCAGGCCAGTTGCCCCGGCCTGCCCTGTGTTTCAAAGCGTTTGCTTATTCGGACGCAGCCGCCGCAGCCGCTTCGCGGTAAGCGTCGATGATCGCCTGACCTTCCTCACCGGCGGCTTCCAGCCATTCCTGGGTCATGGTTTCACCAATCGCACGAAGCTCTTCCATCAGCTCTTCGCCGGCGGGCTGCACAGTCATGCCGCCAGCGGCGAGGCCGGCCAGCGTGAAGCCGGTGTATTCGCGCGCACGCCAGGTGCCGGCGTACTCTGCCAATTCAGCACAGGCGTTGATGACGTTCTGGTTGGCCTCAGACGTGCCTTCCCACACATCACCGTTCACCATGATGTAGTTGCGTGGCAGCCAGGCATCGACCTCGTAGAAGTGGCTCAGGCTTTCCCAAACGCGGCGGTCGTAGCCAGTGGCACCGGACGACACCATCGAGGAGGCCACGCCGGTTGCGAAGGCCTGGCTAATTTCAGCGGCTTCGATTGTGACGGGCAGCATGCCTGTCAGCTCGGCCAGACGGTTCGTCGCGTTGTTGTACGAGCGGAAGCGGATGCCTTCCATATCGGCGACCGAGTTCACTTCCTGATTGAAGTAGAGGCCCTGCGGCGGCCATGGCACGGAATAGAGGAGGTGCAGGTTCTGACCCTCCAGAAGCTCGCGGATCGGGCCTTCGGCGGCTTCCCAAAGAAGCGCATGCTCATCGAAGGAGCCGACGAGGAATGGGATTGAGTCGAAACCGAAAAGCGCATCTTCGTTCTGGTGGCCGGACAGCAGACGCTCACCGATCTGGACCTGCCCGGTCTGGATCGCGCGCTTGATGTCCGCGCCCGCAAACAGCGAGCCGCCGGGGTGCGTCACGATCTCGATCTCGCCGCCTGTGCCGGTGGTCACGCACTGGGCGAATTCTGCGCCGGTGACGGAGTGGAAGTTGGAGCCCGAGTAAGCCATCGGCATATCCCAGGTCTCGGCAGCGGCCGGGAAGGCGACCATGGCTGCGGCCATGCAGACCGCGATGTGGGTGGTTTTCATTGTCTTCTCTCCTTGTTGAAGTCTGATGTTGGTTGCTCTTGTTGTTATCTCTCAGCCCGCAAATCGCGCTGGATCGTAGGGGCTCATATCCATGTTGGGGGTTTGGCCCGTCATCATCTGCGCCAGAAGGCGGCCAGTTTTAGGGCCGCCTGTCAGACCGATATGGTGGTGTCCAAAGCCGACATAGACGCCGGTTTGACCAACCTGCCCAATCAGCGGCAGGCTGTCGGACGGCGCGGGGCGGTGGCCTTGCCATTCGACTTCATTTGCGGCTTTCAGGTGTGGGAACGCTTTCGCCACTTGGCGACGCAGAAGGGCGAAGGGGGCTTTCGATGGCCCGGCTTCCAGCCCGCCGAATTCCACGACACCGGCGCAGCGCAGGCCGGCCTCCATCGGCGTGGCAACGAACTTGCCGGACGCCAGCATGATCGGCATCGACGGGCCATTCTCAGCCCCTTCGAAGACGATGTGATAGCCGCGTTCCGTTTCCAGTGGGATGGTCAGACCGAGGCGCTTCATCAGCGGCTTGGACCAGACGCCCGTGGCCAGCACGACATCCGAGCACAGGATTGGGCCGGTCGTGGTTTCCACGGCAGTGACCTTGTCACCTTCGAACCGGAAATCCCAGACATCTGCCTGCTGCCACGTGCCACCAAGAGCCTGAAACTCCTCAGCCAGCGCGGCGACGTAGCCGCCGGGGTTTCGGATATGACCGTGGTCGCGCATGACGGCGAGGCATTGGACGTCGTCGCCAAGGTTGGGCTCATACTCCCGAACAGCGGGGCCTTCGATGATCTCGGGGTCAAACCCGGCTTCGCGGCGCAGGCCCCATACATAGGCGTCGGCCTCAAACGCGGCGCGGTCGGCGTAGCCAAAGGTATAGTCGCTATCGACCACCCATTTAGATGCCTGCGTGTTGTCGGACAGGGCGTGGTGCTGCTCTGCCCCGTCGCCCACGATTTCCGTCAGCCCCCGCGAGATGCGGCGCGTGTCGGCGTCGTTCGCATTGCCGAGGTACTTAATCAGCCAAGGCAGCATCTTCGGCAAATAGGACCAGCGCACGAACAGCGGGAAGTTCGGGTCGAGCGCCATTTTTGGGCTTTTGCGGATCAGGCCGGGTGTCGTGACCGGAACCATGGAGCAGTTGGCGATCACGCCCGCATTGCCATAGGAGGTGCCCTGTCCCGGCGCGCCGCGGTCGACCAGCGTCACCTCAACCCCCGCGCGGCGCAGCCAGATCGCGGTGGAAACCCCCACGATGCCAGCCCCGATCACGACGGTAGGATGCGCGCTCATCCGCATACTCCGGGCATTGCCATCCTTGGCCGCATATCTGCGCCCTCCCCTGTTTCGACTCGCATCTTTGGGCGTGAATCACATTTCGTCAACATTTTGTTGACATTTTCTTCGCGTTGCTCAGGATCGAAAACATGTCCGATACCGATCTCAAGCATGTTGTTTCCTCCGCGCATCTTGCCGATAGCGGGTTTCCCGAAGTCTCGGAGTTCGAATTCGGTCTGACACTGGCCAACCATGGGTTCCACCGCTGGATGATGCGCGCCATTGCGCTGGCGGGGCATCCGGATCTGTCGGGGCTGGACGTGCTGGTGCTGCATTCCACCCACCATCGCGGACGGCCCAAGACACTGGCGGACATTTGTCTGGTGCTGAATATAGAGGACACGCACACCGTGAATTACTCGGTCAAAAAGCTGCGCAAGGCAGGGCTGGTGGCCGAGGGTCGGCAGGGCAAGGAAAAGACGGTTCAAACGACGGACACCGGTGCGGAGGTTTGCGAGAAATACCGCGACATCCGTAATTCCCTGCTGCTTGAAGCGCTGGATGAGTTGGGGATCGAGCGGGATCAGGTCAGCCGGTTGAGCCGCATCTTGCGCCTGATGGCCGGGCAATATGATCAGGCGGCGCGGGCGGCGGCGACGTATTAGGGCGTTCATCCGCTGACCCTCACCGCGTATTTGGCCAATATCTCTTCGTTGATCTCTGCCCCCAAGCCCGGACCGTCAGGCACGATGACATGGCCGTCTTCGACCGGGAACGGCGTGGCGAGGATGTCTTCTTTCAGGAAATAGCTGGCCTGGTAGAACTCACATCCTAGCGTGATCTCTGGCGTGGCGGCGATCATGTGGGTGCCAGCAAGATGGGCGAGCCCTGCCTCAAACATGTCGCCCCCATAAGCAGACAGTCCCTTGGCGGCGGCCATCCGAGCCACGGTCTGCGCGCGGGTCAGGCCACCGGTCTTCATGATCTTGATCGACACGCCATCGGCGATGTCGCCATGGCGCGCCATATCCTCCGGCCCAAAAATGCTTTCATCGGCCAGAAGCGGTACATCAACACTGTCGCGGATGCGGGCCATCAGATCGTGCAGGTGGGCCTTAACGGGTTGTTCGATGAAGGTCGGAGCGAATTGTGCCACATCTCTCACGCGGGCCAGCGCGGCGTCGTGGTGCAGGCCCTGATTATAGTCCACCCGGATGTCGAATTCGGGGAAATCCGCGCGCAGCCGTTCGAGCCGCATCATGTCGAAGGCATGGCCCTTGAAGCCGGTCTTCAGCTTGATGATGCGGACACCGTATTCGCGCAGGCGCTCCATCAGGATCAGGTCCTTGGCGAAGTCGGGGTCAGCAATGGAGCAGGACAGCGGGATGCGGTCACGGCACCGCCCGCCCAGAAGCGCCCAGACCGGAAGGCCCTCAAGGCGCGCGCGCAGGTCAAAGAGCGCGGTGTCCAGCGCTGCCTTGGCCTCCGTACAATGGGCCACTGCACATTGGGCCTGATCCATAATCGAAACGTGGTCAGACACGGGACGCCCGACGACAAGCGGGCGCAGGTAGCGATCCAGCGCGGCATAGCTCGCCTCAGCCGAGCCGGTGAACACCACCCAAGGCGAGGCCTCCCCATAGCCCGTTTCGCCACCCTCTGCGGTAAGGCGCAAAACGACGATGTCGACCGCATGCTCAACCGATCCGATCCCGTGGTCGCGGCGCGCGTTCACGGGCAGGGCGAGGTGCCACAGCTTGAACCCTGTAATAATCTGTTGGTGATCGGCCATACGCTCCCCCAAGCAACTACACGTTGAAGGGGATCACGCATCATTTCAAATACCGGATTATGGCATAGTCATAAGGAAAAGTGATATACCGGCAGCATGGCTCTTCGATTCAGACAGCTTCAGGCGTTCCACGCGATCTACGAGACGGGCACCGTGACAGGGGCTGCGCAGGTTCTTGGCATATCGCAGCCGGGCACATCGAACCTAATTGCTCAGCTCGAAAGGGAGACACGGTTCAAGCTGTTTGAACGGGTGCGCGGGCGGCTTATCCCGACGCCGGAGGCGGGCGTGCTGTATCAGGAGGTTGATACGGTGGTGCGCGGACTTGATCATGTGGGGCAAGCGATCACCGATCTTCAGAACAAGCAGGGCGGGCAGCTACAGGTCGCCTCGCAGCACGCGCTTTCGTTCGGGTTCATGCCGCGCCTGATCGCGCGTTTTGCGGAGGATCGGCCTGACATGTCGATCTCCTTCCAGTCGCAATACTCCCCCAAGGTGCAGGAATGGGTGGTCGCGGGCTTGTTCGAGATCGGCGTGTGTGAGACGCCGCTACTTTATGATGCGTTGGATGTGCATCCCTTCAGCCTTGAGATGGAAGTTGCGATGCGCGCCGACAATCCGTTAGCGCAACATCCCGTTTTGACGCCGGAATTGCTGGCGGGTGAGCCGTTCATCGCCATGGGGCCCGACCATATGAGCCATCGCCGCACGCGCGAGGCCTTTCATTCGGCAGGCGTTCCATGGTCGGTCCGGGTGCATTCGCACCTGTTCAAGAACATCCTGAGCTTTGTGAAAGAAGGTATGGGCGTTGCCCTGCTGGACCCGCTCTTGCTGAAATATGATGAGGTCGGCGGGTTCGTGACATGCCCGTTCGCCCCAAAGATCACCATGGACATGATGGTGATCACCTCACGCGACCGGCCGATGTCTGCGCTGGGGCAAAGCTTTCTGGAGCTGCTGCTTGAGGAAATCGCACACCAGGAAACAGTTGGTTAACCCATCCAGCGACGCACCGGCGCAGCAGCCTCTTCCAGCGGTTGGGTGACGATATCGACGAGGGTTGGACCTTCGGTGGTGATGGCCTCTTGCAGCGTGCGCTGCAGATCAGCGGGGTCCTCTACTCGCCACGATTTCACGCCATAGGCCGCAGCGACCGCCGCGTGATCCACGCGGTTGAAATCCACGTTGTAGTAGCGCGCGCCTTTATCGGCCATCTGGCTTGCCTTGATCCATCCGAAATTCGAGTTGGAGAAGACGATGAAGGTAATGTCTGCCCCGGCGCGCGTGATTGTCTCAAGCTCGCCACACGTGAACCCGAAGGACCCGTCGCCCATTAGCGCGACGGTTTTGGAGGTCGGACGCCCGAACCACGCGCCAAGCGATGCAGACAGCGAATAGCCAAGCGCGCCGTGGGCCCGGTTGGTGATGAAGAAACGGCCCGGTCTGGCCTGTTGATAGTAGGCGGAGAAATAGGGGCAGCTTGTGCCGGGGTCCGAGACGATGGTGGCATCTTCCGGCAGGATGCGGTTCAGCGTGGCGACGATGCGTTCGGGGCGGATCGGGGCCTCTTCGCTTTCGGCCAGCTCGTTGAAGCGCGCGAATTTGCGGGCTTTGACATCGGCGACGGCTTTTGCCCCACCGAACGTCGCGGCCCCCTGCCCCTTCGCATCAAGGACGGCGTTCACAGCGGCAAGTGACAAACGCAGATCTCCCACAACGCCCAATTCCGTTGGGTAATTCGCACCGATGACCATTGGATCATTGTCAAAATGCACGATACGCGCGCCGGGTTTGGGGGCCTCCCACCGCGCCGTGGTGGTGGAGCCTGCGCGGCATCCCATGAAGATGACCAGATCGGCGGCCTCCATCATCTCCCATGTCTCATCCGTGCCACCGTTTGAGCCCACAACACCGACAGATTGCGGGTCGCTGTCAGCCAAAGCGCCCTGGCCTGAGATGGAGGTGGCGACGGGGATATCGAGGCGGTTGGCGAGGCGGGCCAGTTCTTCCATCGCGCCGGCAATCACGACGCCGCCGCCGCAGACGATTAGCGGGGATTTTGCCGACAGGATCGCATCGACCGCAGCTTCTGCTGCGCCGGGTTCGGGGCCCTGGCGGTAGGACGGAAAGCGCGCATGTTTGGGATCGGCCCAGATGTCAGACGGATCGACGGGATCGTATTGGATGTCGTAGGGCAGGCCCAGATGGGCCGCACCAGAGCGGCCAGTCGTCATGGCACGGAACGCCGTTCGGACCATGCGCGGGATGTGGGCGGCTTGCACAATCACCTGATTCCACTTTGTGACCGGAGCCATCAGCGCATTCTGGTCCACTTCGGTCAGCGGATACTTTCCGTAAGTGCCGACGGAGATGTCCGTGGTGATGCCGAGGACGGCGTAGCTGGACTCACTTGCCTCGATCAGGCCGGGAAGGATGTATGTCGCGCCACCGCCTGATGGCCCCTCGGCAACGCCGGGCCGGCCTGTGACGCGTGCGTAAGCGTCGGCCATGTAGGTGGCAGAGCGTTCATCGCGGGTCAGGACATGGCGGATGTCACCCCCATGCGCGCGCATCGCATCGTAGAACGGAAGCGAGGTGTCACCGCACAAGCCGAAGATATGCCGGACCCCGTGCGCCCGAAGCATTCCGACGAGCGCGTCGGCCCCATTGAGTGCGTTCGACATGTCCGAATCTCCGGATTGGCTGATTGCATTCAAGTCTGTATACAGCCCTGAATGCATATCGTTGTGCAAGCTGTGTTTTGGCAAAGGGACAGACGCACCATGTCCGACAACATCGTGGATCGGTTGACAGCTCAATTGCGCCAGATGGCGGCTGACTTTGAGATCAGGCCGGAAGAACGCATCATCGAAGGGGCCATGGCCAAGAGGCTGGCGGTCAGCCGCACGCCACTGCGGGAGGCGCTGAACCGTTTGGTATCAGAGGGTTATATGACCTTCACCGCCGGACAGGGCTTCTTTTGCCGCGCGCTGACGCCCGAGCAAATCCTCGACCTGTATGAGGCGCGGGCGGCCGTTGAATGCGAGGGGGTAAGGCTGGCGCTACAACGGGCGGAAGCATCGGACATTGCCGCGCTGGTGGCGGAACTGGATGCAACCGAACCGCTTTACGAGGGCACGTCCGATCGCCTGACCCGGCTGGAAATGGACGAGGCGTTTCACCTGTCGCTTGTCCGCCTGTCCGGCAATGCAGAGCTTGAGCGGATGCTGACCAACATCAACGGACGCATTCGTTATGTCCGCATGATCGGGCTCAACATGAGCCAAGAAGGTGCCTCTCCCAATCGGATGAGCGAGCACCGCGCCATACTTGAGGCGCTCAGCGAGGGCGATGCCGATCGCGCCCTTGCGACCTTGCGCGCGCATATCGAAATGCGGAAAGAGGATGCAACAGAGGCGGTGCGACACGCCTTTTCCCAGATCTACGTACGGGCAGGTTGAGATGACGCAGTCAAACAATCCCAAGACGCGCGGCGGAAAAACGGTATACGGCGCCAGCGTCGGCATTCTGATGCTTGAGACGCAATTCCCCCGCATTCCCGGCGATATCGGAAACGCGCTGAGCTGGCCGTTCCCGGTGCAGTTCCGTGTGGTGCGTGGCGCAACGCCGGACAATGTGGTGCGCGGCGATGCGACGGCACGGGTGGAGGATTTCATCGAAGCCGGGCGCGAATTGGTCGCGATGGGGTGCGACGGGATCGCGACCAATTGCGGGTTTCTGGCCCTGTTGCAGGATGAATTGGCAGACGCTCTCGGGGTGCCGGTCGCCACGTCTTCGCTGATGCAGGCGCCGATGATGGCGGCGACCTTGCCGAAGGAACAGCACGTCTCGGTTCTGACCATATCAGCCGAGACCCTGACCGATGCGCATCTGAAGGCTGCGCAGGTTCCCGAAGGCACGCCGGTTATGGGCACGGATGGTGGAGCTGAGTTCACACGCGCGATCCTTGGGGATGAGGCGGAGATCGACTTTGACGCCTGCCGGACAGACCTTTTGCAGGGGGCGGACGCGTTGGTTCAGGCGCATCCGCGGACCGGAGCGATCCTGTTGGAGTGCACCAACATGGTGCCCTTCGCCGCCGACATCCGGGCCCATGTTGGGCGGCCTGTCTACTCGATCCATTCAATGATTACGTGGTTCCAGGCGGGCCTGATGCCACGGCGCTTCTCAAATCACCTCGATGATTGGCGCTAGGCGGCGTAGAGGCCGCCCGTTGGCGTCGCAAGAAAAGCGTCCAGCGCGATGTCTTCCTGTTTCAGAAACCCGGTCGCGGGCAATTTGCCGTCACGCACCATTTCGATGACCGCAACGACTGAACCCGCCGTGGTCCACGAAATCGCGGTTCGCTGTTTGCCAGCGACCTTCAGCGGGCGATAGCCGCGCACGAATTCGAACCGCCGCAGCGCGCCTTCCAACATGCCTTCTGCCGAAGCGTGGACATAGACGATGTCATCGTCGACGGGCGGCTTGGCATTAACGAGGATGGCCCCGGCCTCTTCCCGCCGTTCGCGCATCAAAAGCTCATGAAAGAAGAAATTCATAAGCTTCGCGTGGCCGGGGTAACGCATGGTCTTGTAGTCGATATTGGCGACGGTGCCGTGGTAGGTGTCGCACATAGTGCCGAGGCCGCCTGAGGTCGTGAAGGCCTCCAACTTCATGCCGTCAATATAGATGTCTTCGATCCACTCCATGGGGGAGATCATCTTCCGCTCTCCCTCCTCAATCACCTCGCAATCGTTGAGGTATTCGTTGACCACCCCTTCGGGCGACCAGTTGAACGAATAGCCCATCAGGCCGGTGGGGTGCTGCGGCAGGGCCCCGACACGCATCTTGCAGGATCGGCAGTTGTCCAGCTTTGCAATCAGCGAGGCGCCAACGATCCCGCTAAACCCTGGAGCAAGCCCACATTGCGGGGCCATCAGGCGTTTGGCGCTTTTGCTAAGCTCGATGATGCGGTTGGTCGTCGGCACATCCTCGGTCAGGTCGAAATAGGCGATGCCGGTGCGGTGGGCGACTTCGGCCAGAGGTGTGTTGAGGTGAAAGGGAAGGCAGGACAGGACGGCATCTTGGTCGGCAAAGAGCGTCTCGACAGCGTCTGTGTGGGTGAGGTCGAGGGACTGAACGGGAAAGGGCAGATGGCCGCGTGGCGCGACATCGATGCCTGTCACCATGAAGCCGGAGGCGTGCAGCAGCTCTGCCGCCAGAGTGCCCACCTTACCAAGCCCCAGCACTGCGATCTTTTGCATGTCTTTGCCCCTGCTCGCCGTTTCTTTCGGTCATTTGACCGTAAAGGGGCGCCAATCAGAACGGGATTTCTTTGCGCATATCGTTAGTTTTTTGACAAATTGTCAGGTGTACCCGAGGGTTGCTGTATGGATGATCTTGACCAACACCTGCTGCAATTGCTGACACGGGATGCGCGGGCCTCAGCCACGCTTTTGGCGAAAGAGCTTGGCGTGTCTCGTGGGACGGTTCAGAACCGGATCGACCGGATGGTGCAGAAAAAAGTGATCAACCGTTTCACCGTTGATCTCGCACCCGGGGAGGACGACACGCAGGTCAGCGCGTTCACATTGATCCGGCTCAACGCCGATGATGGGCGGGCTGCAATCCGGTCACTGCAGCGCGTAACCGAAATCCTCGACATTCACACGCTCAGCGGCACGTTCGATCTGGTTGTGGAAGTGCGCGCGGCATCCTTGGCGAAACTCGACAAGGTGCTCGACCGGATCCGTGCCTTGCCCGAAGTGGCTGAAACGCAAAGCCATATTCGGCTGACCACGGTCAAGCCGCGTCAGCCGGCCCCCTGAAACTCCCGCAGGACCTGACCATTGTTGGACGGCATGCGCTGCCCATTGCGCATGGACAGTGTGCCATTGACCAGCACATGGGCGATGCCCGAGGCATAGCGGCGCGGGTGCCGGGCTGTGGCGTTGCTGGAGATCGCAGCCGGATCAAAGACGCATATATCGGCGTGATAGCCGGGTTTGAGCTGCCCGCGCGCCTTCAGCCCAAGACGTTTTGCAGGCACGGATGTAATTTTCGCAAGACCTTCCGCAAGACTCAGGATGCCCCGATCACGGACGTAGTATTGCAGAAAGCGGGCGGCCCAACCGTACCCGCTGAGCGAGCCGATATGGTCGCTGAGAATGCCGTCATTGGCGATAGCGACGGTGTCGGAGATAACAGCGCATTCCGGCTGGCTGAGGCAGAGCTCTACATCGGAATTGCGGAAACTCTTGGACGACCACATCGTGGCCATCAGGTTGTCGCCCTCTTCCAGCAGAATATCGAGGACAGCGTCATAGGGATCGACCCCGCGCATTCGTCCGATCTCCTCGAAATCGGCACCGACTAGATCCTTGTTCTCGGTCGCGTTCAGCAGAACGATATCCTTCCACTGTCGCGCCTTGACGATGAGCCACATGGGTTTGGGGTTCGCCTTTATGCGTTCACGCGCCGCCGGGTCGGCAAGGCGTTTGAGGACATCGTCGATTCCACCCGCCTGCGCCCATTTCGGCAGGATGGCTGCCATCAGCGTATGGTTCCAATCGTGCGGGATTACGTCGAAGGCAATGTCACCATCATGCTGGCGGGCCAGTTCGATCATCTCCAGCGTGTGTTCCATCGCATGTCCCGGTGCGCCGAACTTGGGTTGGATATGACTGATCTGAAGGCGAGCACCCGCCTGCCGCGCGGTGCCCATAGCCTCAGTAAAGCCCAGGTCGTATTCGGTGTCGCGGTTGCGGACATGGGTGGCGTAGAGGCGACCGTATTTCGCTGCAACCTCCACCATCGGCACAAGGTGATCGGGGGCGGCGAGGATGCCGGGGAAGTATTCCAACCCGCTGGAAAAACCCCCTGCCCCTTCTTCCATGCACTGATCGACCAGCTTGGCCATTGCAGCCACGTCATCCGGCTCGCCCGCGTGCAGTTCATCCCCGAGGATTGCGCGGTGGATCGTGCCGTGGCCCACAAAGGCCACCACGTTCACGCCCAAATCGGTGTCGTCCAGCACGTCGAGGTATTCGCCAAACCCCAGCCATTTGCGGTGCTTGGCTTTTTCGGTGAACCAGGGGCTGACCTGCCGGATCGCCTTGTGCGAACAGACCGGCGCGCAGGAAATGCCGCATTGGCCAATCACTTCGGTCGTCACGCCCTGGTGCACCTGGCTTTCGGCGCGGCCATCAGCGATGAGCGTGAAATCGGAATGGGTGTGCATGTCGACAAAGCCGGGGGATACGGCGAGGCCCGAGACGTCGATCACGTCGCCTGCATCCGCATTGATCGGCCCCACCTCAGTGATCATGCCGTCTTTGATGCCGACATCCGTAATCTGCGGCGCGGCACCGGTGCCGTCGTAAACCTCGCCGCCTTTCAGGATCGTGTCGAACATGGGCGTCACCTCACCGATGCGGGGCCGTAGACCCAGTTGGGCAAGGCCAATGTCAATTCAGGGATCAGGATAATGATGATCATGCCAACGATATAGGCCGCGATGAAGGGCAGGACGGCGACCGAGATGCGCTCCAGCGAGATGGCCGAGATACGCGAAGCAATCGTCAGGTTCGCGCCCAGGGGTGGTGTCAGAAAGCCGATTTCGCAGGTGATGACGGTGAAGATGCCGAAGAGGACGGGATCAATGCCAAGGGATGTGACAAGCGGCAGGAAGACGGCCGTGAACAGCACGATCTGCGCGAGGCTTTCCATGAACGTGCCGATGAAGATGTAGAAGATGCCGATCAGCATCAGCACGAGGAACGGGTTGGTGGTGATGGAGGTGATCCCGGCCTGAACGGCGGCCGGTACGTCGTAGAAAGCCGTGAGCTGACCGAACGCCAAAGTTGGCGTTAGCAGGATCAGGATGCCGGTGAGGAGGGCGGTGAAGCGCAGCGCCTCAAGCACCTTTTTCGGCGTCAGCTCACGATAGATGAAAAGGCCCACGAAAAGCGCGTAGAAGACGGCCACACCGGCGGCTTCAGTGGGTGTGAAGATGCCGCCATAGATGCCGCCCAGGATCAGGACGGGCGCGCCGATGGACCATTTGCCCTCCCACGCGGCCTCAAGGAACGGGCGCCAGACGAACGGATCGCCACCGCCGCCATAGCCGCGTTTGCGTGCGATCAGGTAGGTGGTCAGCATCAGCAAGCCTGTGACGAGAATGCCCGGCAAGATGCCTGCAAGGAATAGACGTGGGATCGAGGTTTCCGACACGAGGCCGTAGATAATCATCAGGTTCGATGGCGGAATCAGACTGCCCAAAGCACCCGCGCTGGCCGTGATGGCGGCGGCGAAGGGAACATCATAGCCGTCCTTCTTCATCGCGGGCACGGTGGCCGAGCCGATGGCGGCGGTGGTCGCAGGGCCGGACCCTGACAGTGCGCCAAAAAGCATACAGGCGAAAACCGTCACCAGGCCCATTGAGCCGCGATAAGCACCGACCAATTTGGTGGCGATCCCGATCATTCGGTTCGCCATGCCGCCTGTTTCCATCAATCGACCCGCCAGCACGAAGAGTGGAATGGTCAGCAGCGGAAAGGGCGTAAGGCTGGAATAGCCTGTCTGCGCCAGCAGTGTGTAGGGGATTTCGATCAGGAACAGGGCCAACGCCGTCGTCAGACCCACGGCGGCGAACAGCGGCACGCCCATCACCACCAGGACGGTGAAGACCAGCGCGAGGATCAGAAGCTCGTTCAAAACAGATGCTCCTCATCCGGGGCATCGCCGTCTTCGGCCAACATGCCCGGCAAACCCTCCGCCCCATCCCGGAACCACAGGATGTAGGTCTGCAGCAAACGCGCCAACATGAACGCATAGCCGATCACGAGGATGGTCTGAGGGTAGAATTCGTTGATACGCAGGGATGGAGAGCGCGACGGGAATTGCCATAGGACCGTCAGATATTCCCACGAAACTTTCAGCATGATCACACAGAAGAAGGCCCATGCGATGTCGGCCATGAAGATCACGAACTTGCCCATACCTGTCGGCAGGGCCTGAACGGCCACCAGAATGCGGATGTGGAACCGTTCGCGCACACAAAGCGATGCGCCCATGTAGACGGCCCAAACCATTGCGATGGCGGCGGTTTCCTCCGTCCAATGCAGCGCGATTTCAAAGACGTAGCGGGCCAGCACCTGCGCAAACACCGCGCATGCAATAACGACAAGGGCGATGCAGCAGATCGCCTCCTCGAAGTGCTTTTCTAACCATCTGAGAACGACCATCGCCTGTCCCTTTCGGCGTGAGGTCAGAAAGAACGGGGCCACCGGTGCGGGCGGCCCCGTGTCGTGTTCTGCGAATTATTCGGCGGCGGCGTTGATCATGTTGACCAGATCAACAAACTCCTGCCCACGCTCGGCGGCGACTTCCTGCTGCACGACTTGTGCGGCGGCGATGAAGTCCGCGCGGTCGGGGTCGGTGCGGGTCATGCCGCCTTCTTCGACCAGCCATGTACGCACTTCCTCGGTCTCTGTCCGAACTTCTTCACTGAAGCGGTTCCCGGCATCGACAGCGGCACGCATGATCTGTTCGCGCTGTTCTTCGCTGAGGCGCTCCATGAACGAAGACGAGGCAAACAAGGGGGCCATGGCCACGAAATGCTCGAGGATCACGAGGTTCGGCATAAACTCATAGAAGCTCATGTCTCGGATGAATGACGTACCATTGTCGCCACCGTCCACCGTGCCAGTCTGCAGCGCCGTGGGTGTTTCCGACCAGGCTAGCGGCACTGGGTTCGCGCCGAATGCCTCAAACGTTGCCAGCATCACCGCGTTATTTGGCGTACGGATGCGCAGACCTTCCATATCGGCCATCGTCTCAACCGGGCGGACGGAATTGTAGAAATCGCGGTAAAGCGCCGGACCGAAGGACAGCAGGTGCACGCCCGTATCTTCCAGCAGTTGCGCGCGGATGAAATCACCCACTTCACCGTCGATCACACGGGCCATGTGCGACGTGTCCTGGAAGATGTATGGCAGAACCGTCACATCCATCAGCGGCCAATGGGGCGAGACATTGTTGGCGGTGATGAAAAAGCCATCGACGGTTCCAAGCTGCATCGCGCGGAAGCCTTCATCCTCGGTCGCAATCTGGTTGCAGCAGCGCAGGCGCACATCGACGGAGCCGCCGGTATATTCCTCGGCCAGTTCCTCAAAGATTGCGCCAAAGCGCCCGTAAAGTGAATCCTCTGGCGCGCCGAAGCCCACGTTCATCGTGATGTCTTGTGCTGCGACACTGGTCGCCGTCATGGCAATCGCTGCGACAGCCGCCGCCGTCTTCAGATGAAAACCCATTTCCAATCTCCCTTTTGGTCTTCGTTTTCCAGAAGCTTGGCACGGCTTTTTGTAACCGCCTAACGATTCCTGCAGAAACACCCAGCTTGTTGGGCGCGTGATGACGATGGTGAAAAGGGCGCGGGCGCGCAAAAAGCGTCAGACGTCGCCCTCAATCAGAAGCGACAATTCGGACGAGGCTTCGCGAAGCGCATCAAGGTAGGTAACGGCGCGATCCGTGTCGAAGCGTTGGGTCGGCGCGTGGAAGGACAAGGTCGCCATCAGGCGCCGGTTCGGATCGAGAATGGGCACAGCCATGGCAATCATGTCTTGCATGAACTCTTCGCGGTCCAGAGCGTAGCCATTGCGTTTGACCTCACCCAGCTCTGCCAACAATTGCTCGCGGCCGGTTATCGTATTGTCCGTCTGTTCTGTCAGGGTCGTGGCGTTCAAATAGCGTTGCAGGTGGTTCGGCGCGAGCGAGCTGAGGTACATCTTGCCAGACGCCGTGCAATGAAACGGCACGCGCGAGCCTTGCGGAAGCTGGATACGAAGCGGCCACTCCGTCTCCACCCGTTCCAGGTAGATCATCGCATCGCGGTCCGGCAGCGCGATGTTGCAGGTTTCACCAATTTCACGGCTCAACCGCTTGAGGATCGCTTGTCGCGCCGTTCGAATACGGAGGCTGGACATTGTGGAGGCAGCCAGCGACCGCATCCGTGGACCAGGAGAATAGGTCCGCCCGTCCATGTCGCGTTGCAAGAACCCTTCATCCTCCAGCGTGGAAAACAACCGGTGAATTGTGGGCTTGGGCAATTCGAGGGTCGCGTTGACCTCTGTCGGCGTGACAGGCACGCCGGCCCGCGCCACCTCCTCCAGCACCATCAGGAGCCGGAGGTTGGTTGGTATGGTTTCGCGTGCACGCTCGCCGTCCATTTAGCCGTCCCTTAGAGATCCGGCAGCAGCATCGTCGAGAGGGACGGTACCAGTGCCACAATGATCCAGATCGTGATCAGTGCGATCAAGTACGGCCACGTATAACGAAGCAGCCGGAAGTATGGCACCCCGGTTACGCCAGATGCGACGTAAAGGTTTAGACCATAGGGCGGCGTGATAAAGCCGATGGACGCACCGACGAGGAATATCACCGCAAACTGCACAGGTTCCACGCCGATATCATGGGCAATTGGTGCCAGAATGGGCGCAAGGATAATGGTCACTGGCAGGGACTCCAGCACCATGCCCGAGATGAAGACGATGATCATCGCAGTGAAGAGAACTGCGTAGTAGCCGCCCATGCCGGTCACGAATTCGGTCAGGAAGGCCTGTGCACCAAGCACCGATAGGATCTGCTGCATCACCACCGAGATTGCGATCAGCGGTGCAAGGATCCCGGTGATCTGGGCCGAACGCATCGTGATCGACGGCAGTTCCAGCGGGCCGAAGCCGTTCACGACCAACATTCCGCCAAAGCTACGTTCATCCACCGGACGGTCTTCGCGGGTGGCGAAGGCTGGGTTCGTGCGCGACACGATCTTCGTAATCGCGAGGCAGAGGAAGCCGACGATGACACAGAAGCCAACGGTCACACCCGCCGCTTCGGTGGGCGAAAACTTACCGGTGTAGATGCCCCACAGCACAAGGCCGATGGCGAAGAAACCAAGCCATGCGCCAACGCCAGTCTTCATCACACGGACGATTGAGAGGTTGATGATGTGACCCCACTTGTTCTTGAAGCAGACCAGGAAACAGGCGGTCATCATTGCCAGAACCATCAACGTGCCGGGGATGATGCCCGCAACGAAAAGGTCCGAGATCGGCAGGTTCATCAGGAAGCCATAGACGATGAAGATGATCGACGGCGGGATGATGATGCCCACGGTGCCGCCCGCCGCGGCGGTCGCGGCCGAGAAGCGCTCATCATAGCCCCCTTTCACCATTTCCGGGTGAAGCATGGAGCCGATGGTGGCCGTCGTGGCCGAGTTGGACCCCGAGATGGCGGCGAAAAGGCCACATGCGCCAAGCGCTGCCATGGCGAGGCCGCCCCTGACCCAACCAAGACAGGCATAGGCATAGTCGGTTAATCGCCTTGCGATACCTGAACGGTTGATGAGGTCCCCGGTCAGGATGAAGAGCGGCATGGCGAGAAGCGCGAAGCCATCAGTGAACACGCGGGAAAGCGCCGCGCTCATATTGTCGAGCGGCAGGCCAAGGACGAAAGACATCCCGATGACCCAGTAGCCGATCACAAGGAATACGGGCACGCCCAACATGAACAGGAACGTGACGCCCAGTGACAGGAGCGTAATGAGGGTACCGTCGCTCATGCGTCACCTCCGATCACAGCTTGCTTGATGATGGCGTCGCCGGAACGGTAGTTCCGCAAATCCTCGAACCAGTTTTCGAGGACACGCGCGACTAGGAAAATGAAGGCAACCGGTACAGTCAGGATGAACCACCACTGCATCAGGTTGTCAGTGCCGGGAACAATCTGGAAGTTGTCCGCGGCGTTCGCCACCACGCGGCTGCCGGTGACGATCACTACCCACGAAAACCCGATCCACAGCACCGCATCGACAGTCAGCATGAACATCTGCCCGGCACGCGGCATGTTCGTGCGGAATTCGCTGAACGCCAGGTGCGTGCGGAGCTTCACGTTATAGCTGCACCCCACCCACGTCATCACAAGGAACAGGAACGGCGGCAGGGTCGTGGTCCAAGGCCAGGGGCGGAGCCAAACCGGTGTGTTTGAGAAATCCATACCCAACATCCCCGGGACGAAGCGCTGGATCACCCCAAAGAAGATGATGCCGCCGATGGAAAGATACGAGACCACCATCACGTAGCCTTCCAAGTGTTTTTCGAGGAAGGGTGACACGCGGTAGAGCCCCATGATCAGGAAACCGCCAACGACCAAAATCACCAGCCCCAGGATCCAAGCCGCAGGCAGGTCAAGCGCTTGGCTGATCTCCCATGAGCTTCCACCTGCAAAGGCTGCGATGATCTCGCCTATGCCACTGAAAATCTCTCCCATTTGCCCCTCCCGGCGTATGAAAGTTGTCACGTGCAGGGTTTCTGCGGCCCTGCTTGGTATGCCTTTTGAAAACCCCCAAGGCGGGGCCTTTCAGAAGGCGCATAGATCATTTCGGTATTTAACCACGCGCTCCCATCGTGGCGTCAATCCCATTTTAGGGGAAAGCGGCGGCCCCCGGTTTTGGCTGGGGACCGCCGTTAGTTTTGCCTAGTGTGATCCGATTTATCGGATCAGCCGCGCCACCAACGACGAGGCTCGACGTTCTCGGCGAGCGTGTCTTCGGGGATCTCACGCGCGATGTCGAAGATCTCCTGATAGGTGTCGGCACCGCCGGCCCAACCGTTGAGACGCTCACGCCACTGGGCCCAGGGCTCAGGGTTGTACTCAGGCGAGCACATTTCGCGTGCAATCTGGATCTGGTCTTCGCCAAGGCGTGCAACGCGCACGTCGTTTTCAGCAAAGATCGTGCCCGGCATCGGCGGATCAGTGAAGCCAACAGTGTTGACCAGCGCTGCTTCGTTGGCTGCCTGCACGTGAACCTGCGTGAAGTACGCCGATTCCATGATGGCGTCCTGCAGGTGACCTTCGAGGCTGTCAAAGAGTTCTGCGTTCATACCGGTATGCTCGGTGCCGCAGAAGAACTTCAGGTCGACCGACTGGCTGACCACTGGCGACATGTTGGCGTAGGCCACAGCCGATGCCCATGTCTCGGCGCCGTCGATCAAGCCCTGGCGCAGGCCGTCGAGGGTCTCTTCCCACGCGATCGGCGTCGGGTTGAGGTTCATCAGGTCCATTGCGATCCGGCCAAGTTGAGTACCCGTCACACGGTTACGCGTGCCGAACAGCTCTTCCAGCGTGGTCACGGTTTCGCGGTCTGCGAAGGACTGACCCAGCTGGATACCGCGCAGTTCCGCATGGCTGAAGAGGAACTTCACACCGTGACGGCTTTCCAGCGGCTCGCGCAGAAGGCGCATCGAGTCGGGGTGATACAGGAAGTGGTACTGATCAGCGCGCGAGCGGAACATGTACGCATAGTCGAGCACGTTCAGATACGGCGCGGAACCAGCGGAGTTCTGTGTCGAAGCGGAATAGAAGTCCACCACGCCAAGCTGTGCCCGCTCAAGGCAATTCAGCTGACCACAGATCTGGTTGTCACCAATGAACTCCAGGCGGATTTCGCCGTCGGTCCGCTCTTCCAGGTCACGGGCGAATTCCAGAACACCAGCCCGCTCGATGAGCAGGTTGCGCTGGTTGAAGCCGGCTGCGCCCATCTTGAGTTCGTAGCGAGCGGGCGTGTTCAAGCGGCGGTCATACGTTGACTCAACAGCGCGTGCCAGCGACGGTAGGGTCACCGCACCTGTCAGCGTCGCAGCACCCATCATGACCGACGACAGACCGTAGGTGCCTGTCAGTTTCATCAAGTCTCTGCGCGAAACCTGGCTGAGGACTTTCGAAGCCTTCATTTCCATTACCTCCCAATAATGCGCAAAATTGATACTTGTGGTCTCAATCTTGCTCAACTTATGGTCGTGCTGGCAAGAGAAATCTTCTTCTCGCAACGATTCTGTGCGGAGGGGCTGGGAAAATGACGGAACTTTCAGCGGACTATGTCATTGTTGGCGCCGGTTCGGCAGGCTGTGTGCTGGCCAATCGCTTGTCGGCCGACTCAAAGAATCGCGTCATTCTGCTTGAAGCCGGAGGGCGCGACTGGAACCCGTGGATCCACATTCCGGTTGGATATTTCAAAACCATCCACAATCCATCGGTCGATTGGTGCTACAAAACTGAGCCCGATCCCGGCCTTAATGGACGCTCTATTGAATGGCCGCGCGGTAAGGTTCTAGGCGGGTCATCTTCGCTCAACGGATTGCTCTACGTACGCGGGCAGCCGCAGGACTACGACCGTTGGCGGCAGATGGGGAATGCAGGCTGGGGATGGGACGATGTGCTGCCCCTGTTCAAGCGCGCTGAGCATAACGAACGCGGCGCCGACGAATTCCACGGCGATCAAGGCCCCCTGTCCGTTTCAAACATGCGCATCCAGCGCCCGATCACAGATGCCTGGGTCGCGGCGGCGCAGTCGGCTGGCTACAAGTTCAACCCCGATTACAACGGTGCCGAACAGGAGGGCGTGGGCTACTTCCAGCTGACCGCCAAAAACGGGCGGCGGTGCAGTTCCGCTGTGGCCTACCTGAAGCCCGCACGCAGTCGCGAGAACCTCCAGATTGTGACCCACGCACAGGTGGACCGCCTGCAATTGGACGGGAGGCGCGTCACTGGTGTCGAATACACCGACCGTAGTGGACAGGTTCAGGTGGTCAATGCGGGCCGCGAAGTGATCCTGTGCGGCGGCTCCATCAATTCGCCCCAGCTTCTGATGCTGTCCGGAATTGGCGAGGCCGCGCAACTGGCGGAGCATGGGATCAATACCGTGCAAGAGCTGACCGGCGTGGGCAAAAATCTGCAAGATCACCTACAAGCGCGGCTGGTCTACAAGTGCAACGAGCCTACCCTGAATGACGAGGTCTCTAGCCTTGTGGGGCAGGCCCGTATCGGTCTGAAATATCTCATGTTCCGCGCTGGCCCGATGACAATGGCGGCAAGTCTTGCCACGGGGTTCATGCGCACAAATGACAGCGTTGAAACACCCGATATCCAATTTCACGTGCAGCCGCTTTCGGCCGAAAATCCTGGCAAAGGAGCGGACAAGTTCAGCGCTTTCACGATGTCGGTTTGCCAGCTGCGTCCCGAGAGCAAGGGCGAAATCCGTCTGAATTCGTCACAGCCGCGCGATTATCCCAAGATCATCCCCCGCTACCTGTCGACCGAGACCGATTGCAGAACAATGGTTGCAGGTGTGAACATCGCACGCACGATTGCCCGCCATGCGCCGCTAACCTCGAAAATCTCGGAGGAATTCCGCCCCAACCCTTCGCTGGACATGGACGACTATGACGCGACTTTGGATTGGACGCGGTCGAACACGGCATCGATTTATCACCCGACAGGAACCTGCAAAATGGGCCAGGGGGCGGACGCGGTGGTTGATGAACGGCTTCGTGTTCACGGGATTTCCGGCCTACGGGTGGCTGATTGCTCGATCATGCCAGAAATCGTCTCCGGCAACACCAATGCCCCTGCGATCATGATCGGAGAGAAAGCGTCAGACATGATCCTCGAAGATGCGAAAGCGGCCCTGTCCGCGGCGTGAGCGCCCCTGATCTCCGCCACATTCTTGCCGCATTTGCCGTGAGTTTCGCCCAATTCCTGTCACGCAAAGCTGGTTTATTGACGCCCAATAACCAGTAACGGCCGCAAAAGGTCGAAGTGAGCAGGCCAAATGGCAACGATTAACGGCAACGCGTCAGACAATAATCTGACTGGGACAGGCAGTGCCGACAGCATTACGGGTTTCGAAGGCAACGACACCATCACCGGTGGCGGCGACGACGATATCATTGACGGCGGCGCGCCGAGTATCACTCCAACAGCACTTGATCTGAACTGGACGTCGCAAGGCGGAAATGGAACCAACCTTGCCGGCGGGTTCACTCAGAATACCGGCGGCATCAACGTCGGTGTCAGCTTCACCAACGATGGCGCGGGCAATACGGCTCAGGTCAGCACGACCTCGACCTATGTTGCGGGCGGTGAGACCTACAACGCAAATTCCAACCTGCAATTGGGCGGCAATGGCGGCTCGGATGCCTGGACAGTCGATGTCGATTTCTCGTCTGTCACCGGCTCGGGATTTGCCGATGAAGTCCAGAACGTCTCGTTCCGCCTGCAAGACGTCGACGCGAACGGCTGGACCGACATCTTCACGGTAAACGCCTACGACGCCAACGGAAATTTGGTACCGGTTGTTCTGACGCCTGCCGGTGACGACTCTGTCTCAGGCAACACCGTCACGGCAGGCGCCAGCAGCACGTCCGCAAACGATCCCCTTGGCTCGGTTCTTGTGGAGATTGCGGGTCCGGTCGCCTCGTTTGAGATCATTTATGCAAACGGCGGCACGGTCGGCCAATTGGCCTGGATCACAGATGTCGAGTTCGAAGCCGTTCCCACCGATGAAGATCAGCTTTTTGGCGAGGCCGGGAACGATACGATTTCCGGCGGGCTCGGCAATGACTTGCTGGACGGCGGCGACAACAACGACAGCCTCGATGGCGGCAGCGGCAATGACACGCTACTTGGCGGCGCCGGCAACGACACGGCGCTCGGCGGCGACGGGCAGGACAGCCTTGAAGGCGGTAGCGGGCGCGACAGCCTAGTTGGCGGGGACGGCGACGACACGCTGGAGGGCGACAGTGGCAACGACACGCTGGAAGGCGGTGCCGGTGACGACAGCCTTCTTGGTGGTAGCGGGTTCGACATCCTGGCCGGTGGCGAAGGGGCCGACACACTCGATGGCGGCAACGGCAATGACACAATCACTGCGTCAGGCGGTGACGTGGTCATTGGCGGCGAAGGCGGGACCGACACTGCGGACCAGCTTATCGTAGACAACGTGGCCGAAGTGATCTTCGACCCAACCAACAGCGAAAACGGAACAGTCGTTTTCAATGATGGCTCCACGGCGACATTCACCGGCATTGAAGAGCTGATCGTAAATGGCGGCCCCGATGGGATCGTCGCGGGCACAGCCGGCAACGATGTCATCGACGCGAACTACGTCGATGAAAACCTCGAACAAGTCGACAATAACGATGGGACACTCGGCACGACCGGAGATCAGGATCTGATCCAGGCCGGGATGGGTGACGACACCGTCTACGCCGGTGACGGCGATGACTCGGTCGTCGGTGGTCCAAGCGACCCATTGATCACTGGCAGCGTCGAAAACCTAAGCTGGGTTGCCGAAGGTGCCAACGGCACCAATCTGTCGGACGGTTTCACACAAGACACCGGCCTTGCCAATATAACCGTATCGATAACGAACGACGGTGCGCTGAACCAGTCGCAGGTCAACAGCGCTACGCAATACACCGCTGGTGGGTCCGAACCGTTCGCCACCAATTCCGGCCTCTCGTTGGGTGGGAATGGCGGCCCCGATGTGGCCACGGTTACGTTCGACAGTGATGTGGAGCTGACCAACCTTTCCTTCCGTATCAACGATGTCGACAGCAACACTTGGGAAGACATCGTCACCGTCAACGCCTTCGACGCCGATGGCAATCCGGTCGCGGTCACACTGACTGCCGCTGGAGATGACACGGTATCGGACCAAACCGTGACCGCAGGCACAGCAGCAGATGATCCAGACCTCGCCAACGGGTCTGTTCTGGTTGAGATTGCAGGGCCCATTACGTCGTTCGAGGTTATCTACGAAAACGGCGATACCGGTGGGCAACTCGTCTACCTGACCGATGTGCACTACACCGCCAGCGAATTTGACGACGACCTCCTGCATGGTGACCAAGGCGGCGATACGCTGGAAGGTGGCGCGGGCGATGACGTTCTGTTCGGGGATCAGCTGGCGATCGATCCCACGACGATCCCATCCGGCACGGGCGGCACGCCCACGTCGGTTACTTTCCAAAACGACAGCCCCTACGCGGTTGAGTTGGCGCAGATCGACAGCTCGGGTGCAGTCGTTTCGGTCATCACAATCCCGGCGGGCAATGATTTCACCGCAGCATCCACCACGCAAACCAACTGGGTGCTGCGTGATCCGTCCACCGGTGACATCCTTCAGGTTTATGAGACGCCTGCCGATAGCTCCACGCAAGTGTTCGACAGCAGCGGCGCCGACAGCCTTGACGGCGGGCTCGGCAACGACACGCTATCGGGCGATTTTGGCAACGACACGCTGGACGGTGGAGCGGGCGATGACAGCCTTTCAGGTGGCGCGGAACAGGATCTGTTCCAGTTCTCCGACGGCTTCGGCACCGATACCGTGGATGGCGGCGAGGACGGTGATGATTTCGACACGCTCGATTTCAGCGCAATGTCCACGGGTATCAACGCCGTTTTCGATGGCGATGAACAAGGTGATGTGAACGACACGGGGTCCGCGGACTCGGTCGAATTTACCAATATCGAGCAGGTCACGGGTACGGCCCAAGACGACACGATTGATGCCGGCGCATCCACGGCTGACCAGACGCTGATTGGTGGCGGTGGTGCGGACAGTCTTGTTGGCGGCTCGGGCAACGACACGCTCTATGGCGATAGCGGTGATGGAACGGCGGCGAACGGCACACTGATCTACGAGGATGACTTCGACAACGGCGCTGCGGGTTGGAGCCCGGCGACGACTGACAATACCGATCCCTTCTTCGGCTCGGTCCTTGGGCGGGTTCAGGGCACTGCGAACGCAAATGACATCGAGATCAGCCGTACCTTTGATCTGGACGACAGCTACGACGATGCGGTCATCGAGTTTGATTTCCACCGCATCGACAGTTGGGACAACGAAGAATTCCAGATCTATGCCAATGGCGATGAGATCTTCAGCCAAGCCTTCTTCCCCAACACCGCCGTAGGCGGATCGAACACCATCACCGTTGGCGGTGTTACTTACACGGTCACGCTGACCTCTCTCGGGGATGCAGCAGCCAATGGTTATTGGACAAACGGGCAAAGCTGGACCAACGACCAAAGCTTCCGCGTGCGGATCGAAGTGGAGGATGCACCGGATACGCTGGAGCTCGGCTTTGGCTCGACCCTGAACCAAAGCGTCACCGACGAAAGCTATGCGCTCGACAATTTCGCGATTGTCTCGACCAACGACACGTCGATTGATCCCACCACGTTCACCTCCGCCGGTTCGTCGAACAACGACACCATCGAAGGCGGCGATGGCAACGACTCCATCATGGGCGAGGAAGGCGCGGATCAGCTTTCGGGCGATGCGGGCAATGACACCATTGATGGCGGCGAGGGCGAGGACAACATCCTCGGCGGGTCTGGCGAAGACAGCATCATCACCGGTCAGGGCGCGGATACCGTCAACTCGGGCGATGACGCAGACTGGATCTTCGGCTCCTCCGGCGATGTGATCGACGGCGGCGAGGGCGGCGATGACAACGACACGCTGTTCCTTGGTGATGACGGCGCGGTCATCACCTACGACAGCGGCAACCCGGAAAACGGGACGGTCACGTTCAGTGATGGCACAACGCTCACCTTCACCAATATCGAGACAGTTATTCCCTGTTTCACACCGGGCAGCCGGGTGAAGGTCGAACGCGGGACATACAAGGTCGAAGACCTGCGTGTTGGCGACCTGATCGAGACGCGCGACAATGGCCTGCAACCCATCCGCTGGATCGGCCGCAAATTGCTGACCCAAAGCGACCTGTCAAAGGCCCCACACCTGCGCCCCATCCGAATCCGCAAGGGTGCGTTGGGCAATGGTGTGCCGAACCGGGATATGGAGGTCTCCCCCCAGCACCGAATGCTGATCGAAGGCGTGCAGGCCGAGCTATTGTTCGGGGCCGATCAGGTTCTCGTGCGCGCGAAGCATCTGACGCATTTGCCGGGCGTTGAGGTCGTCAGCGCATGTGAGCGCGTGACCTACATCCACTTGATGTGCGAGGCGCATGAGGTGATCTGCGTCGACAAAGCCTGGACCGAGAGTTTCCAGCCCGGCGACATGGTGCAAAACCAGGAAGCGCGGGAGATTTTCGGCGATCTGCTGATGGAATTCCCCGAACTCGAAACCGAGGAAGGCCGGGCGCACTACACCTCGGCCCGGTTGAGCCTGAAGGCCCATGAAGCTGCGCTGATCTCGAACGAGGTGCTGGGTTAGACCCGTCGCAGAGGTGCGTCGCGCTTGTTCGCCAGATTGGGAATTTGGGCGCGGGTTTTCTCAACCCTCGTTAGGTCCAACTCCACCACTTCCAGCTTCGGCGCACCGTGTTCCAGATCGACGATGACCTTTCCCCAGGGATCCACCGCGAGCGAATGGCCATAAGTTTCGCGCCCGTCGGCGTGGTGACCCGCCTGTGCCGGTGCGATGACATAGGCCCCCGTTTCAATCGCGCGAGATCGCAGCAGAACATGCCAATGGGCGCGACCCGTGGGCACGGTGAAGGCCGCAGGGCTGAAGATCACGCGCGCACCGCCTTCGGCCAGTGTGCGGTGCAGATGCGGAAAGCGCATGTCGTAGCAGATGGTCAGGCCCATCGGGCCCCAGGGCGTCTCCGCCAGAACGGCAGCGTCACCCGGCGCGAAAGCCTTGCTTTCCTTGAACGTTGCGCCCGGCACGTCAACGTCGAAGAGGTGGACCTTGTTATAGGTCGCGCGAATGTCGCCGCTCGGGTCGATCAGCGAGGATTGGTTGAAGAACCGCCCATCGGGGGCCAGCACGGGGGTTGAGCCGGAGTGGATCCAGATGCCCTGCTTTGCCGCTTCTTCCCGGCAGGCGGCAATGAACGGGTCATCCTCAGCCGCGACCACTTGCGTCTGCGACACCGCCCGGTTGGCATTCATCAGGCCAGAGACCTCTGGCAAGGCGAGCATATCCGCCCCCTGCCCTTTCGCCTCCACCGTCAGCGCGCGCATCGTTTCGATATTCGGCGCGTGGCTATCGGCCGAACACATCTGGGCGATGGCGATGCGGATGTTATTTTCCATGATCACTTAACGTGCGTGCGATGGCGTCTTTCCACCCCGCATAGCGCGCCTTGCGGGTGCCATCGTCCATCTGCGGCTGGAACGTGCGGTCCACGGCCCAACGGGCGGCGAATGCCTCTTGATCGGGGTAGATGCCCGCGCGATTGCCCGCGATCCATGCAGCGCCAAGCGCAGTCGTCTCCAACACCTCGGGCCGGTCCACAGGCGCGCCAAGGATGTCGGACAGGAACTGCATCGTCCAATCGGACGCCGTCATGCCGCCATCGACACGGACCGTGCCTGTCTCACCGGGATAGTCAGCGGCCATGGCTTCCAACAGATCGCGGGTCTGGAAACCTACGCTTTCCAAAGCGGCGCGCGCGAACTCGGCGGGGCCGGAATTTCGGGTCAGCCCAAAGATCGCACCGCGTGCATCCGGGTCCCAATACGGAGCTCCAAGGCCGGTGAAAGCTGGCACCATATAAAGGGTTTGCGACGGGTCAGCCTGCTCGGCCAAGGGCGCGCTTTCCGGCGCATCCTTGATGATCTGCAACCCATCGCGCAGCCATTGGACAACCGCGCCCGCGATGAAGATGGAGCCTTCAAGCGCATAGGTCGGTTTGCCATCAAACTGATATGCAATCGTGCCAAGCATCCGGTTTTGCGACGTCACCAGCGTGTCGCCCGTGTTCAGCAGCGCGAAGCAGCCTGTGCCATAGGTGGATTTCAGCATCCCCGGTTCAAAGCACGCCTGCCCGACCGTCGCGGCCTGCTGATCGCCCGCCACGCCGAGGATTGGGATCGAACCGCCAAACTCCGTCGTTTCCCCAAAGTCCGCCCCGCTGTCGAGCACTTCAGGCAGGATCGCGGCGGGGATGTTGAGCATCGACAGGATGTCATCGTCCCACCGACCCTCGCGGATATTGTAAAGCAACGTGCGGGCGGCATTCGTGGCGTCGGTCACGTGGCGCGCGCCGCCGGTCAGACGCCAGATCAGAAAGCTGTCGATGGTGCCAAAAGCGAGCTTTCCCGCTTCAGCCCGCGCCCGCACACCATCAACGTTATCCAGCAGCCAGGCCAGCTTGGTGCCGCTGAAATACGGATCAAGCAGCAGGCCCGTCTTTTCCTGCACCATGGCCTCATGGCCTTCGGCCTTCAGCTGCGCGCACATCTCCGCCGTGCGGCGGTCCTGCCAGACGATGGCATTATGAACGGCCTCACCGGTCTCACGATCCCACAGCACAACCGTCTCGCGCTGGTTCGTGATGCCGATGGCCGCAACGTCCCCACCCTTGGCCAGCGCGCCTTTGCAGACCTCGACCACGCTGTCCCAAATCTCTTCGGGGTCGTGTTCCACCCAGCCCGACGCCGGGAAGTGCTGCGTGAATTCCTTCTGGGCGGAGGCCTTGGGGCGCAGATCGCCGTCAAAGACAATCGCGCGGGAAGAGGTTGTGCCTTGGTCGATGGCTAGGATTTGGGTCATGGAAGCTCCTTATCCGAAGCGGTTCGGGCCGAGTGTGCCCTTGGTCACGTAGAAGATGAAGATCACGATGCCGTAGATCAGCATCCCCAGCACGAAGAAGCCGATCAGGGCAAAGAACGCTGGAGGCGGCTCGCTTGAAAACTGACCGGATGCCTCGCCAGCAATGGCGACAACAATGATCGCGATGTAGAAGACCAGGCTGACCAGCATTCCGCCGCCCAGCCACCAACCCGTTCGGTCCAGGTCGTGGATGCGCCGCCAAGACACCGCCAGTTGCGGCAGAAGAAGGCCAAATATTGCGATCACCGAGAAGATTGGGACGAAGAAGGGGACGCCGCTCGCGGCGATCGCCATGATCAGAACGACATCCACAATCTGTGCGACGAAAACGACGATGTAGGTGAACAGGTAGAAGAACCAGAACTCAGACCGGCTGGCCCGGCCCGAAAACGTCGCATATTTCGACATGCAGACCTTGGCAGCCTCCATGAACTCCCGCGATGGGGCGCCGACATAAAGACCATCGGGTCCAATTTCCGGGTTGGTGTCCGCCTCAGGGGCCGCCTGCTGAAGCGGTGGCGGTGTGGCACCCGTGAACGTGAAATGAGACCGCGCGGGTTCCCAATTCGCAAGCTCCGCTTTCCAAACCAACGTGTCCGGCGTGACGGTGCCAACCTCGATCAGACGTTCAATCTCAGCCGTATCGACAGGGCCTTGCCGTTCATCACCTACCGCATAGTACCATTCAGTCATCAGGCGCTGTCCTTCCAGGTCGTTCGGCCCGCATTGATCGTGGCTTTGTGGGCCACGTCAAGGCGTTCAAGCCGCCAGTCGTTGCTCGGACATGAAGGCATCCAGCGCCGCGATCTGATCTGCGCTCATCAACAGCCCCAGCTTAGACCGCCGCCAGACAACATCCGCCGCCTCGCGCGCATATTCGCGGGTCATCAGCCAACGGACCTCGGCCTCGGTCAGGGTTGCGCCGAAGTCGCGGCCCAGATCCTGCGCGGTCTTGGCAAGGCCCAACAGATCCTTGGCATCGGTGCCATAGGCCCGCACCAAACGCCGCGCCCAGCGATCGGTCAGGAACGGATAGGCCACCATCAGCGCACCGATCTGCGCCTGCACACCTTCTACCGGGAAATCCCCGCCGGGCAGCGGCACGCCCGCCGTCCATTTTCCCTTCGCCTGCGGGAAGTAGCGCGCAAGCTTGGCCCACGCATCTTCGGCCAGCACGCGGTAGGTGGTGATCTTGCCGCCAAAAACGTTCAGCATCGGCGCGCCATTGTCGTCGAGCGACAGAACATAATCCCGCGTCGCGGCCGTGGCCGATTTCGCTCCGTCATCGTAAAGCGGGCGGACGCCGGAATAGGTCCAGACGACATCATCGGCCGTCAGGCTTTCCTTGAAGTATTCGTTGGCGAAGTTCAGCAGGTAATCCCGTTCCTCAGGCGTACATTCCGCTTTTCGCGGATCGTCGGTATGTTCAGCATCCGTTGTCCCGATCAGGGTGAAATCCGTCTCGTACGGGATGGCAAAGATGATCCGCCCGTCAGTACCTTGGAAGAAATAGCATTTCTCATGGTCAAACAGCTTGCGTGTCACGATGTGCGATCCCCGCACCAGACGAACGCCCTCACTCGAATTCTGCCGCGCCACGTTACGCACGACATCCGCCACCCACGGCCCGCCCGCATTCACGAGCGCCTTGGCGTAGACAGTGCCAGCTCCCTCGCCTTCGAGTTCAATCCGCCAAAGGTCCCCTTCACGCTCGGCGCTGATCACCTTGGTGCGCACCATTATCTTGGCACCGCGCTCTTCCGCGTCGCGGGCGTTCAGCACAACAAGTCGCGAGTCCTCCACCCAACAATCCGAATACTCATAAGCCTTCGTGAACCGATCCTGCAGCGGTGCGCCTTCCGTAGTGCCATCCAGGGACACGCTCGCTGTTCCAGGCAGGATCTTCCGCCCCCCAAGATTGTCATAAAGGAACAGCCCCAACCGGATCAGCCAGTTAGGGCGACGGCCCTTCATCCACGGCATCACCATCGTCAGGATGCGCGAGGTCGGCGTGGAATTGTCAAACCGCATATCCTTCGACAGCGGAAGGACAAAGCGCATCGGCCAAGAGATATGCGGCATCGCTTGCAGCAGGACCTCACGTTCTTTCAGGGCGTGGCGGACCAGCTTGAATTCGAAGTACTCCAGATAACGCAGACCTCCATGGAACAGCTTGGTCGACGCGCTCGACGTGGCCCCGGCAAGATCCTCCATCTCGGCCAAAGCCACTTTTAGACCCCGGCCCTGCGCATCGCGCGCGATACCGCAGCCGTTGATGCCGCCGCCAATGACTAAAAGATCGTACGTGTCTGCCATGTCCGTGTCTCCGCGAATATCAAACGCGTCGTTTCACTTCATGTTCGCTTCGTCAAGTTCAGCTTTCGCTTTTGTTCGGTTTGTCGCGTCAATCTGCCTGAACGGCCGAAATAAGCGCCTCAACCTGCGGCCCCAGCGCATCGACGATCAACGCAACACCATTCGCGTTGGGGTGAATGCCATCGGCCTGCATCAGGTCCACAACATTGCCCGGATCGCTTTCCGGCGTTCCAAACAGGCCCTCAAAGAAGCTTTCGGCAAACAGCGTGCCGTATTGGCGCGCAAGGTCTGGGTACATCGCATCAAACGCCTGCTGGTAATCCGGCCCGTAATTGCCCGGCGCCTGCATCCCGACCAGCAAAACCTCAACATTCGCGTCCAGCGCGGCGTCCAGAATGCCGGCCAGGTTGGCGCGGCTGGCCTCTGGTGGGATCGCGCGCAGAAGGTCGTTGCCACCCAACGTCACGATCATGCCGTCGACCTCATCGGTCAGCGTCCAGGCCGCCCGCGCTAAACCACCTGCCGTTGTATCACCGGAAACACCTGCATTGATCAGCCGCACGTCATGGCCCCGCGCCTGCAACCAAGCTTCCAACTGGGGCACAAAGCCCTCCTCCTGCACCAGTCCATAGCCTTGCGTGAGGCTATCGCCCAAAGCTGCAATGACCACTTCCTCTGCCGCCACCGGCATCGCGATTACGAGTAAGGCCGATAGCCCGAGAAGGGGCCGCTTGCTTCGTGCGCCCACGGCCCCATATGCCATTGAACCCAAACGCCGAAGGCCCCACCCCATGGATCGCATCCTTTCGCTGAACGACGCGCGCCTGACGCTGGATGGCAATGCCGGCAAGGTCGACATTCTGCACGGGATAACGTTGGACGTGGCCAAGGGGGAAACGCTGGCGCTGACGGGGCCGTCTGGGTCGGGCAAAAGCTCACTCCTCATGCTCATGGGCGGATTGGAACGGGCCACCGGCGGCTCCGTCACGGCACTTGGCCATGATCTGACCGCGATGACCGAAGATCAACTCGCCCGGTTTCGCAGGGACCATATGGGGGTGGTTTTCCAATCCTTCCACCTGATCCCCACCATGACCGCGTTGGAAAACGTCGCAACACCTCTGGAACTGGCGGGCCATCCCGATGCCTTCGATCGGGCCGAAGCCGAATTGCAGGCCGTGGGCCTCGGCCATCGCCTCACCCACTACCCGGCCCAGATGTCGGGCGGCGAGCAGCAGCGCGTGGCCCTCGCCCGTGCCGTGGCCCCGCGCCCCGATATCCTTCTGGCTGATGAGCCTACTGGCAACCTCGACGGCTCCACTGGCGCGCAGATCATGGAGCTTCTTATGAGCCTCCGTGAAAGCCATGGCGCCACTCTCATCCTTGTCACCCATGCGCAAGACCTCGCCAATCGCTGCGACCGGGAGGTGCGCCTGCGCGACGGGCGCCTCGATCCGGTGTTACAAGATGCGGCAGAATGATGAGACGGTGGAAATATCAGGGGCTTGGCACCCTTGTGCTGGACGGTCAGGGCGTATCGCTCGACCAACCTTCAACGGGCGACCCGCAGGGGATCGTCGCTTTTGTCGAACGCGGTGGAATAGCGGAGGGTCGCCTTTCCAGCGCCGCCGGGGCCATCCGCTACCTCAAACATGGCTGGCTGCGCGCCGTGCTTGATCGCCCCCATCCCATGGCGCGGCAAGCGTTGCTGGAGGGCGCTGATGTAGGCGTCTACATCCACCAGTGGGAGAATGATCCACTGGCCGCGGCCGAGACAACGCAACGCCTGATCGCCATCGACCAACCGCCCTGGAATATGGGCATCCGTCGGTGAGGATCGCGTGGCGCATCGCGCGACGGGAATTGCGTGGGGGGCTTTCGGGGTTCCGCGTGTTTCTGGCCTGCCTCGCCGTTGGCGTAGGCGCGATTGCCGCTGTGGGCTCTGTCCGGGTGTCCATCGAAGAAGGCATGGCACGCGAAGGCGCGGTGATCCTGGGTGGTGATGCCGAGATGTCCTTCACCTATCGCTTCGCCGAGCCGGAAGAACGCGCGTTCATGGAAAGCGTGGCGGTGGACGTATCAGAGACGGTTGATTTCCGATCTATGGTGGTGGTGGACCGTGACCCGGTGGAGCGTGGCTTGACCCAAGTGCGCGGGGTCGACGACGCTTGGCCGCTTTATGGCGAGGCCGGGCTTGACCCGCCCATGGCCATGGCCGACGCACTGACAGTCCGGGACCTGCCCGGTGCGGTAATGGCCCCGCTTTTGATGGACCGTTTGGCCTTGCAGGTGGGCGATACGTTCACCCTTGGGACACAGGATTTCGAACTCCGCGCTGCCCTGGCGGACGAACCTGACGGGGCGGCATCGGGCTTTGGTCTAGGCCCCCGCACAATTGTATCGCTTGAGGGGCTGGAGGGTTCGGGCCTTTTGCAACCCGGTACGCTCTACGAAAGCCAATACCGGCTTGCCTTGCCGGAAGATGCGGACCTTGCTGCGTTGGAGCTTGAAGCACAGGCATTTGAGGCGACCGGCGCGCGTTGGCGCGATGCGCGGAACGGAGCACCGGGGATCGCGGAATTCATCGAACGCATCGGCGCGTTTTTGGTGCTGGTCGGCCTTGCGGGATTGGCCGTGGGCGGCGTGGGCATCGCCGCCGCCGTGCGCGCTTATCTGGATCGGAAGACCGCCACTATTGCCACGCTGAAAACCGTGGGGGCGGAAAGCCGCACGATCTTCGCTGCGTATTTCATCCAAGTCGGACTACTGACAATTGTGGGTATCGCTATCGGCCTTTTCCTTGGCGCGCTCGCCCCCATCGCCGTGGGCCCGCTTATTGAAGCGCAATTGCCCGTGCCCGTGGCGATCAGCGTCTACCCTGCCCCGCTGGCGGAGGCCGCGCTTTACGGCACCCTGACTGCCTTGATCTTCACACTCTGGCCACTCGCCCGAACCGAACGAGTCCGTGCCGCCGCCTTGTTCCGCGACGCCACCGCGCCCACCAAAGGCTGGCCGCGCCTCCCTTATTTACTGGTGATTTTGGCGCTCGCGGGCGCATTGGTGTGGGCTGCTGTCGCCTTCTCCGGGGTGCCGACACTTGCCCTTGGGACGGCGGGCGGCATACTTGGATCGCTGCTGATCCTGACCCTCGCTGCTTTGGGCATCCGGCTTCTGTCGCGCGTCTTGGCGCGCAGTCGGATCGTCCGCGGTCGCACAACCTTGCGCACGACGCTTGGGGCCATCGGCGGGCCGGGGTCCGAGGCGACATCGGTCGTGCTGTCGCTCGGCCTTGGCCTGTCTGTTCTGGCTACGATTGGGCAGATCGACACCAACCTGCGCAGTGCAATCCAGCGGGACCTGCCCGAGGTCGCGCCATCGTATTTTTTCGTGGATATTCAACCGGATCAGCTTGATCCGTTCCTGGCCCGCGTTGAGGGCGACCCGCAGGTCAGCCGCGTCGAAACAGCACCAATGCTGCGCGGTGTGATCACTCAGATCAACGGCGAACGGGCGCAGGATGTGGCGGGCGATCACTGGGTGATCCAGGGCGACCGGGGCGTGACCTATATGGCCGGGCCGCCCCCTGCGGAGGAGATCGTGGCGGGCGAATGGTGGCCGGAGGATTACACCGGCCCGCCCCTTGTGGCCTTCGCCGCCGAGGAAGCGCTGGAGATCGGGATCGACATTGGCGACACGATCACGGTCAACATTCTGGGCCGCGATTTCACGGCAACCATTGCCGCCCTGCGCGATGTTTCCTTTGAAAACGCGGGGATAGGCTTCATCCTGACGATGAACGAGGCGGCATTGACGGGCGCGCCGCATACCCACATCGCAACGGTCTACGCAGAGGAAGAGGCCGAGGCACAGATCCTGCGCGACGTGGCGGGCGACGCGCCCAACATCACAGCAATCCGCGTGCGGGATGCGCTGGATCAGGTGGCGGAGGCGTTGCGGTCTATCGCTTCTGCCACGTCTTACGCTGCTTTGGCGACACTGCTGACCGGCTTCATCGTGCTGATCGGTGCGGCGGCCGTTGGGGAACGAGGCCGCGTATTCGAGGCCGCCGTCCTGAAAACGCTTGGCGCATCGCGGGGCATGATCCTGCGTTCCTTCGCGTTGCGGGCGGCGCTAATGGGGGCTGCGGCGGGGCTGGTTGCGATCTTCGCGGGCGCGCTTGGCGGGTGGGCGATGATGACCTTCGTTATGGAGACCAGTTACGTGTTTGAGCCCTATTCTGCTGGGGCAATCGTGGTTGGTGGGGCATTAGCGACATTGCTTTCTGGCCTTGCCTTCGCATGGCGTCCACTGGGTGTGCGACCCGCACGCATCCTCCGCGCGCAGGATTGAGGGCTTTTCCCTTGCCAAACCCGGCCCGAGGTCGCACCTGTTAGGGTATGTTGAGGTCGGTAAAGTCCCTCCTGGGGCGCAAAAATCAGGCAAAGCCAGTGGCGCAGGCGGATATTGCCGAAGCCATCGACTTGCCCTGCCCTGAGCAACAGACCTACGTGATCGGTGACATTCACGGGCGCGCTGACCTCCTTGAATTGATGCTGGAGCTGATCGACGCTCATATCGGCGGGACCTCAGCGACAAACCCGAAACTCGTGTTCGTAGGTGACTATATCGACCTTGGACCGGACAGCGCCGTAGTGCTGCAACGGATGCGCGAATTGCAGGAGACGTTCCCGGAGAACGTCGTCTGTCTGATGGGCAACCATGAGCGTATGCTATTGGATTTCCTCGACGATCCGGCCACGCGAGGTCCACGTTGGATGCGCGCCGGGGCCGGTGAAACGCTACGCAGCTTTGGCGTGGCAACCGCCGATCTGGAAGACAGCCCCGAATATGACGCCTTCCCAGCCGCCGCCCATTCGCTGCGGCGCAGGCTGCCAAAGGGGCTGCGGGAATGGATCGAAAGCCTGCCGCTCAGCTACACGTCAGGCAATCTATGGGTTGTTCACGCAGGCGCAGATCCGGGCCATGCGATGGACGATCAAACCGCGCGTGTTCTGCTTTGGGGACACCCGGAATTCGACAGCGCGCCGCGGGGTGACGGGCTGTGGGTGGCCCATGGCCATACGGAGATGGACGCGCCTGTGGCCGTTGAAGGGCGGATTGCGACAGATACGGCCGCTTGGAAAACCGGGCGTCTGACCGCCTGCGCCATCCGAACGGACGGGCGCCACGATTTCCTGCAAACATAGTCCCGAACGGGACGAGTTATTCCCAAACGGGAGGACTTTTGGGTCGACCGATGCGCGAACTCCTCCCGAACGGGAGGGGTTTGCGCGAAATCTTCTAGAAGATTTCGCAGATGCGAACGGGCGTCTACCCCCTATCGGGAAAGCTTCTCTTCCGCGCCCTCTTCGAGCTTCGTGTTCCACAGTGGAACGCGGCTTCGGAACGCGGCGCGGCCGATCATGTGAGCAGCAACCGGTGCGGTGATCAGCAGGAAGAGGATCGTGGCCACGGCGCGGGTGATCGTGCCGGTGTCGGCGAAGAAGATCGCGACCGCAATCAGGATCAGACCCGAACCCAACGTGCCCGCCTTGGTGGAGGCGTGCATTCGGATCAGCACGTCGGGCAGGCGCAGCACGCCAAGGCCCGCGACGAAGCAGAAGAAGCCGCCGAGGAGGATGAAGCCCGCCATGATATAGTCTGCGATCATGTCTCAGGCTCCTTCTTTGGGCCAGGGGCTGTGACGGAGGTGGCGCCGTCATAGCGATGCTGGCGGCGTTCGACGTAGCGGGCGAGTGCGACCGTTGCCAGAAAGCCGATCACTGCGACGACGATGGCGACATCGACGAAGGCGGTTTGTTCGCTGAGGATCGCGTAGAGGCCGCAGAAGGACACGATGAGCACCGTCATCATGTCGAGCGCGACGACGCGGTCGGGAAGGCTGGGGCCTTTCGCGAGGCGGATGAAGGCCCCGACAACGCCCAGCATCACGAGAATGAAGGATATGTCGATTGCGGTGGACAGAACGTTGCTCATTCCATGGCCTCCTTCACGCGACGCTCGACGCCTTCCTTGATCTGGCGGCGGATCTCATCGGGGTCATCGGCAAACATCGCGTGGATATAGAGCGTGTTGCAATCCTCGGTCACGTCAAGGCTGAGCGTGCCGGGGGTGAGCGAGATGTAGTTTGTCAGAACCAGAACGGCCATTTCATCCTTCACGTCGAGCGGGACGGAGACGATGCCGGGGCGGGCCATGTGCTGGGGTGTCAGAACATCGAAAACAACCTGCACCGACGAGGCGACGAGTTCCCACAAGAAGGTTATGACCAAACGGAGCCATCGGAAAGTGCGTTTGAAATAGCGATCGCAGCCGGGGAACAGGGGGCGTGTCACGAACAGCGCCGCAGAGCCGAGGCCGAAGCCGACAAGCAGATTAACGAGCGTGATTTCCCCGGTGAGGGCCGCCCAGGCGACGGCCAGCGCAATGTTGAGGGCGAAGATATTCATGACCGACTCTCCGTGCGCGCGGCGATGTCGCTTTGCATTTTCATTGAACAACGATGGGCAAGGCGGCGTGTCATTGGGAGACCTCCGGCGCTGCACCGAGGACGGCCTGCACATAGACCTCGGGGTTCAGGAGCTGATCGGCAGATCGTTCAGCAAATTGGATGAACGGCTCTGGGAAAAGGCCGATAATGCAGGTCAGGATCGCCAGCGTCGCGATGGGGGTCAGGAGCGCCGCGCGATCTTTCGGAGCGAGGCTGGACAGGCTGGGGTTCAGGCCCGCGGGATGCGGTTTCCAGAAGGCGTTGCCCCAGATCTTCGTCATCGAGTAGATCGTCAGAAGACCCACAGCCAGCGCCACGAAAGCGATGAAATACCCACCATCTTCGAGCGCCGCCTTGATCAGAACGAACTTGGCCCAAAACCCGGACAAAGGCGGGAAACCTGCAAGGGAGAAGGCCGGGATCAGGAACAGAAGCGCCAACAAAGGCGCGGTTTTGTAAAGTCCGCCGATCTGGCTGAGCTCGGTCGAGCCGGCGATGCGGCGCGCCACGCCCGCCACGAGGAACAGGTTCGCTTTCACGATGATGTGGTGGACGAGGTAGAAGACCGCACCGACGATGGCCAGAGGTGTGAAGAGCGCAAGACCAAGGATCATGTAGCCGATCTGGCTGACGATGTGGAACGACAGGATGCGGCGGAAATCGTTCATCGCGGCAGCACCCAGAACGCCCGTGACCATGGTGAACCCCGCCACCCACAGAAGGATCGTGTGGGTGTAGGGCACGTCCGTGGTGAAGACGAGCGTGAACATGCGGATCAGCGCGTAGACACCGACCTTGGTGAGCAGGCCCGCGAAGATGGCCGACACCGAGATGGCGGGCGTGTGGTAGCTGGCGGGCAGCCAGAAGAAGAGCGGGAAGACGGCGGCCTTCACGCCGAACGCGATCATGAACATGACAGCCACGACGACGAGCAGGCCTGGGTTTTCAACCTCCTGCACCGCGCCATGGAGGTCGGCCATGTTGAGGGTGCCGGTCATGCCGTAGAGGAGGCCCACGCCCGACAGGAACAGGATCGTGGAGATCAGGTTGAGGGTGACATACTTGATGCCGCCGTCGAGCTGCTGGCGCGTGCCACCGAGGATCAAAAGGCCGAAGGACGAGATCAGCATGACCTCGAACCAGACGTAGAGGTTGAAGAGATCGCCGGTCAGGAACGCTCCGCAGACGCCAGCGAGCAGCACTTGGTAGAGGGCGTGGTAGCCCAGACTTTCCTTGCGGTCATCGACATCGGCTAGCGCGTAGATCGCGACGGCCAGCCCGGTGATGCCGGTGATGACGACCATCACGGCGCTGAGCAGATCTGCGACCAGCGTGATGCCGAAGGGGGCGGCCCATTGGCCCATCTGTGCGGCGACAACGCCCTGATCGAGGACTTCGATCATCAGAAAGACCGAGGCGATCAGCAGACCCGCCGAGCCGAGGACAGAAATCCAGCGCCCTTCCGGCCCGTGGCGGAAAAGGAAGGCCAGCACCGCCGTAGCGAAGGGGATGATGATGGGGGTGGCGAGGATCCAGCTCATGATTGGGTATCCCGCGCGATGTATTGCTTTTCGGCCACCTGTTTCGCGGTGCTTGGCCTGCCTTCAACCGGTTCGGCCAGGCGCATCTCATCGGAGTTGAGCGTGCCCAGGTTCTGGTAGGTTCGGTAGACCAGCGTGAGGGCGAAGGCGAAGAGGCCGAATCCGATGACGATGGCGGTCAGCACAAGGGCCTGCGGCAGGGCGTTGGCGGCGTCAGCCACGGGGGTGGTGGCGCCTTCGGGGATCAGGGGCGGGCTTTCGGGTGTGAGGCGGCCGGAGACGAAGATCGTCAGGTTGGCGGCGTTCGAGATCAGCACAAGGCCGAAGATGAACCGCAGCACATTGCGGGCCAGCATCAGGTGGACTGAGGCGGCGACGAGGACACCGACCATGAGGGCGACGAGGAGTTCCATCAGACTTCGTCCTCCAGCGCGAGGACAAGCGTGAGGATCGCGCCGAATACGACGAGGTAGACGCCGATGTCGAAGACAAGCACCGAGGAGATCGGAATGTAATCGCCGCTGTCGCGATCCCCGATGAACCACCATTGGCCGGTGAAGAAGGCGTCGTTGAAAAAGACCGGGTAGACGCCCGCGGCCAGTGCGGTGCCGAGGCCGATCATGGCGATGTTCTGAGGCTCAAAATGAAGGGCCTTGCGGCAAGCCGTGGGACCTTGGGCGATGGCGTAGAGGATGAAACCGGTGGAGCCGATCAGCCCGCCGATAAACCCGCCGCCGGGCAGGTTGTGACCCCGCAGGAGCATGTAGACGGAGAAGAGCAGCAGCAGTGCCACAAGCAGGCGCGTGGCCGCGTTGAGGATGATCGAGTTCATCATTTGTCATCCTCCTGAATGGAGCCGTAGCGCGTGCCGCGCAGCAGTGCGTAGGCCGAAAGGGCGGCGATGACGACGACGGCAATCTCACCGAAGGTATCGAGCGCGCGGAAGTCGACGAGGATGACGTTCACGATGTTGGATCCGAAGGCCTCGTAGTAGGAGGTCGCGTTGAAATACTCGGTCAGGCGCAGGTCGAGGTCGGATTGAAGGACGGCGACAAGGACCAGCGTGGTGACGGTGCCCACGGCAATGGCGAGCATCGCATGGACGGGGCGGTTGGGCTCATTCGTGCGCACGCCGAGGTGGGGCAGTTTCAGCATCGCGACGGCGACGAGGACGACAACGAGGGTTTCGACCAGAAGCTGGGTGATGGCGACGTCGGGGGCAGAGAACATGATGAACAAAAGCGCGACACCGATGCCGACAACGCCAAGCGCGGCGATGGCGGTCATGCGCGACCGGGTCAGCGCCGTCAGGATCGCGCCCGCAGTGATGAAGACCAGCACGGCCCAGTGCTTGAAGAGGAGACCGTCGAGTTCGGCGGCGATATCAAGCTGGAAGTTCAGCGCATCCTGCGCCCAAAGCGTGAAGCCGGTGGCGGCCGCAAAGGTGGCGAAGATGATGAAAACGTAGCGGGTCAGCACGCCGGATTGCAGGTAGCGGGTCTGGAATTCGGCCAGCGCCTTCACACCGTCCAGCGTGCGGTCCCAGCCGGGATCGAACTTGAGGGGGTTCGCCTGGATAATTGCAGCCAGCGCGCTGCGCAGGCGAGCGTGCATGAGGTAGAGGATGAAGCCGACAGCGAAGGTGATCATCGAGAGAATGAAGGCGGCGTTGACCTCTTCAAACAGGTAGAGGTCAACGGACACGTCAGAGCCATAGACCGCATCGGTGGCGGGGCCGACGAGCCAGATTTCGGGAATGTCGGAATAGATACCCATGAACAGCGACAGTGCGCCCAAAAGGAACGGGCCGATCCACATCGGGAAGGGGCCTTCGTGGACGTCCTTGAACCGCTCGGGCAGCTTGCCGAGGAAGGGGCGCGCGACGGCGATGCCTGCGGCGACGAACATCAGGACGGAGGCGGCGAAGATGGTGCCGGTGATCCAGAGTTGGGCTGTTTCAGCCTCAAGCCCCGCCTTGTAGAGGAACTCTTTCCCGATGAAGCCGAAGAAGGGCGGGATGCCGGCCATGGAGATGGCGGCAAGCGCACCGGCGAGGAAGGTGACGGGCATCTTGCGGGCGAGGCCGCGCAGGTCGGCGACCTCCCGGGTGCCGGTTTCGTGGTCGACGATGCCGATCATCAGGAAGAGTGCTGCTTTGTAGAGCGAATGTACGACAAGGAAGATCATCGCGGCCTTGATCGCGTCCGACGAGCCTGCGCCGATGAAAAGCGTAAGCGCGCCGAGCGCCATGAGGGTGGTGTAGGCCAGCACCTGCTTGATGTCGGTTTGGCGGATGGCCAGCAGGCTCGCGAAGACCGTGGTGAAGCCGCCCGCAATGACAAGGGCCCAGAACCAAGGCTCCGTCCCTCCCAACGTCGGGTTCATACGCGCCATGAGGTAGACGCCGCCTTTCACCATCGTGGCGGAATGCAGATAGGCGGAGACCGGCGTGGGCGCTGCCATGGCGTTGGGCAGCCAGAAATGGAACGGGAATTGCGCCGATTTGGTGAAGGCGCCTGCGAGGAACAGGATCAGGATTGGCACGTAGTGTTCGTGGTTGCGGATCGCGTCGCCCATCGTGCGGATCTCAGCCAGCGAATAGGTGCCTGCCGCCTGCCCCAGAAGGATCATGCCCGCCAGAAGCGCGAGGCCGCCGGTGCCTGTGACAAGCAACGCCTGAAGGGCCGAGCGGCGGGATTTAGCGCTGTCGGAGGTGAAGCCGATCAGCAGGTAGGAGGAGATGGTGGTCACTTCCCAGAAGACGAACAGCGCGATCAGGTTATCGGCGAGGACAAGGCCCAACATGCCGACCATGAAGGTCATCAGGTAAAGCACAAAGCGCGGGTATTCCGGGTGCTTGCCGAGATAGGAAGTGGTGTAGAGCGTGACCAACGTGCCGATGCCGGTGATCAGGAGCGCGAAGGTCAACGACAGGCCGTCGATCAGCATTTCCAGCCGGATGCCCATCGAGGGAACCCAATCGAAGCCGATGAGGGGCGTTTGGCCTGCGGCAACCGCTGGCAGGAATTGCGCGAACCACGCAAATAGTGCGGCAGGGATCAATACCGATACCCACCCCGCAGGACCGCCCGCCAGCCGTGGCACCTCCGCGCCGCCTTTTGCCACGTCGTCTCGTCCTTCCGATGGCTGCCGCAGGGGCAGCGTCGTCATTCCTTGGCCGGTCTACGCCTGAAAGGTGGTGCAATGCACGCCTACGTCCAGACGAAGTTGCATTTTTATGCGCAATGGCCGGGTTCGCGGAGGCAGATAGGTCTACGCCTTACATAGGTCAAGACTACTGATTTTCTTTTTCTGATAGTTTTTTGCTATTTTCACGTTCAAGTTGAGGCGTTGGACAAGCGCTCGCCTCAAGGATAATGGCCATCGGGTGACGCACAAAAACTGACGGCTGATGTCTTCGTGCGCCACCCGGTGGCGATGGTCCGCTGGTGCGTGCACACTGGAAGGGACAACAACCAGAACAGCAAGACCACCCTCAAATGCGGCAGCGTGCCCCACCGCAATTGATTTCAATTCCAACAGCCCTAACCTATTCCAGAGGCGCCATAGGTAAAAGCCTATCCGGCATGATATTTTAATTGGAAAAAACTATACCGTCGTGCAGAAACAAAACCTCCCCTTCACCCTTCGCCAGCTGCGATACCTCACGGCGCTGGAAGATACGCGCCACTTCCGCGAGGCAGCGGAGGCGTGTGGCATTTCACAGCCCTCCCTTTCGGTGCAGATCAAGGCGCTGGAAGACGCGCTGGAATTGACGCTGGTCGAACGCGGGCGCGGGCCGGTGCGCCTGACGCAGGCTGGCCGCGAAATCACCGCCCGTGCGCGCGACATACTCGATGCCGGCCAGGGCATTGTGGATCTGTCGGCCACCCTGCAATCGGGGATGGGTGGAACGCTGCGTCTAGGTACGTCAGCCACGCTGGGGCCTTACTTGATGCCCCATGTGGTGGGCGATCTGCACCGCACGCATCCGGACTTGCGCCTTTATATCCGCGAAGGTCCGCCGCAATCGCTGCTTCGGGAATTGAACGACGGTGTGCACGACCTGATCCTGACGCAACTGCCTGTTCACGGGGCGCGGCTGACCTCGGCCCGGCTGTTTCGGGAACCGTTGGGCGTGGCCATGCCAATCGACCATCAGCTTGAATCTGCGTCGAACATCGAAGGGCCTGAATTGGCCGATCAGACGATCCTGTCGCTGTCGCCGGCCTATGCGCTGCACGATCAGATCTCGGCCCTGTGTCAGGAGACCGGCGCGCAGATGAGCCGCGATTACGAGGGAACCTCGCTCGACGCGCTCAGGCAGATGGTGGCAATGGATATGGGGCTGACTTTTCTGCCAGCACTTTACGTCCGGTCCGAGATTGAGGGGCGGGCGCAGGATGTCGTCGTCCGCCCATTCCGAGGGCGTAAGTTCTCACGGTCAATCGGGTTGGTCTGGCGCTCCAGCTCGGGCGCCACGGCGGCGTTTGAGCGGCTGGCGAAGGCCATACGCGATACGGCCGGCCGCTTCCCGGAGCTGGTTCTTGAGGGTTAGGCGGTCAGGCGCTTGGTCGCCGGAGTTGTGCCAACTGATTAACGGGCATTGACGTTCGGCGCGATGGGCGGAAAAACTGCCCCCATGGCTGAGTTATACGACCTGTCCGACCTTGAGATGCTGGCAAAGGATTGTCTGACGCGGGCGGGTGTTTCCGAAGGTGATGCACAGACCGTCGCACGGGACGTTGCCTTGGCCGAGGTATCCGGCGATCGGGACAGCGGGTTCGAAGCACTGCTGCGAGACATCAGGTTGCTGCGGTACGGCCGAGTGCATCTGGATGCTGTTGCTGAGGTGACGATGCCGGCCGGGGCGGTCTTGGCCGTGGACGCCCGGCACGGATTTGCCGCGTCTGCGCTGTCGACAGCCCTACCAAATCTGATTGATATGGCGTTGCGCGAGGGGCTGGCCCTGCTGCATCTTACGAATTCCAGTGATCCTGGTGCCATGGCGGGCGCTATGACTGGTTTAGCCTCAGCCGGGTTGGTCGGGATTTCGTTGCGCCCGAGCGGGGCTGCTTTTGCGGTGCGGCCCGGCGCACAGGCGGTCACCCCGTTTGAACCGCGCACGGACACGATGTTGTCTTCGCTTTTGTCGATGGCCCCGGCCCCGACGGACTCCCCTCTTGATGGTCCGGTTGCGCATTCTGGATGGATTGCAGCGCTGAACCCGGATGTGACAGCGGGCCATGATTTGCTGAACAGCCTTCCGACCGTAAAGGCCTCGCCCACACGGGCGGGCGTAGCGCTGGCGCCTGACCTCCTGGCGCAGATCGTGAACGCGTAACTCAATGGCCTCACCGCTCCTCAAAGGACTGACGCTTCGCGGACTGGAAGTGTTCGAAGCGCTGGCGCGCACCGGGTCAGTCGCGGCGACAGCGTCCGAGCTGGGTATGAGTGCGCCTGCGGTCAGCCAACAAATGAAGAACCTGAGTGCCGCCTTGGGGGCGGACCTGGTAGATGCCTCGCGCAGGCCGATGGTCCTGACACCGGCGGGGCGTTTGTTCCTAGGGCAGGTCAAGGCGGCCCTGAAGGCGTTACGCGCAGGGCAGCGGGATCTGACGGCGCTGGACTTGAGCGAATTGTCCACGCTGTCACTTGGGGTCATCGAGGATTTCGAAAACGAAGTGACGCCTCTGCTGGCCACGAAACTGGCGGACGCGATGAGCCAGTGCGCGTTCACACTGCAAACCGGGCCAAGCCACGTGTTGCAGGCGCGCGTGGCGACGCGCGAGCTGGATATCGTGATTGCCGCGGCAGGGCCCGCCAAGCCTGCGGATACGATTGCGCTGCCGTTGCTGGACGATCCCTACATCCTTGCCGTGCCGAAGGGCCGGAGCGCCAGCGGCGGATTGTCCGCACTGGAAGACCTGCCCCTTTTACGCCGCGATATGGAGCAGATCATGGGTCAGCAGATCGAAGGCTGGCTGTCACGGACGGGCGCGGCGCCGGTGAAGCGGTTCGAGATGGATTCCAACCAGTCCATCAGCGCCTTGGTGGCAGCTGGGCAAGGCTGGACGATTACCACGCCCCTGTCGCTATTGCGGGCCGGGCGTTTTGCGGGCGGGATCGATGCCCATCCCTTACCCGGCACCGCCATGGCGCGACAAATCGTGCTGTACGCGACCTCCGATTGGTCTGGCGGGATCCCGGAGCAGATTGCGGATCTGGCGCGGGAGCTGATTGGCCAGCATTTCTGGGAGCCGGGGCTGGAACAGATGCCGTGGCTGGGCGAGAGCTTTCGGATACTGGCGTAAGCTGCACCCGAAAACCAAAGTCTTCGGGTGCACGGTGCGTTACCTCAGCCCTTGACCGCCCCTGCCGTCAGGCCGCTGACGATCTGCCGTTGGAAAATCATCACCAGCAGGAACAGCGGCGCGATGATCGACACCGCCGCCGCCACAGCCACAACCTGGTCAGTGGTCGTCGTCTCGCGGTTGAAGAAACCGGCAATCGCCGGAACCATTGTCTGGTTCGTGCCGTCGAGCAGCAGCGCGGTGATCAGGTAATCGTTATAGGCAAGCAGGAAGCTGAACAGGCCCGTGGTGATCACACCCGGCCACATGACCGGCATGATGACCCAGCGGAACGCCTGGAAATGGGTGCATCCATCGACGCGGGCGGCCTCGTCCAACTCGTTGGGGATGTTCTGGAAGAAGCTGCGCAGCATCCAGATGGTGAAGGGCTGGTTGATCGACACCAGCACGGCGATCACTGCCAAAGGCTGTCCGTAGAGCGTTGGCGCGTTGTCCCCCAGCCATGGGCGCAGGATCTCAGCCGAATTCACGAAAACCGGCAGATAACCCGCCAGCAGGACCGAATGCGGCAGGGCCCGGAAGATCAGTGCGACGATCAGGATCCAGAAGGCGATGTTGGAGCCGGAGCGCGCAAGGCCGTAGCCTGCCAGCGTGCCGATGGTCAGCGAAATCGTCACCGTGCCGCCGACAACGATGAGCGAGTTGATGAAGTTGTTGTAGAAGCCGCGTTCAACCCAGATGGTCTGGTAATGCTCGGTCGTGAGGCCAATGATAGGATTACCGAGCGGGCCAAGGATCGGGTTCAGTACGCCCAGAATGGCGGGCAGGATCAGGAAGAAGGCGAAGATGAAGGCCACGCCGTAGGCCATAGCCCCGATGATCCAACCGGCCCAGACATGGCCATTTGGGCTCCACTCATTCACCTTGCGGGGCAACCAACTGAACGCGAGCTTGATTGCGAAGAACAGGACGACCAGCCCGAGGACGATGTCGAGGACCGAAAGTCCATTGCCCCTGTCGCGGGTCACGGGCCCGAAAATCACGTCAAACGGATTGGCCGCGAAGGCATCCACCGGTGACTTGAAGCTCATCAAGGTGATCCAGACGATCGGGAAGGCTGCCAACAGGCACCAGAAGGCGAGGAAGGCTGCGGAGCCGAACCGCAGACTGAAAGGCTGGCGCATGGCGCGGGGGGTATCGGACATGTTAGTGCGAGCTCCCTTTATGGTCGCGCCAAGTGCGGCGGAGCAGCGGTATCAGCAGGATCACGATCCCCACCATCGTCAGCATGGACGAAGCAGAGGCACGGCTGAACGCACGGTTGCCGGCATCGTCGGGTTGGAGGAAATCGAAGGTCAGGTACTGGAGCGAAATCACGTGCGCCTCGGCCCGGAAGCCGACGATTTCGTCGAACACGCGGTAGCTGTCCATCAGGTGGATCAGGGCGATGAAGATGATCAACGGCATCAGGTGCGGGATGATCACGTACTTGAGCCGATCCCAGCGGGTGGCCCCGTCGATGATGGCCGATTCCAGCGTGTCCTGGTTCACGGTTTGAAGGCCCGCGTAGAAGATCACGAAGGCGAAGGGTGCGACGTGCCAGACGCGGTAGAACAGCATCAAGAGCTCGATCGTCCAGGCCTGCGCGAACATGGCGATGTCGCGGTCGAGCAGGTTCTCGATCCCTCGGGTCAAGATGCCGTCACCGACGAAGAGCCAATAGATCGAAAGGGAGCCGATGACCGGTGTGATGATGAAGGGCAGCAGCGAGATAAAGATGATCGGGCCGCGGATGCTTTTCGCGGCGTTATTGACGGCCAGCGCGATGGCGAGGCCCACGCCGATCACAAGCGGCAGCGTGATGAAGGTGAACATCAGCGTGAAGCGTAGCGCGGCCCAGAAGTCGATCTGCATCAGCGCGCCGTAGTTGAGCGAGGTGATGGCATCCCAAGCGCGCTGGGGTTCCAGCACACGTTCGTAGGATAGCCAGCCGACCCATTCGGTGGTGGTCAGCATTTCCCCTGTTTCTTCGTCGAGAACAGGGATCGTGCGAATTTCTGTGGTGCAGCTTTGCGTGAGGAATCCAGCGGAGCAGCTTTCAACCTCGACCGTTTGCATGACGGGTTGGGTGACCTGGAAAGAGCCCATCAGCACCGCGTACAACGGTAAAGCGATGAACAGGAGCATCAGGAACAAAGATGGCCCGACAAACCAGATGAAGGTCTTGAATTTCATGGTCTCCGGCCCCCGTGCCTGACCCCGCCGATTTTGTGGGCCGGGGCGCGGACGCCCCGACCGATTGGTTTTGCCTTATGGGATTACTCCAGCAGGCCCGCTTCCTGCGCGGCGACCGTGTAGGCGGCCTCAACGGCGGCCAGCGCTTCTTCGGCAGTGACGTCGCCGGTGAAGAAGGCAGGCAGTTCGTTGCCCAGAGCCGTGTGCATCAAGCCCATCTGCGTGGTCGACGGGTAAGCCGGAGGCGCCGGGTTGGCGGTGGCCGAAGCGATGGCACCTGCGGACATATCGTTGGGCTCATACCCTTCGATCAGCCAGATGGCGGCATCGGGGGCGGCGGCGACGGTTTCGCTGTCGATCCCGGCCATTGCTGTGCGGAACGCCATTTCGGCTTCTTCATCCGAGATGTTGGCAGCGACCACAATGCCGTCCCACCACAGTGTGGTTGCCGGTGCGCCGCCTTCCATGGCGAGCGGGGCCGCGGCGGTTGCCACGAGGCCCACGACCTGGCTTTCGGCTTCATCGTTCATCGCACCGGCGCGCGAGGCCCAGAGGTTCGCCATGGCGATGGAGCCCTGCTGGAACTGCTGCTGCACGTAGGTCGAGTCGGACACGAGGTATTCGGGGTCCATGTACTCGGTCAGGCGCATCATCATGTCGAGGGCGGCCAGACCTTCCTCGGAATTCACGCCAGGCGTGTTGTCATCGTTGACCATGGTGCCGCCGAAGCCGCCAAACATGTTCACGAATTCCTGTGCGATGTTCCAACCGGCCTTCATGGTGGCGCCGAGCGGATAGTCGACAACGCCTGCTTCCTGGATGGTTTCAGCGGCGGTCAGAACCTCCTCCCACGTCGTCGGTGTCTCGATGCCGAGGTCTGAGAGGATGTCTTCGCGGAACATCAAGTGCTGGACGTTGACCATCATGGCCACGGCCATGGTCTGACCGTCGATCTGGATCAGCTGGTTTGGCGTCAGTTGGTCGCCATGGGCAGCGATCAGATCATCCAGCGGGCGGATGGTGCCCTGGTTCAGCAAAGGCGTGATGGTGCCGTTGGACACACCGCCAAGCTGGTAGAGCGAGGGATCGGCCGCGAAGCCTTCGGGCTGCTTGGTGCGGAATTCCTGATCGAGCTCAGGCGAGAAGTTGCCGCAAGCTGCCATGCCGTCGGTGACGGCGACCCAGGCTTCGAACGCGGCCGAGAGCATGGTGATTTCAGTGGTGTTTTCGAAGTCGCAGGTTGCGTGGCCGTCCGCATAAGCGGCGGTGGCTGCAACGCTGACCGCACCCGCAAGGGCAAGGCGTTTGAAGAACATGTGTTTCTCCCTGTGTTCTAGCTGGCCCCGGTTTTCCGGTGACCGTGACAGTCTTCATCCAATTCGCGCCCATGAAAAGGCCCGATTGAGGTTCACTCTGCCGAATTTGCATAGGTTTGCAAGAATTGGCTAGTGCCAGTCCCGGCGTTCTGGCAATCCTGTCGCGCAGGCAAGCACAAGAGACCTTCCATGACTGACATTCGCCACCATGTCCAAAGCCAGTTGGCCGGGCTGTTTACCGTTGAAAACAAAGAGCTTGAGGCGCAAGCCGCCGCGATCTTCGCGGATGACGCCGAGATCCAATTCTCCGATCCCGTTGGAACGCTTAAGGGGTGCGCGCACATCGTTGAGCGTTTCATTGACCCGCTGCGCCGCGCCTTTTCGACCCCGCGACGGCGCGACCTGATGGTGTTCGGCGGACAGAATCGCCGTGACTATGGGGGCGAGTGGGTCGCGGGTGTGACGCACATTACCGGCCTCTTCACAGCGCCGCTTTGGGGCATCCAGCCCAGCGGAAAGCTGATCTATCTGCGCATTGGAGAGTTCTGGCGGGTTGAGGGCGACAAGATCGTCGAAGGGCGCGTGATCGTGGACTTGCTCGACCTGTTGCACCAATGCGGGCGCTGGCCGTTGGCCGAGGCGCATTACGGCGCGCCAATCACCTTTCCCGCCCCGGCAACGCAGGACGGGTTGTGCCCTGCAAACCGCGATGCAGGAGGCGCGTCGCTTGATGTGGTGGAGGCGATGCTGGGGGCGCTGCATGTTTATGATCCGGAAAGCTTCGGCTCGGACGGGCAAGTCGGCGCAGGCGGCACCTGGGCCCCGGATTTCGCGTGGTATGGGCCGGGTGGGATAGGCTCCACTGCCACTTGGCCGGGATTTGTGGACCATCACCGCGCGCAGTTTCTGCAAGCCTTCCCCGACCGGAAAGGGGGAAATCATTATTGCCGCATCGGGGACGGAAATTACGCGGCCGTCTCGGGCTGGCCGTCGATGACGATGACCCATAATGGCACCTATCTGGGTGTGCCGCCGACAGAGAGGGCGCTGACCTTGCGCGTCATGGATTTCTACCGGTGCGAAGATGGGCTGATCGCAGAGAACTGGGTTCTGTTGGATTACATCAACCTGCTGTCGCAGATGGGGGTGGATGTGATCGCGGACGCAGCTCGGCTTTAGGCGGGCCAACATACTCCGGTATTGCGGGGCGGTCTGCCCCATTGTGCTGACAGGTCTCCGGCGGCACACTCCGCGCGATTCATATCAGAACGGGGCGCATCAAAGGCCCCGCGAAATGGACCTGACGGAGGAGACAGCGCCCATGCCCAAAGACACCATGCCGCCCCTATTGCACAACGCCCATATTGATGGGGCGGGGTATGAGAAAATGTACGCGGCGTCTATCGCGGATCCGGAGGCATTCTGGGGCGAACAGGGCAAACGGATCGACTGGATCAAGCCTTACACCAAGGTCAAGGACGTCTCATATGCGCACGAGGATGTGCATATCCGCTGGTACGAGGATGGAACGCTGAACGTGTCAGCGAACTGCATCGACCGGCATCTCGCGACACGGGGCGACCAGACCGCGATCATCTGGGAGCCTGACAGCCCCGACGATCAAACGCTGCACATCACTTATAGCGAGCTGTCTGATCGGGTTGGGCGGATGTCCAACGTTCTCAAAGGGCTTGGTGTGGGCAAAGGGGACCGCGTCGTCCTCTATATGCCGATGATCCCGGAAGCGGCCTATGCCATGCTGGCCTGCACACGGATCGGCGCAATCCATTCTATCGTCTTCGCGGGCTTTTCGCCCGAGGCCTTGGCCGCGCGCGTCATGGGGTCAGAAGCCAAGCTGGTCATCACTGCCGACGAAGCCCCGCGTGGGGGGCGCGCGACGCCGCTGAAAACCAATGTCGACAAGGCATTGGAGGGCAACACGATTGGCACACAGGCGCTGGTTGTGACGCGGACGGGCGGTGGTGTTCCGATGACCGAGGGCCGCGACCACCGCTATGAGCCACTAGCCGAGGCCGCCTCGCCCGATTGCGCGCCAGAGGAGATGGGGGCGGAGGACCCGCTGTTCATCCTTTACACCTCCGGCTCGACCGGCATGCCTAAGGGCGTCGTTCATACGACAGGCGGCTACATCGTCTATGCCTCCATGACGCATCAATACACGTTCGATTATCAGGATGGTGACATCTTCTGGTGTACGGCGGATGTCGGTTGGGTCACAGGGCACAGCTACATCGTCTACGGCCCGCTGGCGAACGGGGCGACGACTCTGATGTTCGAAGGCGTGCCGACCTACCCCGATGCCGGGCGGTTCTGGGCCGTGTGCGAAAAGCACAAGGTGAACCAGTTCTACACCGCGCCTACTGCGATCCGCGCGTTGATGGGGCAAGGGACGTCGTTCGTGGAGCCCTACGACCTGAGCGACCTGAAGGTGCTTGGCACAGTTGGCGAGCCGATCAACCCCGAGGCCTGGACCTGGTATAACGACAATATCGGCAAAGGCCGCTGCCCGATCGTCGATACGTGGTGGCAGACCGAGACCGGTGGCCATTTGATGACCGCCCTGCCCGGCGCCCATGAATTGAAGCCCGGGGCCGCGCAATATCCGTTCTTTGGCATTCAGCCGTTGGTTCTTGAGCCGACAAGTGGTGAGATCATCGAAGGGGATGGGGTCGAAGGCGTGTTGGTGATCGCCGATAGCTGGCCGGGGCAGATGCGGACGGTTTGGGGTGATCACGAGCGGTTCGTGAAAACCTATTTCAGCGACTACAAAGGTTACTACTTCACGGGCGATGGCTGTCGCCGGGATGAGGATGGGCACTACTGGATCACCGGCCGCGTCGATGACGTGATCAACGTGTCGGGCCACCGGATGGGCACGGCTGAAGTGGAAAGCGCGCTCGTCGCCCACAAGACTGTCAGCGAGGCGGCTGTGGTGGGCTATCCGCATCCCGTCAAAGGTCAGGGGATTTATTGTTACGTGACGCTGATGGCCGGCGAAGAGCCGAGCGATGATCTGCGCAAGGAATTGGAGACCTGGGTTCGGTCCGAAATCGGGCCGATTGCCAAACCCGACGTTATCCAATGGGCGCCCGGCCTGCCGAAGACCCGTTCGGGCAAGATCATGCGCCGCATCCTGCGCAAGATTGCGGAAGATGATTTCGGCTCGCTCGGCGACACGTCGACCTTGGCGGACCCGTCTGTGGTTGATGACCTGATCGAGAACCGCGCCAACAGATAGCCCCACTTGTAGAAAGAGGCCGTTTGATTGCGTTCCGGCGGCCTTTTTCGTGCCCATGATCTGCATGCATGGCAGCCGCGACGAGACGCCCGTTGTATGCGATGCTGCAATGCGGCATAATTGCTGCGCACGCAAAGGAGGGTTCGGGAATGGCCCGCACGCCGCTATATAAAGCCGCCGAATCTGAGATGATTGCGCGGATCGAAAAGGGTGATTGGGAAGTTGGGCGGCGTTTGCCGAACGAGTTCATTCTGGCCGACGAATTCGGGGTCAGTCAGGGCACGATGCGCCGCGCATTGATTACCTTGGAGGGCCGAGGGTATCTCAGCCGCAAACCCGGGCGTGGAACATTGGTGGCTGCAAAAGCCCCCGCGCAGGACACGACGAAAGTATCCGCGCAAACGCCTGTCTTGTGTGGTGCCGATGGCGCACCGTTGGCTTTGGAGCCTTTCCGCGGACGCACTGCCACACGCGCAGCCACTGCATCAGAGGCCACGTCCATGGGCTGTGAGCGTGTCGCGGTGCTTGAGCGAACGTTGAAGTATCGGGGGGCAAGGGCGGCGTTGGAGGCTGTGGCCGTTCCAGTAGACCTGATTCCAAAGCTCGATGAAGACGCCCCAGCCAATCTTGCAGACCTGCTGGACCATCACGGTATCACCTGCGCCGCGGTGCGGGCGGACGCGCGGGCCGAAGTGACAGATATGTCGCAATCGGTGGCCTTGTCGTCAGACCGGCACACAGCCCTGCTTGTGGTGCGAACCGCCGCCTTCGACGCATCTGATCGTGTGATTGCGCGCCAAATCCTGCGGGTGGCTGTTGAAGACGCGCGCCTCGTCTATCTGTGACGCGATCAGCGCGATTTTCGTGTTGACGCATCGCGCCCTGTGACTTACCCACCGCGCCATCGTGGCGGAGTAGCTCAGTTGGTTAGAGCAGCGGAATCATAATCCGCGTGTCGGGGGTTCAAGTCCCTCCTCCGCTACCATCAATCCCCCCGACTTGGATATTCGCATGTTAGGATAGACGCTAGGAGCTGCCATGAGCTCCGCCAGTCTACCCTCAACTCGTAGATCGAACCCTTTATCTTTCGGTGTTGCAACGACGCGCGAGATCAATCTGCGAATTTGCTCTGCTGCGTCCTCGGTCTCAAGGCTTATGCCGTTACCGAAAAGTGACTCCAGATCCTGGACGTACGTTTCGAACTGGCTAAGGGCCGCGGGATGTAGGCCAATTACCTTTTCATCCTGAGGTGCTGCTTCAAGTTCGGCCTCTATCTGTTTTTGTTCGGCAAGCAGTTCCTTCATCCGGGCACCAATTAGCTCCGTTGGAAGGCGCTCGGCGTCGTAGTCGGACCACGCCCGTTCCAAAAGCCGCCTTATTTTTGAACGCTTGGCCTCCAATCCGGCACGCGATTTTCGTTTGTCTGCTACAAGACGCTCTCGCTCTTCTTGGTAGGACCGCGCAAACTCCTTCAAGAGGTGCGGCGCTTTAAGGTGACTCTTCAATCCCGACAGCACAGAAGCTTCGATCTCATCCAGATACAGAACCCTTCTGTTTTCGCATGTGCCAGATTCCCGCCTGACACTGCATTGCACCCGAATGCGCCCGTGATCCCGATCCTTAACAGACATGCCACCGCCGCAGAGACCACATTTCAGTAACCCAGAAAGCAAATATTTCGCTTTTCGATAGTGATGCGGTGCACTGTGGCTTCGATCCGCCTTTCTAGCCTGCACAGCGTCAAAAACTTCTGCGTCTACGATTGCGAGATGCGGGACTTCCGCCCGCTTCCATTCCTCTACGGAATTTACCCGCGAAATGCGCTTGCCCGTATCCGGATCCTTCAGCATACGTACTCGGTTCCAGACCAAACGTCCGGCATAGAGCTCGTTTAGAAGGATGCCGTAGTTCCTAGATTTGTTGCCGTTGATCGTCGAAGCAGACCAACGCTGTCCCCTTGGAGAAGCAATTTGGTCAGCATTCAAACCATGTGAAATTTCCCGCGGCGTCCGCCCCGCGACATATTCCTCGAATATCCGCCGAATGATTGCTGCTTCTTGATCCACGATTTGAAGCTCGCCGGGCCGTCCGGCGACGGGTCGATATCCATAGGCGCGACCTCCGGCATGCCGGCCATCCCTGACGACACCGTCCATGCCGCGGCGGACCTTATTTGCAAGGTCCGTCAAGTAAAGCGATCCCAACAGCCCGCGAACCCCGATCTGCACTTGATCCGCCTTGCCCTCGTGCACGGCACGCAATTCGACACCAGCGAAGGTCAGCCGTTTCCAAATGCCGGCAAGATCCTCTTGGTCCCGCGACAATCGATCAAGCGACTCCACTAAGATCACTTCGAAAGCACCGGACTTAACCTCCTGCAACATCTCCAACAAACCATCCCGGCCGTGAACCGAAGCGCCAGATCGGGCACGATCAAAGTACGTCGCGACTACATCCAACCCGCGACGCACTGCGTGCGTGGTACAAAGATGAAGCTGATCTTCAATTGAGCGATCATTTTGAAGTTCTGTAGAGAACCTTGCGTAGATCGCCGTGCGTTTCATCGCTTCCTCCCCGAGACTTTTCCTCTGACAGCATATTTTTTCGATGATCTTCTCGAGCAGCCGCCCTGGCAAGCGCACGAATAATTTCTACAGAAGCTTCGTCAAAAGTAGGCGGTCCGCCGCCGAGCGATCCCGCCTTAGGCGAGCTGTCTGACTTGGGAATCCCTTTCGATGGTGCGAACCTGCGATCGTCCATGGAGGCAAGCTGAGCTTGGAGAATGACCGCGTAAAGAACTGCAGACACATGATCGCACAAAGGGTGCCGACGGCGTACAATTCGGATGGTCGTATTTCGAGGAAGTATTGTGGCTCTCCGGATCGAGAGTCAAAAGTGAGAGGCGTGCCGCCTGTTCCTGTGACGGGTTTGGAGATCGAGAGAGTGGCTTTCGGCCGCCCGTCGCGGAGGTTTCCTCATGATTACCGAAATTATCGATGCCGGGCGTGACGCCGGCGGCGGCTACAGAGTGGATGTGTCGCGCGGCGAGAATGTGGATCGCGTGTCGTCCGAATGGTTCTCGCGACCTGATGACGAGCGGTATCTGTCGCTCGACGATCTGTTTGCCTCGGTCAAGGGTCGCGCGGAGCGGAGCCGGACGCGCATCGTGGAAAGCGCTGCGATCCGCGTCGAGGCCCATCGCAACAACCCTGAGAAGTTGGGGTTGATCTTGCCCGGAGCTGATGAGCCGATTGCGCCGACACATTGGAGCTTTGGCCAGCTTTCGAGCCTCGGCGGCGCGCCTGCCGCCTATTTGCGTCAGCTGCCCGCGCCATTGGCGGGGATCAACCTGCAATATGGACTGACCAACCACCGTGCCGAGCAGATCAAGACACTGGAAACTGGCGACGGGCGGACGGAGCTACGTGCCGTGACCGGGCCTGACTATGGCCGCATCTACGATCACGAGTTGGTCTCTGCCGTCCAGCGCATCGCGGGCAACGGCACTGGCGATACGCGCTGGAAGGTCCCAGGGGTGCTCGATTGGTCGACCGGTATCTACAATCCGCGGGTCGATATTACCAAGGGCACCACAACGCTTTACGCGTCAGACCGGGACGTCTTCCTCTTCCTGGTCGACGATCTGAATCCGATCGAGGCTGGGCTCCTGCCTGACGGCTCGCCAGACCTCTACTTTCGTGGCTTCTATTGCTGGAACTCAGAAGTCGGCGCGAAGACGCTCGGCATCGCCAGCTTCTACCTGCGCGCGGTCTGCCAGAACCGCAATCTCTGGGGCGTCGAGGATTTTCAGGAGATTAAAATCCGCCACTCGAAATATGCCGCGTCTCGCTTTGCGCATGAGGCGGCCCCAGCGCTCACCCGCTTTGCCAACTCCTCGCCCGCACCCTTCATCGACGGCATCCGGGCCTCCCGCGAGAAGATCGTGGCACGCTCGTACGAGGACCGGGAGGAATTTTTGCGCAAGCGCGGGTTCTCAAAAGCGGAGACGGGGCGGATCGTGGAGACGGTGCTGGCTGAGGAAGCTCGCCCGCCCGAAAGTGTCTTCGACTTCGTGCAGGGGATAACGGCCGTAGCCCGGTCGAAGCCGCAGCAGGATGCGCGGCTAGTGATGGAAGGCAAGGCGAAGGTGTTGTTGGAGAAAGTGTCCTAGCCGCCAACTGCCGGTGCGAGACTTTTCGGTCCGTCGCTCCTTAGAGGGAGAGGTGGGCCGGGTTTTCCGTGACGGGTTTGGAGGTCGAGAGAGTGGCTCCCGGCTGGCCCGTCGCGGAGTAATCCCGATGACCAAGCAACAGAAAATCACCCTCAGTGCCTCGCGCGATATTCCTTTCAACAAGCTGATGCTCAGCCAGTCCAACGTGCGCCACGTCAAGGCAGGCGTGTCGATCGAGGAGCTGGCCGAGGATATCGCTCGGCGGACTTTGCTGGCCTCGATCACCGTGCGTCCGGTGTTGGACGACAACGGTGCCGAGACCGGCATGTTCACGATCCCGGCCGGTGGGCGGCGGTTCCGGGCGCTGGAGTTGCTCGTGAAGCAGAAGCGCCTGAACAAGACCGCGCTGGTGCCCTGCGTCGTGCGCATGGAAGGCCTCGCGGAAGAAGACAGTCTTGCCGAGAATATCCAGCGCGCACCACTGCATCCGCTGGACCAATTCCGCGCCTTTCAGGCGATGCGGGACAAGGGCCGGACGGAGGAGGAGATCGCAGCAGCCTTCTTCGTCTCGGCCAGCGTGGTCAAGCAGCGGCTGAAGCTCGCCGCGGTCGCGCCCGCGCTGCATGATGCTTATGCTGAGGAAGACCTGACCCTCGACCAGTTGATGGCGTTCGCGGTCAATCCCGATCATGAGCGGCAGGAGCAGGTCTGGGAGGCGTTGCAACGGCACTACTCCAAGCAACCCTATGAGATCCGCCGGATGCTGACCGAGGGCGCGGTGCGGGCTTCGGACAAGCGGGCGCAGTTCGTTGGGCTCGACAACTATGTCGAGGCCGGGGGCGAGATCCTGCGCGATCTGTTCCAGCAGGACGATGGCGGCTGGCTGCAGGACGCCAGCTTGCTAGACGTCATGGTGAGCGAGAAACTGGCAAATGAGGCCGCAGTGGTCCAGGTGGAGGGCTGGAAATGGGTCGAGGTCGACACCGACTTTCCCTATGGCCACACCTTCGGCATGCGCCGGATTCATGAGGAAGTGGAACCGATGAGTGACGTTGAGGCCGCAGACTATCAGGCGCTGAAGGCCGAATACGACGCGCTGGAGGGTGAACATGCCGAAGCGGATGAGTTGCCCGAAGAGGTCGATGCGCGTCTCGGCGACATCGAAACGGCGATGGAGGCACTGCAGGACCGCCCGATCCGGTTCGAGGCGGAAGACTTGGCCTTGGCAGGTGCCTTTGTCAGCATCGACAGCTCCGGGCGGCTTCGCGTTGAGCGTGGCTATGTAAGGTCTGAGGACGAACCGGTCGAAGAGGCGGATGACGAGGGCGACGTTGCGCCCGAAGATACAACCGTCGACGATCCGGACGACATCGTCGTGCCCGCCACCGAAGGCGAGGAGGAAGACGACGGTCTCAAACCGCTCTCCGACCGCCTTGTCATGGAACTGACGGCGCATCGCACGCTGGCGCTGCGCAATGCACTCGCGCAGAACCCGCAGGTCGCTTTCCTCGCGGCGTTGCATGCGATGACGCTTCGGCTGTTCTATCGCTATGGCCTCGACAGCTGCGTCGAGATCGAACCGAGCACTGCGGCCTTCGGGTCGCAGGTGCCGGGCCTTGGCGACACGGCCTATGCACAGGCCATCGATCAGCGGCACGAGACCTGGGCAAGCAACCTCCCCAAGAGGTCGGAAGACCTATGGGAAGCGCTGACCGAGTTCGACAGCTGCAGCCGGGAGACCTTGTTCGCCCATTGCGTGGCGATGAGCGTCAATGCTGTGCACGATCCCTACCAGCGCCGCCCCCGCGCGATCGCGCATGCGGATGTGCTGGCCGGAACTGTCGGGCTCGACATGGCCAAGACGGACTGGGTTGTCACTGGCGACAGCTATCTCGGTCGCGTGACCAAGGCGCGCATTCTTGAGGCTGTTCATGAAGCGAAAGGCGAGGACGCTGCCAACCGAATCTCAGGTCTCAAGAAGCCGGAGATGGTCACTGCCGCAGAGGACCTGCTTGTAGGCACCGGCTGGCTGCCAGAACCGCTGCGCACGCCGCCTCTGCCCGAGAACGATGTTCATGCGTTTGAGCTCATCGATAAGGTCGATGAACGAGCTTCGGACGACGATACCGACGCAGGTGAAGGGCAAACGGCGGAAGACGGCGGCGAACCGGCTATCGGAGAATCCGATGTGTCGGGCGAGGATGTTCCCGTCACCATAGACGCCTTCGCCAAGACTGCTGCTGAGTGACACATCCGGTGGTTCGGGCCTGAACCGTCCCCCAGGCGGCCCGGCCCACCGGACACCTTGGGCCCATCGGAAACGGTGGGCCCTTTTTCCATCTGCACTGACGAGAGGACCCACCGATGGAAAGCCCTGCAAGAGTGATCGCCTGCAGATTGGCCGTAGATGCTGAGGCCGTCTGTCGCCACTACCTGTCGAACGGCCGCAGGCAGGGACAATACTGGGTCGTCGGCAATGTGGAGAACGCGCCGGGTCGCAGCCTCTATGTCCGGCTGACCGGCCCGACATCCGGCGCAGGTGCGGCCGGCAAGTGGTCGGATGCCGCCACGGGCGAGCATGGCGACCTTCTCGATCTGATCGGGGCGACCATGCAGATCGTCACGTTGAAGGATACACTCAAAGAAGCGCGACGGTTTTTGGGGCTTCCAAGACCCCTAACTCAGGCAACGCAAAAAGCTCCCGCCAAGCGCGGATCGGCGACGGCCGCCCGGCGGCTCTGGGGTATGGGGCAACCGGTCGAAGGCACCTTGGCCGACCGATATCTGCAGAAGCGTGGACTGGGCGGTATGGCGCAAACCAATTCTCTGCGGTTCCATACGAGCTGTTTCTACTGGCGCAAGGGCCATACGCCTTTAGAGCCACCGGAGACCTGGCCCGCCCTTCTGGCGAAAGTCACCAGTCCGGACGGCCGCCTGACCGGTCTGCACCGGACTTGGCTGGACCCAGCCACGGCCCTGAAAGCCCCTGTCGTCCCGCCTCGCAAAGCTATGGGGAACCTTCTCGGCAATGGGGTCCATATGGGTGATGCCGACGGTATCATGGCAGCAGGCGAAGGGCTGGAGACGATGCTCTCGCTGCGTCTGGCATTGCCTGACCTGGCTGTCGTTGCCGCCCTCTCGGCAAACCACCTCTCGGCACTCAACCTACCGAAAACCCTGCGCCGCCTCTATATTGCCGTCGACAATGACCCGGCAGGACGTAGTGCAGCGACGTCCCTCGCAGCCCGGGCCACCGACCAAGGCATCGAGGTCATTCAGCTCTCCCCGCGACTCAGTGATTTCAACGACGATCTGCGCGCCTTCGGGCTGAACGATCTGCGCGCCCATCTCCGCCCGCAACTGACGCCTGAAGATGCTGCAAACCTCCTCGACCCGATCCCCGATTGATCAGGTCCAACGCCGCGGCCAGCTCCGTTTCCGGCAAGAGAGCCGCGCCTGCAAGCCTTCTGAGAGCGGGCGAGACGGAGCAGAGGCCGGGCAAGCCCGCAACGGCAAGGCGTCCTCCGCTGCGCTCCGGTTCCACCCCATCGCGCGGGCGCGACGAGGACCCCTGAGAATGCAAGCCCGCCCGGCCCCCGCTTTTCCGTTGCCCGGGAAGGCCGCGACAGGCGCGGACCTCGATATCCGGAGACATTTCCATGGCCGACACCAATCCTCAGACCCGATCCTCAACCGCAATAGTTCTCGACGAGTTGCAACTCTACGGCTGGCGCCCTTTCAACGACGAGCCCGATCCGCGACCCCTGCCAGAGCCCGACGCACTGCGCACCGCTGTCACGGACATCGTCGACGCCTTCGTCGCCATGCTGTCCGACACACGGCTGGAGCCTGATCTCGACGATCTCCTCTGGTCCGTCACCAACCTCTTCCATCGCAAGGCAGTCCGTGTCGAGAGGGATCTGGACGCCAATGAGCAGGCGCAGAAGCGGTCCCAGCGCGAACAGGATGGGTCTGAAGTCCGCTCTGTGGAGCTGGAGGCGCTGATCGTCGAAGGTCTCACCCTTCTGGAGCAACGCAACGCCTATGAGGCCCTGCGCGATCTCGCTGCCGATCTCTTCGAGACCCATCTTGGCGCGACTTGGCATCCGCGCACGGGCAGCCATATCTCCCACCAGGCCCTGACAGCGTCGCTGATCGACAGCCGCGATCACATCACCGCGAAACGCCGGGCCGACCTGGAGCCACTTTTGCCCCAGGGCACGAAAATCGCCTTCACCGGTGGGCTCGACTGCAATGATCACCCCGCGATCTGGGTAGCGCTCGATCGCGTCCATGCCAAACATGCCGACATGGTGCTTCTGCACGGCGGCGCGCCGCGTGGAGCGGAACGGATCGCCAGCGCTTGGGCCGACAATCGGGACGTAACGCAGATCGTCTTCAAGCCCGACTGGACTCGACACGGTAATTCCGCGCCGTTCAAACGCAATGATCGGCTGATCGAACTCCTGCCCATTGGTCTTGTTGTGTTTCCCGGCTCCGGGATCACCGAGAACCTCGCAGACAAGGCCCGTGCGATGGGCATCCCCCTCTTCGACTTTCGCCCGAAAGCCGCTCCAACGGCCTAATCGGATTTCCGCCGACGCCCGTCTTGGGACCTCCCGGGGCGGGCACCAATCTGCTATGATCCCTGCGTGCCAATGGTGGTGGTGGTGGCGCAATCCTTCTTCCAAAAGGAGAGCCTCATGCTCGCTTCCACCTTTCTTGCCCTGCTCGGTCTTAGTGTTCTCGGTTGGATTGCTTTCAATCTCGCAGTCTACGCCCTTCCTTTCGCCATTGGCCTGACATCAGGCTTTTACGTCTACGAGACTGGCAATGGCGTGTTCCTTTCCATTCTCGTAGGGGTCCTGTTCGGCGGCATCGCCGTTGTACTCGGCGATGCCGCCTTTGAGCGCGTCCGGTTCCCATTCCTTCGCATAGTGATTGGCCTCATTTACGCAGTTCCAGCCGGGATCACCGGGTTTCACGCGGCGAAGGGCCTTTCAAGCTTTGGCGGTACTGGCGATCTCACGATCACGCTACTTTCATGGCTAGGCGCACTCATTATTGGCGGAACGGCATGGGCTCGTATGTCCTGTCGATCTGAGGTAGGCCCCTTCGACCGTCACGCACCGACTCAGCTGCGAGCCGCCGATGACTGGGCCGACTGACGGTCGCCACCCCGATCATGTGTGGGTCGAGTTACCGTGATCGCGGTTATCCAAACGGGATGCTGCGCCTGAGGCATGTCACTGCTGGCGGGAATTGGTGTTTGGAGCACTGCACCGATAGCGGGGCCCGAAGGAGACTGCCGATGTCGTCTCACCGGTCGCCTTTTCTGTCAGTACCAGACGCGCGCTCTTTCCGACTGCACGCCACGGCCTGCCTTTCTGCGACACGCGCTGCCGGGGTCTTGCCGAGGTCTTCCGAAACCAGTCACCGTCTCTACCATGGATTGTGCCGCGCGTCCCTCCCGGACCTCTCAAACGGCTGATCTGACCGGGATCGGCTGACGCCTCGACCGCCTTGGACGCAACGGCTGACGTGGTCTTTCTTCCCCTGGCGGATGTCCGCCATTCCTCGCGGGACAAGAAAGACCGCTTTCGCCGTCCTCCGCTGCCGCTGCGGGCCAAAAGGCTGCGTCGGCGGATCGCCCCGGTCCCGACGATCGCCATCGAGGCCGCGATTGGCGCGGGCTCGGACAACCCAAAAGGAGACCTGACATGGCTACCATCGGAACCTTCAAGAAGACCGGCGTGGAATTCGTCGGAGAAATCGTCACTCTCAGCGTGCAGGCGAAAGGCGTCCGTGTCGTACCCGAAGACAGCACGGCGAACGGCAACGCCCCCTCCCACCGCGTCTTCGTCGGTCGGGCGGAGATCGGTGCCGCCTGGTCCAAACGCTCCACCGAGGGCCGTGGCTACCTGAGCCTCAAGCTCGACGACCCGAGCTTCACCGCGCCGATCTACGCCAACCTCTTCGATGACACGGTCATCGAGGGCGGGGAAGAGACCTACAGCCTAATCTGGTCGCGCCCCAGCAGCCGCCGCAACGGCGACTGAGACCGACACTCCCTGCCCCGATCCTCGTGGGCAGGGCAGTTTCACCGGTAACGCCCTTGGGCGTCGCCAGTGAAATTCTGCCGAAAAGAGGCCATCCCTGACGGCGTTCTTGAAAATACGATCGCGCTGAATATCGTAGGATTGGGAAGGGTGACCTCGTGAGGTTACCCAATGCAGCTTTTTACGCCCATTGATCATATTGAACCCTATCTGACGACGCAGGATGCTACCGCGCTGTGGGATCGACTTCATCGCGATCTCAGCAATGCAGGGTTCAAGCGCGTCTTCTATGCAGCGTCGCAACGTCGGCAAGCGAACAGCGCGCGGTCCCCCCGCGATACCATTGTGAAGTCCAGCTACGGCGCGGAATTCGACAGCTTCTTTGTCGATGGCGCCGCCTTCACGGCGGATGTGAACACCCAATGGGCCATCGACAGCCAAGGTGCTGTCAGTTGGGATTTGACCCGGCGCCTGAAAGCAGATGGACAGCTTTCGGCACATCAAATCGCAATTCACGAACGCTGCCTCGATCTGGGGCTAATCAACGGATACACGATCAGTCTAAGGAATTACGGCTCTGGCCTGATTACCGGCTTCGGGTTGAGCGCGGATGATATCGTGCATCAGAAAGAGGTCGACGACGTGTGGACGGAACACCGGAAGCTGTTGCTTTGTGTTCTGAGTGCCTTTGATCTATCCACGAGGATGCTGCCGCAGGTTCCAGACGGAGAAGAACTGACTGCACGGCAGCGTGAAGTCCTGGCCTGGGTCGGTGATGGCAAGACCATCGACGACATCGCGGAAATCATGGGACTGCATCGCAGCACAATCGTCAAACATATGAGAGAAGCCCGCGAGCGTCTGAGGGTGACGAACACCCTTCAGGCCGTCATGCGCGCCACTTTGCAGGGGCAGATTTACCGATGACCAGAGAAATCACCAGAACTACGGCCGTTGTTTTGGCTGCCATCATCGCCGTAGGCACCTTGGGTGTGTCATCGGTCTTGCGGGCTGACCAGGCCGCCGATCAGCGTCACCGTGACCTTACCCGGCTTCTGTCCGAGATTGTACATCGTGCTCACAGTCATGCACTTCTGGGCGAAGTTGTCCGGCCCGAATTCGCAAGCCCCACTATCTCTCTCTCAGCTCCTGACTTGCATGACGGATGGACACCATCCTGCGGCTTGGCGGTCGCTGCAGAACCGTCAGATCCTGCGCGGAATCTGCAGGGCCTTGTGCTTGTACCGCGCGACCGTATTCCGGCGGACGGGTCCGGCTTTCAGGCATTCGCCTTCTACACCGGCGACGCCGCTCTCACGTCGTCACAGATGACCCCCCCTTATCCTGCTTGGCTAGCCGAAGAAGCCGATGGTTACGCTTCGATCGCGGGCGACATTGAAGACCTGTTAGAAAGCCTCACCGTCACCGTCGAGCCGACTGTCTGTGACGGTTTTTCGTTCTATTCGATATCGGGAGAGCGGCCATGACCACTTGGGAGATGCGCGTCAACGTCTACAACAACAGCCTGCCCGGACACGCCAATGTGTCATTCTATGAAAACGGGGAGCATCAGTATACGGTCGGCGCAAACATTCTCCATGAAACACCCAAACTCGCGTTTCCGCAGACTTTGCCGTTCCTCCCCGATGACGGCATTTATCGGGACGAAAGTGCCTACCACCTTGCGGAACTGGTGGCGGAAACGGTCACCTGGGCGTCGGTCCCGCTGCCCGAAGTCACCTATGACCGCTTGTTGAGCGAAGCGCGGGCGCTCGAAAATCAGACTTACAACTACAGCCTTTTGACCGAAGCCTGCGTGGATCTGGTTGCCGAATTCTACGCGCAAACTGGGCATCCGGGTGAGTTTGGAGATCTCTTTGCCACAGAAGACCGGCACGGGTCTCTTGTTTGGATGCGGGTCCCAACGACCGCGAGTGCGCAACTCGAAACTCAGCCTGCAACCGAGCCGTTCTATGTCCCATCTGATGTTGTCTATGTCGACAAGCTTGCCATGGTCGAATTCTCGGACTTTGGTCTGACGCCGACGAACGGCGACTACCCATTGTTTGAGCAGGAATGGGTTGGTCTTGAGGATGCGGATTTTGGAACTCCTGTACTGGATACCTCGGACGTGAAAGCATTTGATGTAGCACCGTCGCCGAAAGGTTCTGAAATCGACGCCACTCCTGCAATTCTGAACCGCACCGGCTCCAAGTTGGATAAAGAGGAGACCGATAACGATCAGCAGAATTCGTCGCTGCAAACAGAGGCAAAAGACGACCCGTTCGAGTATTTCATGAAGGAAGATCACTTCGAATTCGCGCCATTTGACAGCTACGACCCCAAGCCCGACCCAAGCGAGGAATGGGATCTACCCTCGCCAGTGGAGCACAAATCTCCGCCAACAACGACTGAGGTGGATTTCTCAAAACCCGAACCGGAACAGTTTTATGTCGATCCGGACTATTACGGGTATTTCTAGCCGTCCTGATCCTTGGCTTGCGCACGAGGCACCTGTGCATCGATGCGCAGCAAATCGCTAGATGTGACCCCAAACACGTTGGCCAGTTTGTCCAAGACGTCCAAACTCGCTGAATAACGCGACCGTTCGAGGGCGCTGATATAAGTTCGGTCCAACTCGGCGCGATGCGCCAGATCCTCCTGAGAAAACCCTCCCGCAAGCCGATACTTCTTCAGGTTTTGAGCAAGAATACGTCTGCTTTCCATGCGGCAACTTCATCCGCGTTGCAGAGTATTTAACCACGGAGTATACTCGTCATCGCGTGATGCTTTGGCACCGCACTACGGTTTTCTTGAAGGGTGTCATCTTGACGAAAAATGGCGAAGCCGTCACCCATACAGTGCGTTCAGGCCCGCTGGACTGCGATATGATGAAGACCTACCTCCGACTTCTGGACGCCGACCGGGACCAGGCCGATTGGCGAGAGGCTGCGGCAATCATCTTAGACCTCGACGTCGATAGGGACCCGCAAGGGTCCCGTGCAGTATTTGAAAAATTACTCAAACAAGCGCACTGGCTGCGGGATCATGGCTATTTTGGTCTCGTTCGTTCGACCTCAACCTGACGTCAAAACGCCTTGTCAGGTGTCATATCTGACACTCGGCATCGGCAGTCGGACACCCCACAACCAACGCCAGATGTGATTTCTTGCGGGGGGAAGGTCGATGGTCAGGAACTGGCGGAACGAAGCCGACTACGCCTACATCGAAACGCTCGATGTCTCTGGCTTGGCTTGGGAATGCCTGCGCCGAAACCCAGAATACTGCGCGCAATACCCTCTGATGCGAGACGGCCTTTCGTCTCCCGCATCCTGGGGGTTGCGATTTCCCGGTTGATCCAGATATTGAAGCGCCCGAGGCATCGGTGTTTTGGCTGCCCCATGTTGCGCCAGCGGCAGTCTGCTATCTTGCTGAAGTGCCCGGAGAAACTGCCCCCAGCCTCGACCCTGAACACGTTGCTTCGGGCGCTTTGCGCGTCGATGAGAATGTCGTCGTTCTCCGGCTCAATTCAGGCCCCTCACTTACCTTTGATGCGAAGATCCTGGACCGTGCCGTCGGCATTCTGCTGCCTCTCGATGAGCATTGGCGGACACGCGTCGCCGCCGCGCATCGTGTCCGGGAGCACCTTCTCGGGCGTCGTCCAATGGAAAACCCACTGACCCGACAGCAAAGGGCGCGCATTCTATCGGCATGCCGATTGCTGGATGCGCGGGCGTCAAAGGCCAGCTACCGAACAATTGCCCAACATGTCTTCGGGCAATCCCACGTCGACCAAGAATCTTGGAAAACCAGTTCGATCAAGGCGCGAATTGCCCGCCTTTCCGCCCATGGAACGCATTTGATCGACAGCGGATACCGCTCCCTTCTTCTCGGTCAAAGCCCGACTGTCGGGCGGTCTTGAGCCCTGCAAAATCCCAAATCACAGCAATGAGGATCGTCCTTGCAGTCTTACCTCACGACAAATGACGGGGTGACGAAATTCTCGCGCCATCTTCGTCATCCCCTTCAAGGTCCCTTCTTCGCTTTGATGACCTCCGACAGTTCGCGGCGCGCCACTGCGGCGCGCACCAACCGGAGATGCCCAAATGCCCGATCCCGATCCAGGAATACCTCCTCGTTACCTCAGAACCCCGGAAGCCGCGCGCTTGCTCGGCCTCTCTGGACGGACTCTGGAAAAACACCGCACTTACGGGACAGGGCCACGCTACTCCAAGATCGGTGGGCGCGTCGTCTATGCGGTCGATGACCTGCAAGCCTGGGTCACCCGCGGCGAAAAAACCTCGACCTCCGATGAGACTGGCGACTGCGTGCTTCCTGCCAAACGCCACGCCGCGATTTCGCCCGCCTATCTGCGTCGGGACCGCTGAGACAATGCGGACGACCGTCGATCTGACCTGGATTGAAGGGCGCGTTGAGCGGTGGATCCGCTTTGGGCGTATTGCCGAGAAAAGCAATCTGACGGCCACGGACAAGCGGGTAGCCTTCGAACCGGGGGCAATCTTCGCAATGGTGCGCTGGTCGTCGAATGAGTACGGCACCGTAGAAAGCCGGTTCGACATTCTGCGCGCCGTCAATGCGGGCCAATGCTGTTCAACCATTCCCTACGTCTTGCCAGGTGGAGACGTCCTCTTGCGTCTCTCCGGCTGGCCGAAGGTCGAGGCGGCATTGATCGCGGTCGACATCGTGGAGAGCTACGGCATCGCGCCGGAGGAAGTGTGCCCCGACCACTGGCGGCACGTTCATAACCGTCTGACTGCAGGATTTGAGCCCCGACCGTACACACCAGCTCGGCACGCCGCCTGGGTCAAGCGACGCGAGGTGTTTCAATGACCATCGCCGCTTTTCCTTTCATCGCGGTCTGTCTTTCTATCGGTCTGATTGCAGCCTCGGAGATGGACCAAACACCGCTTTTTGTGTGGAATCAGTCCGAAAGCGTGCCTGTTGGCCTCTACGTCCTGCGTCCGTCGATCACGCCAACGCTTGGCAATCTTGCAGCCGTCCAACTGCCATCAGACTTGTCTGGATGGGCGATAGAGCGTGGCTACCTGGGCGCGGAAACCCTGCTTATTAAACGTGTTGCGGCGACCGCCGAAATGTCGGTCTGTCGAGACGGCCTTTCCGTGTCGATCAACAACACCATTGTAACAACGGCTGCTGAGACTGATCGGAACGGACGCGCTCTTCCCAGTTGGGCGGGGTGCGTCACACTCGGCCCGGACGAGTTTTTCCTCCTCAATGCGGATGTCGATGACAGCCTAGACGGGCGATATTTCGGCACGATCAATGCAAGCCGGATTGTTGGCCAAGCGCTCCCCATTTGGACGCGAGGAGGGTGAGCCCATGACCCGTTTTGCGTCTTCATCCGACATCAATCGCTCTGCTTGTACCGTCGCGCTCGTGCTAACTATGTGCGCTCCGTTTGCATTGGCACCGACGATAGTGGTGGCCCAAGATCACTTCCTTGGCGCGAACGGAGGACCGTCGTTTGACGCCCAGATAGCAGAAGCCTCCAACAGGTTTGGCATTCCAGACACCTGGATCAGCGCCGTTATCGAGGTGGAAAGTGCGGGCGATCCGCGCGCGATCAGTAGTGCAGGCGCCATGGGCCTGATGCAGATCATGCCCGCCACCTGGGCCGGGTTGCGCCGAGCCCACGGCTTAGGAGATGACCCTTTTGATCCGCGCGAAAATATCCTCGCCGGAACGGCTTATCTGCGCGCTATGTACGACCGCTTCGGGTCGCCGGGCTTCCTTGCAGCTTACAATGCAGGACCTGCGCGATACGAAGATTTCCTCACTTCAGAACGCCCCCTACCCGCCGAAACGCGCAATTACCTTTCTGTTCTAGAGCCGATCATTGGTGCGCAGGAGGATGGTTCCCTTGCTGACGAACTGCCGCTGCGATCGCAGGACTGGCGAGAGGCACCGCTGTTTGCCGCAACTCCGATTGGGAGAATGGACGCAGGTGAAAGCAACCTCCAATCTAGTGACCAAGAGGGTCCGCGTGGTATATTCGTGTCTCCTACCGAGCAAGAAATGCCATGAGCACAGAGTTCGCATTGTGGCGTAGCCTCGCTTGCTCCGTCGGGCAGTTGTGCCTGAATGGACCGAAGCACGGGATCACAACAAAAGTATTGCAAGATAAAAGGCCTGGCACACGGGCCAGGCATGCGGTTGTTTCTTGGACCAATTTACCGTGCCGGCTCAGCACCAACCGTGCCGGCTTTTTCGACAAGCAACTGATCAAAAATCATTTTTGTGGTGCCTGCGCCTTTTGGCGAGGATCAGCACTATGAGCCGGGACGACAACTTCCGACCGCGCCTTGGCCGCATCCGTAGCAGCGACCCCTCGTCTCGCAGAGCGACCCGTTTCGTCGGCGAAGTCATGCGCGCCGCCCGCAAAGCAGGACACTCAGGTCAAACCTTCAACCGGTCACATAGAAGCGGCGCCACGGGAGGGCGAGGACGTTTTGCTCGTACCACCGCAAAGTTCACCAGTGCCTCGCGCCGCGTCGTCGTCAATGCCCGCGTGGTTCGGCACGTTGGGGCGCGCCGCCGCTCGGCTCCGCTCACCCAACACATCGGGTATTTGCAGCGCGACGGGGTCGGCAAGGACGGGCAACGCGCCGATCTTTTTGGCCAAGACAACGACACGCTTGAAGGTCGTACACTCTCGGCGACTTGGGAGGAAGATCGCCACCACTTCCGCTTCATCGTATCGCCCGAGGATGCCCATCAACTCGAAGACCTGCGCGCCTTCTCCCGTGACCTGATGGCCTGCGCCGAGCGCGACCTCGGCACGAAACTCGACTGGGTGGCGGTCGATCACTGGAACACCGACAACCCGCATGTCCACATCCTCCTGCGCGGCAAGGCAGACGACGGCCGCGATTTGGTCATCTCGCGGGACTACATCTCCCAAGGTCTACGCGCGCGCGCCGAAGATCTAGTGCAGCTCGAACTCGGTCCTCGAAGCGCGCGCGAGATCACCAGCGACTTGGAGCGCCAAGTCACCACTGAGCGCTGGACCGACCTTGACCGCGGCCTGCGCGCCTTAGCCGACGACCATGCAGGCATTGTCGATCTGCGCCGGGGCACTCCAGAACCACGCGACCCGGAGCTGCGCCGCCTAATGATCGGGCGCACGCAAAAACTGGAACGATTGGGATTGGCGACGCCTATCCTGCCGGCTGTCTGGGAGTTGAAGCCGGGTGTGGAGAAAACACTTAGCGAACTTGGCTTGCGCGGCGACATCATCAAGACCATGCATCGGGCGCTGGCCAATGGCCCCGACCGCGCGGATTTCGAAATCGCTATCGAAGGCACGCCCACGGCCCCGATTCTCGGTCGTCTCGTCGAGCGGGGCCTGCAAGACGAGCATCACGGCACGGCCTATGCGATCATCGACGGAGTCGACGGACGCGTTCATCACCTGCGGTTTCAAGACATCGCGGCCACCGGCGACACGGCCCATGGCGGCATCGCCGAGACGCGGCTGTGGACCCCGAAAGCGGGCGGTCGAGCGCGGCTGGCACTGGTTGGCAGGTCCGATCTGGACCTGTCCGCTCAGATCGGGGCCGAGGGCGCGACCTGGCTCGACCGATTGCAGCTGGCCCGTGACCGCGTGCCGCTCGGTGGATCAGGTTTCGGGGCGGAAGTGCGGGCGGCCCTTGATCGGCGCGCAGACCACCTCGTCGATATCGGGCTGGCCCAAAAGCAAGGCCAACGGGTGGTATTCTCCCGCGATCTCCTCTCCACGCTGCGCGCTCGCGAACTGGACGCGCAATCAGCCAAGCTCGTAGCGGGGACCGGTCTGATCCGCTATCGGCCCCACGAGGGTGACGCTGTCGAAGGGACCTACCGCCAACGCCTTTGTCTCGCCTCAGGCCGCTTCGCCATGATCGATGACGGACTTGGGTTCTCCCTCGTGCCTTGGACACCGCAACTGGACCGGCAACTCGGGCGCTCCGTTTCTGGAATGGTCTGCTCTGGTGGTGGCATCGACTGGACCCTCGGTCGCAATCGAGGCCTCAGCCGTTGATTGAAAGGAACGCCCATGCGCCGCACTGATACTTCGCCTGCCACCGCCATCCTCTGGGGACAAGTCGTGATTGTCAGCCTCGTTGTCCTCGCATTTCTTTGGGCCTCCACGCAATGGGTTGCCTTCCGCCTCGGACATCAAGCGGCACTCGGTCCGCCCCTGACCGATCTCTTTGGCTGGCCCATCTACCGACCGTGGGACTTCTTCCTCTGGTGGTATTGGTACGACGCCTACACACCCCGCGTCTTCATCGAAGGCGCGGCGATTGCGGGCGCCGGTGGGATCGCAGCGATCCTGGTCGCTATCCTCCTGTCGGTGCTGCGCGCCCGCGAAGCGAGCGATGTCAGCACCTACGGCTCGGCCAAATGGGCGACTGCTGCGGATGCCGCTGCAGCCGGGCTGCTCGGTGAGGATGGGGTGGTCCTCGGAAGGCTTGACCGGCGCTACCTCCGCCATGACGGCCCCGAGCATGTGCTGTGTTTCGCACCGACCCGGTCCGGCAAGGGCGTGGGCCTTGTCATCCCCAGCCTGCTGACCTGGTCCGGGTCTGCCATCGTCCACGACATCAAGGGTGAGAACTGGCAGCTGACCGCTGGATGGCGCGCACGAATCGGACCCGTGCTACGTTTCGATCCGACAAACGAGGCCAGTGCCGCCTACAATCCCCTCCTCGAGGTCCGACGCGGCGTCCGGGAGGTGCGGGATGTGCAGAACATCGCCGACATCCTCGTCGATCCCGATGGGCACCTCGACCGTCGCAGTCATTGGGAGAAGACCAGCCACTCCCTACTGGTCGGCGCAATCCTGCATGTCCTCTATGCCGGCGAAGACAAGACACTGGCCGGGGTTGCCACCTTCCTCTCCGATCCAACCCGCGGCATCAAGGCGACGCTCAACGCAATGCTTAATACGCCGCATCTGGGAGACCGGTCGCATCCGGTCGTGGCCCAGGCAGCCCGCGAGCTTTTGAACAAGTCCCCGAACGAGTGTTCGGGTGTTCTCTCAACCGCGATGTCCTTCCTCGGCCTCTACCGTGACCCTGTGGTTGCAACCGTGACGTCGCGCTGCGATTGGCGGATTGCCGATCTGGTCACCAGTGAGCGGCCGGTGACGCTCTACATCGTGGTGCCGCCCTCCGATATCTCGCGCACCAAACCACTGGTCCGGCTGATCCTGAACCAGATCGGCCGACGACTGACCGAACAGCTGGCAGCAACCAGGCAGCAACACCGGCTCCTGATCATGCTCGACGAATTCCCGGCCTTGGGCCGCCTCGACTTTTTTGAGACGCAACTTGCGTTCATGGCAGGCTATGGTCTGAAGGCGTTTCTGATCGCACAATCCCTGAACCAGATCGAGAAGGCTTACGGACAGAACAACGCCATCCTCGACAATTGCCACGTCCGCGTCGCCTTCGCGACGAATGATGAACGGACCGCGAAACGTCTGTCCGATGCTCTAGGAACCACGACCGAATTGCGCGCCATGAAGAACTACGCAGGTCATCGGCTTTCGCCTTGGCTCGGGCATCTGATGGTTTCACGGCAGGAAACGGCGCGTGCGTTGCTGACCCCCGGCGAGATCATGCAACTGCCATCCGACGATGAGATTGTTTTGGTCTCCGGCGCCCCGCCAGTTCGCGCCCGAAAGGTTAGATACTTTGCTGATGCTCAACTCAAGACGCGCGTGATTGCACCGCCGATTGACATTGCGCGGTCCCCACTCAAATCACCGATGGACGAATGGAGCGGGATGGCACCGATAGCCTCCCCAGAGAAAGACTCTGATGCCGCAAGTGCCGAAGATGAGGAAGGCGGCATCGGTCGAGCGCACGAGCTGTCTGGCAAGGAGAAAAACGCGCCGGTTCGTCCTGCGCATGAGACGGAATTCGAAGGCTTGGATGATGACACACAAGACAAAACGGCTTCCGCCCAAACAGTTCTCGAACGTGATCGCTCTGTAGCACGGATGGCAGCGATGGACCCGAGTGACGACCTGGGCATGTCGGATTAGAACCGATGGCAAAAATCCGCCTTAACGTTTACTTTGATCCCGACCTCTTCGACCAGCTTGAGGCCACAGCGACCAGCCGACGTGTCCCAATGACCCACATTGTCGAGACGGCGCTGGCCTCCTTTCTGACGCCCGATGAGGCAGATCAGCGCGAGGCGGCCCTCGTCCGCCGCCTAGATCGAATGACGAGGGCAATCGAACGGTTCGAGCGCGATCAGGAAATCGCAGGCGAGGCGCTGGCGCTCTTCATCCGCTTTTGGCTGTCCGCCATACCTCCCGTCCAGGACGACCTTCGAGAGGCTGCAATGGCCCAAGGAAAGGAGCGCTATGCAGGATTTGTAGAGACACTGGCGCGGAGGTTGGCGAAGGGGTCATCGCTGGCAAAGGAGCTGAGCCGCGACGTGAGACGGAATAAGACTACTACAGGGGGCGGTCTCTGACGACGAGCGTCAATCGAGATCGTATACTGTGGAAAAGTCTTTGTTGATCAGTGTATGAACTGCTGATTCAATTTGACCTATGAGTGCGGGGTTTGGTGATGTTGGGGCCGAGATAAGAAGCGCAAGCGGCTTTGGTTTGCGAGTTCTCGTTGGATGATCGCGATCGCCAAGATTACCCTCAGCGATCCATTGATCGGGTTTTTCGATCTGAGCAGCATTCGTGGTCATCCGGCCGATCTCTATAGGCACACAGGCCGCCCATCTATTGATCTGGAGTTGCTGCTCCTAAGGCTTCTGGTGGGCCATTGATTTAGTATTACATCCGAACGGCGGATTTGCGAAAAAGCGCATCTGAATCAGTCACACCGCTGGTTTTGCCGGCTCGATTTAAGCGACCGTATGCCTGACCATTTCACGTCCAAAGGAACCGGCATGGTCGTCTCCAGAATAGCAAACCGCTGCGCTATCTGCTCGAAACAACTGTTGCGCGCTGCAACACGGAAGGCTTCGTTAGTCGTCAACGCATAGCAATTGATGCCTGCTTAATTGAGGCTGATGCAAACAGCCAGTATTCTGCTCCCTGAGAAGAATGGGATCCGGCATGGGTTGATGTCGACGCTGCAAAGCGTGCCACTAGGGTGTATCTCGACGCGTTGGATGAAGCGGCCTTTGGTATCACGAGTGAAGTAAAGCGTAAGTTCATGTACTTTTCTGACCCCGCCAGTGAATGGACGGCAGCGCGTAAGGCGCCCGCATTCTTTAGCTGTTCCGACCGCTATCTGATCAATACGGATTACGGCGTCATCGTTGCCATCGAAGCGACTAGATCGATGCGGCAGGCTGAACTCGGCTAGACCAAGACCATGCAGACGCGCGCCAAAGACAAGCTTGATCTGGATCCCGGGCGTCTGACCGCCGATATTGCCTATGGATCTTGCCCGACATACGATTAGCCGTTGTATCGTAAGATCGCGCCCCGCATCCCGGTGGTCGACAAAGCAGCGCAAGCGGATGGAACATGGTCCTGCGCCGACTTTGAATCGGATGCCGAGAAAGCCAGCATATCTACCATCAAGGTCGAGCCCTTAAGCAGTTCCGCTGGCATTACTCCGGTCCCAACCGTAGTCCTGCTGGCAAAGGTGTGGCCAAGTACGAGGCCTTCAAACACACCTGTCGAGCGTGCCCATCAAAGATGAAGTGCTCTTCCAAAGCAGATGTCTGCAAGTTGACGCGCGACGAGCATGAAGATGCTCGCGATGTCGCCCGCGCCATCATATAAACGCGCCCGTACAAGATCTCATCAGGGCTGCGCAAGAAGGTCAAGATGATCTTCGCCCACCTCAATCGCATTCTGGGACTGGGTCGCCTCCGATTACGCGGACGATGTTGCGTAAACGACGAATTCCTCCTCGCCGCCGCCGCCCAAAACCTCCGCAAACTAGCAAAGATCGTTTCTGCATCGCAGCAAATGCGCAAAGCTTGATCAGAAAGTTGTTTGCGCTCAGTTCAAGCCGCTGCTTTCTGCGCTCGCAACACGTTGTCTTTCCAAAGAATTGGCTCGAAGCAACCGCTCGCTGCACTCACAAACCTATAATGTCTGGACGAGAATTTTCAGCCTAGTTGAAGTGAAAGCTGACCCGTGTGGCTGTGTGGCTCCTCATTGCACTATCTGGACTGAAGGGCGTCGTGAATCCTCTTTTGCTCAGGGTTAGCAATGATGATCGGATCATGGAGTGTTGCAACGAAAGGCGCGGTAAGTTCACACCTTATTGCAACATCGTAACCGCGTTGTTTTTAGGTTGAATTGCTGCCCAACCTCATCACTGCTGTAACTTGCGAGAAGCGTAAGCTAGACCCAGATTTCACATTGACCAAGCTTTCGAAGTTAAACGCTTCGAATTTAGAACTAAGCGTTAGAGGTTGATCCAACCTGCAAACCAAGGCGACGTGCCACGATTTTCCGCGTGCATATCTGCTAGTCACCACCGACGCCGATGGCCGATCGAAAGTATCTCCGGTTGAAGTGGTCACTCAACGCGAAACGGCGACTGGTTCAGGGCTTTGATCGACTGCACGTGGCATCGATGCGATTAAGCTAAACGCTACCATTGGGGTCCGCCCTGAGCGTAGGTAGCGAAGGAGCGATGTTGTTACCTATCTCCGAAAGAAACAGCCCGCCGTTCGCACGGCGCTCACGTTCCTTTCTTTCTAAGATGTCTTCAATTGGCTGCCCTGCCTCGGTTCTAAACCTTTTGCATACGAATACCTCTAGCAGCGGCATCAACTTCTCCCTTAGCTCATCCGATGATTCAGCATAAGCTCAAACGTCTGCTTGCTGATCAGCGCCAAATAACATGGTATGAAAGATTTGCTGGGAAAGAGCAGTCGACATCAACAGACCGACGGAATGCAGCGCTCTGAAGGATGCGGGATCATGATATCTCACAGCGTGAGGCGTGCGGGCTCGTTAGTGTCGATCCGAAGACTGTACGGTATGATCGTCCACCGGACAGCACTGACATACGCAAGGAGATGAGGAAGATCGCTGCAAAGCAGCGTCTGTTTGACTACCACCGGATCGGCGTGGTTTTGGAGCGCGAAGGGTACGTCTTGAACCACAAGTAGCTATATCGGCTGTGCGCCGACGAAAGGCTGAGCGTCGTGCAACAACGAGATCGCAAGCGAGCCCGAGTTTCGCGGACGCCAATGCCCGAGGCCCCAAAACCGGGTGAACGTTGGTCTTTGGACTTTCTGTCTGACACCTTTGGCGCGTCTCGCAAGTTCCGCATTTTGGCGGTGAACGATGATTGCTGCCGAGAGAACCTCTGCCTGATGGCTGACACCGGCATCTCGGGTGCCCGTGTGGCGCGGGAGCTAAACGCATTGGTTCGGGTCTATGGAGAGCCCGCTAGCATTGCCTCTGACAACGGCACCGAGTTCACTAGCCGGGCAATCCTAAAATGGACCAGTGAGTATGACGTTGAGTGGCATCACGTTGATCCGGGCAAGCCACAGCAGAACGCCTTAATCGAGTCATTCAACGGTAGCCTACGGGACAAGCTGGTGAACGAACAGCTGTTCGACAGTCTGGATGACTCCCGGCGAAGGCTGGCAATTTGGCGATACGACTACAACAAGGTCGGACCGCATTCAGCGCTCGGCTTCCAAACGCTGACACAAGCGCGCCGTATGCTTGAGCAATTCGAGCGCGCCGAGCCCGACACGCTTGCCCAAACCGACGACGGCGAACAGGACGACAAAACCCGAAGCCTCTCGTTATGAAAGAGGGAGTCTTGGAGGGCAGGTCAGGCGGTAGGCGGCTTCGAGTGATCTAGCTCGTAGTTCGCAATGCCAAGCTACCGACTCAAGCCGCGGATTGTGAAGTTTCAATAAAAGTTACCCTGACTTAATCGACAGCTAACTTCTCCAACAGTAAAAGAAGTGTCTTCTGATCCGCCTCGTTTAACTTCTCAAGCATTTTCTGTTCGGTCGCCACATGTGTTACAACCATCTTATCAGCAAGATGCCGTCCTTCATCTGACAACGAAATTGCAACGGATCGCCGATCTGTCTTTAGATTTTCTCTAATGAGCAATCCGCGCGCTTCCAAACGGTCTAGTCTAGCCGTCATTGCAGCTGTTGAAAGCATCATGTCCTGCGCCATTTGGGACGGCTTCATGGGGTTATTGCAACCATTGCGCCGCAGGGTCAGCAGCACATCCATGGCCGCAAAATCAAGATCGTACTGCTTCAAGTTTTCGCTGACCCCTGCATTTAGCCGTTTTCCAGCCCGCCAAACAGCCCCGCAAACAACCATGCAACTCGGATCAATGTCCGGGCGCTCGCGCTTCCACTGGCCCAGGATCTGACTCAAGTCCGCCCCTTGCTTTTTCATTTGTACCTCGATATTTTATATTTCGATATGGAAATATTTGACGTGTTGACACAATGCGCCGCTTACCATCGATATCTGGAGCAAGGCAATGATCGCGACAAAAGCTTCACGAGCACAACGCGACTGGGTTGTTGCGATAGCAAGCCTTCTTGCCGCTGGTGCACTGCTTGGCCTGTCCACCAACATGGCCAAATTGGCGGGTGAAGCTGATCTAACGCCACTGGCGTTTCTTACATGGTCGATATCTGGTGCCGCTGTAGTTCTTTTCGCTGTTGGCGCCGCGAAGGGTCATTTGCCGGCGATTAATCTCAGGACCTTAGAGTATTTCACCGTTGCGGCGTTCGTCACAGTTGCAGGTTCCAACATGATCTTTTTCTCAGCGGTTCCACTGGTCGGTGTTAGCTTCGTGACACTAGTAATCACTCTACCACCGCTGCTGACCTACGTTGGTGCTTTGCTTTTGCGAATGGAAGCATTTGATTGGCGACGAGCGGCCGGCGTCGTGGCAGCACTAATAGGGGCCGGCTTCCTTGCCATAAAGCAACTCAATACCCCAAATGCACCTGTCTTCTGGGTTATGCTTACGCTCCTTGGTCCTGTCCTGTTGGCGATCGGCAACATCTATAGAACTATACGTTGGCCGGATGGCGAACGTGCGGATGCGCTAGCCCCAGGCATGTTACTGGCCGCTGCGGCTATGCTTTTCGCCGTAGCGTTATTGCCGGGATTTTCAGCGAAGGTTCCTCTTGTTGCCGCTTGGCCGATTTTCTTGATCATGGTCCAAGCCATCATCTTCGCCGCGCAATTTCAACTGATGTTTATTCTTCAAAAAGCCGGCGGGCCGGTGCTTTTGAGCCTGCTAGGCGCCGTCGGTGCGGTAGTGGGTGTTCCAGTTGCCATCCTACTTCTGGGCGAGAAGCCACCAGACGGTCTAATCATCGGTTCTGTCCTCATCGGCCTTGGCATCGTCTTTGTCGCCACCAGCCAGAAGAAAACTCCTGATCTCAAAAAGGCAACGCAATGAGCAAGAGTGTCGATCCGAAAACTGGTCTCGTCATCCATAACCCCAGCGACATGTTCGATCCTGCACCGCTGGCTTTCTCGCACCTTGCCGTCGCGCCTCCTGGTGCACAAGCAGTCTGGGTGGCAGGGCAAAGTGGTGGAGCCGACAAAGGTGACTTTGCAGATCAGACACGCGTGGCACTCTCGAGCATAGCTACAGCGATGCAGGCCGCAGGAGGTGACATCAATGGGGTCGCGAAGATCACCGTGTATATCGTAGATCACAACAGGGAAAAACACCGCGTTCTGATCAAAGCCGTGAAAGCCGTATTCAAAAATCGGCTGGCACCTGCATGCACCATCGTGCCTCTCCAGCAGCTTGGCACTGATCCAAAGATGCTGGTTGAGATCGAAGCATTTGGGATTGTTCCGCCGCGAAAGTCGGAAACCTAGCAGATGGAGAACCAGAGGTCCGCGCAAAAGTTCGAAAATACCGACTGCAAAGCTAGCCCTGCGATAGGCAGGGATTGCTATAGGAAACTGCTTTGATGGAGCAGAATCCCGATCATGGCAGCGGCGGGTGGTCTCGCGGAATCCGATCTTCCGCATCATGTGCATGGGCAATCGCTGATTGTACATCTTTTGGAATTTCTGCCAAATTCAACACTACTTTACCGTCATGAACGGATTTTATCTGCTCCGCGGTAATGCGCTGTTCACCGAAACCCTCAATGTAAATCGTAATATGATCCGAGGCTGTTTCTCGAACGGCGCCGATGCCAACTGCCCCTTCCTTACCAAAGACCTGCCATTCGCGCTGTATTTCTTCCAGTTTCATACCATAATTCCGTTTCGTTGTTTTGATTTTCAATGTTGTAGAGCGCCACGCCGACAGTGTTCTTATAGTCAATTTTGGTGCAAACCACGAAATTTTTCCGCACAGAATGAAAATGAAGCGCCACGTCAGATCGTGCCAAGGGGAACGTGATGCTGATTTTCGATCCTAAGGACATCTTCTATCTCATTGCCGGCATGGCATTCTTCGGCCTTACTGTGCTGCCGATGATGTGCGGGATCAGATTGATCAGCGTACCCACTCTGTATGTGGCGGTTGGGATGGTGATCGGACTGCTTGCCCCTGCCATGGACTTCATTGATCCGATGGCAGGGGAAGGTCCGCGGGTTTTGCTGGAGCATATGACCGAACTGATCGTGATCGTGGCCCTCGCAGGAGCCGGGTTGGCCGTGGATCGGGTGGCGGGACGCAGCGAGTGGCAGCATACATGGGTTTTGCTGGGCGTTGTAATGCCGATCACTGTCGTCATCGTTGCCTGGATCGCTATGAGCTTTCTCGGCCTGTCTTTAGCAGCTGCCGTACTGTTGGGCGGATGTCTGGCACCAACCGATCCGGTGCTCGCACGGTCTGTGCAGGTCGATGGTCCCAACGAAGGCGAAGAAGACGACGTACGCGTGTCGCTTACCACCGAGGCAGGCATCAATGACGGATTGGCGTTTCCGGTGATCTGGCTCGCTGTCGTTCTAGCAGGGGTTACTGTCACGACCGATCGCTGGATCACGAGCGATTGGTTCGTAGGCTGGCTTACGCTCGATGTCTTCTACAGGCTCACTGTGGGCGCGGCCGTTGGGTGGGCCGCAGGCTGGGCATTCGGAAAGATCGTCCTGAGCCGTTGGGGCGATTCAGCGACCGGTGGGGAGAATGCCGGTCTGGTCATGATCGCCAGCACATTCATGGCCTATGGTCTCACCGAAGCCTTCGAGGGCTACGGGTTTCTGGCGGTCTTTGTCGCGGCGCGAACGGCACGAGGCCTGTCGCGCGGCGACGACTCTGACGAGTATGTGACTCAACCGCACCGGTTCTCGGATCAAATCGAGAAAATTCTATTAGCCATCCTGCTTCTCTGGCTGGGCATATATGCCGTCTCCGGCATTCTGGACGAGACAACTTGGGCAGAAGTTATGCTTGCCGTGCTCTTGATTTTTGTCATTCGCCCGCTGATTGGTATCATCACCCTGTGGCCCACGCGCGGCAGCTTGCTCGAAAAAGGTGCAATCGCCATGTTCGGCATCCGCGGCATGGGCAGCTTTTTCTATATCGCCTTTGCGCAGGGCCACGGCGAATTTCCGCAAATCGAATCGGTCTGGCGCGTAGCGATCCTGACCGTCCTTATATCTATCCTGATACACGGCATGCTGGCTCCTCTTGTCATGGAGCAACTGAGATTGCGACGTAAAGCCGCCCAGGCTGGCGATGACCGCGAACCGGGCGTGGCAAGATCTTCCTGAGTGGCACACATTGAAAAGAAGACGTGATGCGTACAACGAACAATAACTGGCCCGACATACCCTATGACAGTTGGAGGGACACTTCGGACCTGTTGCATCGATGCTGTCAGATCGTCGGCAAGTACCGCCTAGCACATGCTCCTTGGATCAACCACGCTTGGCACGCGACCCTCTATGTGACGCCACGCGGTCTCTCAACGGGGCCGATCCCTGACGGAACCCGCTGCCACACGCTATCCTTCGATTTCTGCGACCATAAGATGGAAGCGCTTTCGGATGATGGAGCGCGCAAGCAGTTCGCTTTGAAAGACATGAGCGTTGCAGATTTCTACAGGCAAACCAAAGACTTGATCGAAAGTATGGGTGGAGAATTCGACATTCACGGCGCGCCTAACGAATTAGACGACGCGACACCTTTTGCTGTGGATACAACGACCCGTCCTTATGATGCCGATGCGGCGGCACGCTTCCATGGTGCCTTGTGTCAAATCGACCGGGTATTTTCACATTTCCGTACCGGATTTCTTGGCAAGGTCTCGCCCTCCCATCTGTTCTGGGGGTCGTTCGATCTCGCCACGACACGGTTTTCCGGGCGATCTGCCCCTCTGCATCCTGCAGGGATACCTAATCTGCCAGATGAAGTCGCCCGGGAGGCCTATAGCCACGAAGTCTCTTCCGCCGGATTCTGGCCGGGCGGTGGCGGGGTTAATGAAGCGATGTTCTATTCCTACGCCTATCCTACGCCGGACCGCTTCGCCGATCAAAAGATCAAGCCTGCAGAAGCTTGGTTCGACAGAAGGCTCGGTGAATTTTTGCTTCCTTATGCAGCCGTAAGTGACAGCGACGACCCGGACGCGACCTTGTTGGAATTTCTGAAAACTACATACGAGGCGGCCGCCAACTCGGGCAAATGGGATCGCGCTGCGTTGGAATGTGATTTGGGAAAGCCAGGCTTTCCCCGTGCAATTGAAAGGAGTTGACTATGATGGGTCTTTTGCAGCCTCTGATTCAATCTTTTTTCCCAATGGGTCAAATGACTTCAGGACGGTATGAACCTCACCTCCAAGATCGGTTAAGCCGTAGGTGACCTTAGGCGGGATCGTCGCTTCCTGTTTGCGCCAGATCATGCCGTCCTCCGCTAACTCTTTGAGTCGGCTCGACAGAACCTTGGGAGATACTGGGGCGAGACGGCGCTGAAGCATTGTAAAGCGCGCAGGGCCGTTTTCACCTAGGAAGTAGAGAACATGGGTTTTCCAACGTCCTGCGATTGCCCTTAGGACGGGGTCTGCTGGACATGCCTTGGCTAATTCATCTGGTGTCATGGATTTCCCCACGGCGGAAAAAATCTGGTAAGTCACTATCCAAAAGGTAACGACTTACCAATTCAGTAATAAGAGCTACATTAGGATTAAAAGCGAGACGAGAGAAGGATGCTGGCAATATGAGTTGGAGCCCCTGCCCCGACCCGACACTTGGCGACCGCGAGAGCGTGAACGCTGTCGAAACGCTGATCGTGCCGCGCGCCGTCGATCTAGGAGAGATGACGGTCCGCCGCGCGCTCCCCTCGACCAAACGTCAGATGATCGGTCCTTTCATTTTTTTTGACCAAATGGGGCCGGCGGAGTTCCTGACCGATCAGGGCATCGACGTGCGTCCACATCCACATATCAACCTCGCCACCCTGACCTATCTCTTCGAAGGTGAAATCCTCCATCGGGATTCGCTGGGCACCGAGAAGACGATCAAGCCCGGTGCGGTCAACTGGATGCAGGCTGGCAAGGGCATTGTGCATTCCGAGCGTACCTCGGAAGAAAAGAAGCGCAACGGCCAGCGGTTGTTTGGTTTGCAGACCTGGATGGCCTTGCCCGAAGATCAGGAAGAGTCCGACCCCGCGTTCATACATCACAGCAAAAACGATTTACCAATTTTCGACGGGGACGGCATCAAGGCCCGCATCATCGCGGGCACCGCGTTCGGGGAGACATCGGCACTCAAAACCGCATCCGAAACGCTCTATGGCGATGTGGAGCTTCAGGCCGGAAGCCAGATACCTATTGATCCGTCTTATGAGGAACGGGCGCTTTATACGATTTCCGGCGAAATCGAGATTGCAGGTGATACGTTCGAGAAAGGTCAGCTTCTCGTCCTTCGACCCAGCGATGCGATTACGGTGAAAGCAAATACGACAGCGCGGTTCATGCTCTTTGGCGGTGCACCGATGGACGGCCCCCGTTATATCTGGTGGAATTTCGTCTCTTCACGTGCCGAACGCATAGAGGCCGCCAAAGAAGAATGGGCCAAAGGTCAATTTGATACGGTTCCAGGCGATGAAGAAGACTTCATCCCCTTGCCAGAAAGCAAGAACGAACGCCCTCGCCGCGCCACGGGCGGCGTCGTCTATCCCTGACTTTGAAAGGTCATTTCCATGACACAGACCATCCCCGGACTGCACCACGTCACTGCCATCTCTGGCCCACCTCAGACAAATGTCGATTTCTATGTCGGAACGCTGTTGCAGAGGCTGGTCAAAAAAACCGTCAATTTCGACGCGCCCGACACTTATCACCTCTACTACGGAAATCAGCGGGCGGAACCTGGAAGTATCTTGACGTTCTTTCCCTTTGCAGACGCCGGTCCAGGACGCGCCGGTCCGGGCATGGCAAGTGCCGTCGCCTATAGCATCCCTAAGGGCGGCCTGAACGCCTGGATGATGGCGTTTGCCGAAGCCGCAATAGACTTTGATGGACCCGCAGAACGGTTCGGTGAGCAAATGATCGCCCTGACCGACCCAGACGGGTTGCGGATCGAATTGATTGAAACTGAACGCGGGACAGCCGAGACCAAGATACCCGAAGACGGCCCCGTCGACAGTGGGTTCCATTCTGTCACGCTGTGGCTGGACAATCCCGACCGAACCGCAGCGCTCTTGACGGATGTTTTTGGTTACAGCGCTTCGGGTGAGGAAAAAAGTGGAGACGAGAGCCGTTACCGTTTTTTGGCCGAAGGCCATGGTCGTGGATCAGCCGTGGATCTGATAACTTCAAATGTCGCATCCATAGGCAGACAGGGCGCCGGATCAATCCATCACGTTGCGTTTCGCGCAAAGAACGACGACGTGCAAATGGCCTGGCGGGAAACACTGCGCAGCAAGGGCTTCGACGTAACACCTCAGATTGATCGCCAATACTTCAACGCAATCTACTTCCGCGAACCCGGCGGCGTTCTGTTTGAGATTGCGACCGATCCGCCAGGATTTGCCACAGATGAACCGATGGACAAGCTGGGTGAAGAGTTGAAGCTCCCCGACCAACACGAGCGTCTGCGCGACCAGATCGAGCGCGTCCTGCCGCCGATCACTATTCCGAAGGGTGCGGCCCAATGAACAATGATCCCCATGGCGGTGGACAGGTGCTGAGCGCTGGCGCTCCTTTGACCCGGGCGCGTCTGGCGATGATCATGCTGCACGGTCGCGGTGCTGGCCCAAGCGACATGCTGGGGCTGGCCGAACACCTTAGCTTGCCCGATATTGCCGTGCGCGCGCCCGCGGCGGCTGGAAACTCCTGGTGGCCAGACAGTTTTCTGGCGCCACTTTCCTACAATGAGCCGGGCCTCTCGTCTGGTCTAAATGTGATCGAGAAAATTTCAAACGAACTAGAGAGTGAAGGATTTGGACCGGAAAAGACTGTCATCCTCGGGTTCAGCCAGGGAGCCTGCCTCGCACTGGAATATGCGGCCCGAGCGGGCACACCCTTCGCCTGCGTCGCGGGATTGTCTGGCGGACTGATGGGAACCGGCGATGGGAATGGGAAGCCGGAGCTGGACCTTTATCACCAGATCGAAAAAACGTTCGACTATGACGGGGCGATGAACGGCACGCCGGTGCTGCTCGGATGTCATGAACAGGATCCCCACATCCCTTTGGCGCGGGTCAAAACCACTGACAAAGTTTTTGCCAGCCTCGGAGCGAATGTCACGACTCAAATCTATCCCGGTCAGGGCCATGGCATCGTCGCGGAGGAAATCGCGGCCTTGCGCGCCATCTTCAACACATGAGGATGGCGGCCTTCGCGTGAAATCAGCCTATGGGTTGATCGGCTTCATGTTCTGGCGGCTCAACGCCGTCTGAACGCCTTCGTCCCTGTCCATCATGTCGCGATGCGCTTCCAGCGACGGAAAATTGCTGATCGACAATGGCGTCATGTCGATCCAACGGGTCAGAACATAGAGATAGGCATCCGCAAAACTACGGTGTCCCAGATACCAGTCACCATCGCTGGCGGCCAATGTCTCATCCATCCTGGTGTAATGATCGGCAAGTTTCGCGTAGGTTTTTTCCTTCACCTCATCCTGCGCAGGATCGCTTTCCGCAAATCCTTGCGGTGCGAAATGTGGGCCATAAGTGGCATGCACTTCGCTGGACATGTAAGACAGCGCCTCCAGTTCCTTTCGAGCCAACGCCGAGTCAGCCTCGAATCCATCGTCGGCATTCAAACCGCCGATCCAATGGAGGATGGCCACCGCTTCGGTCAGCACATCACCGTCATTGAATTTGACGGCCGGGACCTGACCGCGCGGATTAATGGCGAGGTAGTCAGCCTCTTTATGCTCTCCACGCTTCAGATTATGGATTTTGATATCTGCCCCTTCCCACGCCACCGCGATGTTCGGGGCAAGCGAACAGGTTCCCGGCATCGTATAGAGTGTTGGCATCGTTTTTTCCTTTTGTTTGGGCTTTGGAAGATGTCTATCTTTGGTGGTCATCGGCCTTCAATTCCGCCCCATAGTGGATGGCGTCACCGCGAATTTCGTCGTCGGACAGCCAGAGTTAGTGAATGAGCCGGTGCCAAAAAACCCATCTTCCATCCTAGCATACTTTGCTGTCTTCATATTCGGCCAGTTGTCGTAACCTGTCTCGTCCGCCATGGTCTCGGTCTCAATGCAAAGACCGCACTCTGTTGTGGCATCGCTGTCAGTCTAAACGACACTGACAAAACTGCCAAAAGCGAGCCACTTGGTGTTATCTGTTTTATTCTGCTAAGTCTCCAACATGGTTTCTTGCACAGTAGACATGCAAGGCGTGAGTTCCACAGATTTGCCAGGTAGCAGCGTTCGCGCAGCGCGTGCGAAATTCAATTTCGCCGCGCCGTTTTACCGCGTCGCCAATCCGAACGAGGAAGTTCCAGTTTCGAATCGGGTATCGAGGTGCTCATTGTCATCCGGATTTCCCTCAAAGGTAACGCTAATGCATCAGGCCGGCGCGTACTAAATGGTATAGTGAAGGGTGCAGCGATCAGTGCTCACTCTGCAGACCGTTCCAGGCCGCAGGGGCGATCCTAGTAATAAAGAATGCGACCACGATTTTCCTACCAAGTGCACACCTTCGTCAAGCGGAAGAGTCGCCACCGGTACGTCTGAAAAAGCCCAATAGACCCGAGAAAACTGGATAGTAAAGGACCGCGCTGCTCTTGCAAGAAGAACAAAATAGCCGTTGGCCCGCACAGACGGAACTTCGAACAACGATCAGAGCGAAAGAGCCAGATCCCGATGGAACTGTAGGTGAGAATTGTGGAAATAAGATCCTGGCCAGCATGCCGATGGCCGCTGCCGTGAATACTCCAGGCTTAAGGGCGTCAGGGCTGAGATCTTCAGACCTGTGTAGGGTTCAGACAGGTTGCCGATTGCCAATAATACCGGCTCGCAGTGCAACAAAAGAATCTGGAACTCCGACACGTCCAGCAGAGAAAGCTGAAACACGGCTAAGAAAACTGTCCGAGTCAAAGTCGATGCTACCTCACTCGCCCACAAGGCATCGTAACGTTAACTCCCAAGAGAAGCTCTTCCACTTAGGCAGAAAACGGACGAAATGCGATTGTCAGCACGAGAAAGCACGCACCAAATCGTTAGGCGGTGTAGAGAACGATCAGCTTGGAAGCCGCCGCAGTGATAAATACCCCTACAAAAGAATAGCGAACCGTCGGGTCTATCATCGGCCATATCCCACCCCGTACCGACGCTATCTACCACAATACAATTCCGACACGGAAAATTGGATGCGCCAGCAACTCCAGCGGAGGCAACCCGCAAGTTCTCCCAGCCTCTGTCTTATTTGGGCTACCTCCAGAAAACGGCGCACGTCACGGACTTTTGGGGTCACTCTGCCGCGCTGGTAACGCCGAGTCGCTACGAAGGTCCCCGCACAATGAACCCCACAGTCTTCTATTTGGTTACAGAGATTGTGTCGCGCAGGATGAAAACACATCTTGATCGCCTCAAAATTTCCGGGGCTGTTTTGCGTGAGCTTGACGCCAAAGACCGTCGCGAGACAATGGTCTCTGACGCGCAACGGCTTCGCCCTTACCGAATTGATAGCGAGACGCATAGCGAAAACTTTGCGAGGCGTCTGGCCGACGTCACAAAAGATAAACAACTTGAGCTGACAAGACTTTTGGCGAAATTACCGAATGGTCTTGATGGTAATGCAGGAACCGTGACACGCTGATGACGTACGAGATGAAAGCAATAGGCACATGAGCAGTTCACTTCCCTTACCCTGCACGGGTCTGGGCATTGCCACGGAAAACGTAAGCGACAATATCGACAAGCGTGGCACGCTAGTCGCCACAATTTTGGGTTCCAGTCTCGCCTTTATCGTCGGCTCTATCATCAACGTCGCCTTGCCACAGATGCAAGCAGACTTCGAAGTTGGTCCGACAGGAGCCCAGTGGATCGTAAACGCCTATCTTCTGCCGCTCGGCGCATTCGTTCTGATCGGTGGTGCTCTGGGTGATCACTACGGTCGAAAACGTGTGTTTCAGCTCGGTCTGGGCGTTTTTGCAATCGCTTGTATGCTCTGCGCAGTAGCGTGGTCTTTTCCGGTTTTGCTTGCCGGTCGCGTACTCGAAGGGATCGGGGCGGCGATGATAGCTCCCACATCACTGGCCATCATCGCGGACGGCTTTTCAGGCAAAGAGCGCGGGCAGGCAGTCGGAACCTGGGCCGCTGCCGGGGCTGCAGCAGGAGCAGTCGCCCCCTTGGCAGGCGGCGTTATCGTCGATCTCGCAGGTTGGCGATGGGCATTTGTCGCGGTATTCCCGATCTCGCTCTATGCCATGCTTGTCGCCCACCGTTCTGTGAGGGAAAGTTTGGCCAGCAAGAACCAGACCGCACCCCTCGATTGGCTCGGGGCAGCCTTGTCGTGCGCAGGGCTGTTTGCCCTGATCTGGGGTCTGATCGCGGCTCCCGAAAGAGGCATGACCACTGGCGTTATTGCGGCCCTTGGCTTCGGCATCACAGCGCTTCTAACCTTTTTAAAGGTCGAAGCGGACAAGGGTGATCGTGCCATGACACCACTTGCGCTATTCGCCAATGCGACCTTTTCAGGCCTCTCAGTCTTGACGTTCTGCCTGTACGCTGCCTTGGGCGGGCTGATGGTTTTGCTACCCTACGTGCTGATCGAAGACTTGGGGTATAGCGCCACGGCGGCGGGTGCCGCGATCCTCCCATTTCCGCTGATCCTAGGGCTACTCTCTCGCAGCGTTGGCGGTGTAATGACTGAGAGATTTGGCACTAAAGCGCTTCTGGTTTTAGGATCCCTGCTCGTCGGAGCAGGTTTCTTGCTGTTCGCGCAGGTTCCAGCCGACACTGTCAGCTATTGGAGGGACATTCTACCCGCGCTCGTCATCTTGGCACTTGGGATGGCGGCATCGGTTGCCCCACTTACAACAGCCGTCCTCGAAAGCGCTGGTGATAGGTACTCGGGGGTAGCGTCTGGCATCAACAATGCTATTTCACGAATTGCGGGGCTGATCGCTACTGCGTTACTTGGACTGGTCCTCATCGCATATGCCGATAATCTTGCCGTGGGTTTTGCACTGTCAGCTTGGGTCGGTGTGGCATTGGCTTGCCTAAGCGCGGTGACAATTTTTTTCTCTATGGATCGAGGCTAATAATCCATTCGGCGCGAATACACTATTCAAATGCACCTTAGACAAACCGGCAGGATACCTTTGGTATTACGATGTCCATTGTCGTAGGGCCTCGTAAGGCGTAAGTCTGTTGTGAACGTTCTGGCCAGTCGAATTGGTAAAGGCCTTCCCCTTGCTTGTTCCAGTTTTGCTTCGAGACCGACGTCGTCTTTGTATGCAGGCAGCCGGTAGAACTCCTGTTTATCTGCGCGGTGTGATCGTGACCTGCTCCCCTGAAAAGTCCGGCATTTAGAGTTAGCCTGTTCTCCAACGAAGGAGACAGACATTGAAGAGAAGCCGTTTCAGCGAAGAACAGATCATTGGCATTCTGAAGGAGTATCAGGCTGGGCTTGGTGCGAAAGAGCTGTGCCGTAAGCGCGGGATCAGCAATGCGACTTTCTACAAGCGGCGGTCGAAGTATGGCGGCATGGAAGTGTCCGACGCGCGTCGGTTGAAGACGCTGGAAAGCGAGAACGCCAAGCTGAAGAGAATGCTGGCCGAGCAGATGATGGATGTGGCGACACTGAAAGACATGCTCGGAAAAACTTCTGAGACCTGGTTCAAGGAGGAATGCTGTGAACTGGGCCATGAAGACCAAAGGTTACAATCAACGCCGCGCCTGTGCGTTGGCCGGGATCGATCCGCGGGTCTACCGGCGCAGGTCGAAGCGTCCAGCGAACACGGAGCTGCGCGCCAGGATGAAGGAACTAGCGTCCGAGCGGCGTCGGTTCGGTTATCGCCGCCTGCACATGCTGCTGAAGCGTGAAGGCTAGGAGGTGAACTGGAATAATCTGTACCAGCTCTACCGCGAAGAAGGGTTAACCGTTCGTAAACGAGGCGGACGCAAGTGCGCAGTGGGCACCAGGACGCCTATGGCGATCCTGCAGGGACCGAACCAGCGATGGTCGCTCGACTTCATGTCTGATGCGCTGGAAGACGGAAGGCGGTTCCGTGTGCTGAACGTCATCAACGACTTCAGTCGAGAATGTCTGGCCGCTGTGGTCGATACATCCATTGGTGGCGCGCGTGTCGCCCGCGAACTAGATCGGATCGCAAACTGCGTGGCTATCCCTGCCTGGTGGTCTCGGACAAGGGCACCGAACTGACAAGCAACGCGATGCTGAAATGGCAGGAAGACCGTAAAGTCGGCTCGCATTATCTCGCGCCCGGAAAGCCCATGCAGAATGGCCTCGTCGAAAGCTTCAACGGCAGGATGCGCGAAGAATGCCTAAACGAACACCTGTTCCCATTTGTGCGCCACCGGCCTCACTCCAGCCTCGCTGGTCTGACGCCATTCGAATATGTTAATCGGTCAGAAGAGGACCAGACCCTAAACAGAGCCAACTTATAAACGCGGACCCTGAGGGGAGCAGGTCAGATCGCTCTACCCCGCCCTTCAATTATGGCTTGCCGGGCCTCATTTGGGCATGCCTGACGACCTTAACCTCGACATGAAAATGGGACTTCGTCCGAAACTCACGGTCCAATGGGTTCGGATCTCACGAATGTTTGGATGAATGGTTAATGAAGTCAATCGTGCTGGCGTGAGTGCATCGCTTTGCAAACCTAAAGAGCGCGAACTCTGGTTGCGTCGTTAATCACAGTGCACTTAAACTAACGCACGTGATGGCCAACTCTGCCTTTCAATGTCAGCTGCTTAACGTCGACCGGAATGTGGTGTCTTGGCAGCCGCTTCTGAGACTGGTTGGTTTGAAGCTTGAGCATCCGCAGGTCCTCGGGAGCCGGTTGAAGCCATTGCGCGTAAGAATGCATTATCCAATTTCCAAAATTTTGGTTGTGGTAACGTAGCAGGTATATAACGACCTTGATCAACCCATTTGCGAAATTGCGGCGAAGGGTATGGGACCATCTCAACGAACTCAGCCGGTATTTGATTTGCCGGTTTTTTTGGAACCGTATTGGCATTGATTAGCCTGACGTCGCCATGTTCTCGAAAACCTCTGAGCCGGCGATGGAAATTGGATTTGCCAAACCCAAAGCATCGACATGCCTTTTGTACATCGCCAGCCATCGTGTCTTTTGAGGGTCATTTTGTTTGCGTAGGATCTTGCGCCAATCTTTCGACATCTACTCTACCGCTGTCCCAAATTCTGAAATTTACAGTAGGTGCCCTGCGCGTCCATACAAGTCTGCACCAATGCGCTACCGCGCGAGTTGGTAGCCGCTGATTTTAGGCAGCTACGCTAAATGATGAGATTGGGAGGCGCTTTACTATCTGCCGACAAGGATGCATCGGTTTTTTTTGTAGTTTAAGGAGACCGTTTAGCCGTATATCAAAGTGAAAAAGACTACGCATTGTCCACTCCCCCAAAAGCATCGTTTCAACTCTTGCACCATTAGCCCAAATAATTTCGTGATTATCGAGAAGAATATGGTGGTAAGACACTTCTCGCCGCCCTCTCGCTACGCGGAACGGTCCGCCGAACTGCTTGTAGAGGTTCTTAGCGCTTACCAAGACCTCCCTTCCTGAGCCATCATAACTCGAAGTTGGCATTAGCAATCGGTGTTGAGGTGACACGAACAAGTCAGCTTCATTTCCTACTGCACCTTTTCGGACTCTTATTGGCAATAAGTGGCTTGCAACCCTCAAAACCTGGCTGCTCAGTACCTTCGCACCGACCCATTGGATCGACTGAAACCCATTGTCGGCCGTACAAACCATATCACCCGGCCTTAAATCTTCGACTAAACGCTGACCGCTTGGCGTGTTGATCAATGTACCTTTCAAGAAGCAAGGAACGGATGACGCAACCAGAGATACGTTGTCTATTACGATACCAGCACTGTCTACGGGGCCTACCTCCTCGAACCTGATCACGTTGTCACCGGGCTCGCCGACAACGACGAATTCGAAGCTATCAAAGGAATTCTGATCGCCCGATCCTCCGGAATACGTGTGAATAAGCGTGTTATTCCAGTAAACATTCAGCTGATTGGACCCGTTGTCCCGCCACTCAGAAAGATCATATGAGAGATCATAACTTTGACCATCTTGGACACCGGCAACAACCTGAGAGATGTCCATGTTCATACCGACCTGATCGGAATCCAGCCAGAACTGACCATCTGATGCGTTTTGCCCGACATGACCGGACCGCACGATCTCGAAATCACTGCCGTTTGCGTCAGTCCAACCATTCGGTTGCCCTGTGAAGCCGTAGGCAGTCTCCGTGAGTCCGGTGGTATCCTCAAAGGACCCGTTTACGATCAGATTGGTCATTCTTTGCCTCGCGAACCGGCAGCTGAAATCCGCCGTTGCCTCACAATCCCACTGTATTTTGACAACATAGGTTCGAAAAAATGAAAAAGCTGTGAAGCCGACGTCAATGACATCTATGAGAAAGGGCACACAAGAAGGACTTGTCACGACCTCTATGCCGCGCACCACTGGGCCAGACAAAAGATGCTAGCAATCTGCTCTGATCTTCGCTGGGGTACAGGATAAAACCTTCGAGAACGTCGTCGTCATATGCGCTTGATTTGAAAAGCCACTCATATATGCCACCTCGCTGAGCGATGAATTGGTGGACGTCAAAAGTTGCTTTGCATAGTTTACGCGCTCGCTCAGGATAAACTTATAAGGAGACTTTCCTAGCCTGGAGCGAAAAACGTCGGCAAAGTGAGGCGGGGACCACCCAATAGCATCCGCAACTCGGGCAACCTTCAATTCTTGATCAGAAACGTTGTCGCGAATGAAGTCGCAGGCTTTCTTTAACTTTTCGTCTGTCAGGTCGCGTTTTCGATCAGTGATACTGCCCCGACCGTTGGTGTTCGTCGTAGCTATAGTCTTGAAATGACAGAATAGCCGCGCAGAGAACCCTAGCAAAAGAGCTTCCAGCGTTAAGGTGTCTACCGCTGAAGAGAAATGATAACAGTTCGAGATCTCCTCAATCGCCGCTTGAGCAAATCGCCCCGCCGCGAAGTCTTGTCGATACTCATGAAATGTTTCGCAGGTCGCATCAACGTTGAGCGGTTCAATCCAGTTAGCTAGCGTCTCTGCATTTACCGACATGATAAGACCGGGAAGCGGGTTTTTGAGATTTAGATATAGCTGTGTGCCCGCCGGATAAAAGGACATCGAGTCTGTCGGCATGACAATACGCGAAGGTCGATCGGAGTTGCAGGCGCGGACGGCTTCGCAACGCGCCTGGTTGAAATCCACAACCGCATCATCAACCGCAATTTGAGCATCGATGTTGCCCGGCGGCAAATAAAACAAGGTGGCGCCGCCACTAGAAACAGAAAGCTCCAGTGGTGGTGGTCCAAATTGCTTACCTTTAATGACGTAACCCACAAGCCTGCCCCTTAATTTGGGACGAGCCTATTGCTCAACTTTAAGGCACAAATGTGAAAAATCTGGAACAACTTTCAGAAATTTGTATGCTTCGCACCATATGTGCTAGTTCGAAGCCCCGCATGTACGGTCTTCAAGCGACTCTCTGGTGGGGTTGGTGGGCTTGATAACTATCGCCCACATGAGCGCCGATCTGCGCGCGCTTCATGACTGGCAAAGCTCGTTCACCGTAGCTCTCCTGCAATGCGCGTTCCGATTGAGCGCCAGTTGCTGCCAGCAAGCTCAGTTTCGATTGGGCCGATATCATCTGCAGAGCGCAAGGGCCCGGGTAAAAGCTCTCGGACAAGACCCCATTTGCCCAAATCATCGAGTGCTCAGGAAGAAGCAGGTGGAAGTACTCAACTTCTGACCTCCCAAATGCAACATGCGCCATTGAGCTTTGCTGCGCGATATGCTTCGCGCGTGCGAAGTGACGTTCTCCGTTGCAGTCCAAAACGATGCAATGCTGCGAGGACACCAAAAGAGGTCTGGTGTTTCCCAATGCCATCGGTTTGATCCTGATGGGCCTGAGATCGGAGTTTTCTGCCAATTGATCGTCCGTCAGCTTCGTGGACTCCAGCCAGAGAATTGGAGCACTGTTGCCGTTCTCGACGACAACTCGGTCACCGATTTTCAGGTCTTCAACAGCAACCTCTCCCCTCTCCGTAAGAATGAAGGTGCCGCGGAGATAGCAAGGGATGCCGATTGAGTTCAGCTCTTGAACTGTGTCCACATCGTCAACGTGGACACCGACGAGACGAATGCTCTCGCCATTGGTGAAGGTGAGGATCGCGTCGGCATCAGGATCTGAGCTTGCGCCGGAAACGGACACATCCCAGACGTCGACGGGATCTCCTTGATCGTCCAGCAGACCGGACACATCCAGTTGATCGTTGGTAAATCCGTCGCCATCATGATCGCCCAGATCGAAATCTTGGATGACATCGTTCCCAGATCCTCCGACGAAATAAAACGTATCATCTCCAAGACCTCCTGACATGGTATCTTGACCAGCACCGCCTTGCAGCCAGTCATTTCCACTGCCACCAATCAGGGTGTCATCTCCACTGTTGGCTGACAGAACATCATCCCCGTCTCCGCCATCCAAATGATCGCGCCCGGTCTGAGTTTCGAGCGTGTCGTTGCCGTCGCCGCCACCTATAGTGAAGTTATTTGGGCCGACACCTTGGAGAACATTGTCCACAGAGGAACCGATGATCTCGACATCACCATTTGATGCCACAACATTTTCGATGTTCGAGATCGATCCTGCGCCGAAATAACTGGCTATTGTGCCAGACTCAAGATCAATGACCTGGTTCAGTTCAGCTTGGCTGATCAGCGTATCTATACCGTCCCCACCGTCGTAGTCCCCGGCATTGTTATTCAGAATTACCTCGTCATCACCGGCACCTAGGTTGACGTAAGGACGGTAAACCGTGACGCCCGAAAGAGACTTGAATACGTCATCTTGATCCGATAACTCGAGGATTTCCACGTTTGTGAAACTGTCTGAGCCTGTGTCGCCGCCAACTACGTAACCCGTCTGACCACTGCTTGGTATCGTTACCGTCACTCCAGTGGTTGAACCAGAATAATCCAACACGTCATTGCGTGAAGCGCCGCCGTCAATGACGTCATTGCCGGAGCTGGCGATGATCATATCATCCCCGCCATTCCCGTTGATGATGTCGTCATCGACAGTGCCATTGATGCTGTCGTTGCCATTGGTTCCGTTGATGTCAGCCATGAGATTTCTTCTTTTTCTGGACTTGAAGGTGGGGTACGTCGCTTGCTCTCAAAGCAAGTGCACGACCGAATTCTTGACGCTGGTTCCATTTTTAGTGATCGACCAGCCGAGGTACCGACAGTCAGGTCCTGCTTCGAGGATCTGAAGCTCTCCGCTCGCATCCGTCAGGATGATGTCTTGCCTTGCCAATTCGCGTGGAAACCAGCGCCCCGGCACGACAAATGGTGCCGCAAACTTCGAAGCGGCCTCTGCAGTCAGTTCCCGTGCTTCATTGAAGCCACACGCTTCCAACGCTTGGATGCATGCGTCATTGTCCAAAGCGAACACGGTCACGTCACGAAAACCTGACAAATCAGACTCGAAGCCGCCGGTAAGCAGCACAGTCAGAAACGTCGAGTAACGATGGTTCATCGACAAGAACTCGATGCAATCCCCGGCCTCGGAAATCGCTCGCCGATCGACGGGCCGCGTGCTGTCTGTCCATGTGTTCAGTGAGTCAATATACATCTGTCTCTCTCAGTCCGGGCTTTGCGGCACGTGTTTCTATATGCTGCGCAGCTTGCTTTGCTGAGCACTGAGTGACAGACAGCTACGCTCGCGTATTTTGAAATTGGTGGATGTTATTCTAGAAAATGAGGGACTACACACTCGGTCAGCACATGTCGTCAGCATCGGCATTCAGTTCTGCGTTTCAACATTGCCGATTGAGCTCCATTTTCCGCGAAACTGAAAACGGATTCATGTTTTTCTGAAATAGAAAAATTTAAATTGATCTATATAGGAAGAGAAAGATAATGAAAATTCATTTCATGAAAGGCAACATGATGCTATACAAAATTCTTCTGTGCGCTTTCGCGCCTTACGCTGCAAGCTTTGCGATGTGGAAATACGCCGGAGACCCTGTCGGATCTGTCGCAGTATTTCTGTTATGCGCAACGTTGGTCTGCGTGCTCAATGGGTCGTATTACCGGGCTCTGGATTCAAGACCCATTGATTTACGGTTAGGGTGTGATCGGTGGCGCTAAAAAAACTAAAGGGTGACTTTTGTGATATTTTTCAGATTGATCGTTGCGCAGGTAACGCGGCTTGAGTCCTATTTGCGAATGCCCACTGAAATCACCGCGTCCATGATCGGCGTTTTTTGGGTGCATTGTCTTCATTGATCGTGACGGCCTGCGGTTGATCGATGCACCCAAAGGAATTGTTTCGAACAAAACGAACTACAATCGCTGGCAGCGCTGGAGCGACAGGAGTGTGTTCGAGAGATGAAAGCGGCGCTCGCCACCTAGCACGGTGAGGAGCAATCTGTAGTGATCGACGCAGGCTATATCAAGATAAACCGCAAGGCTTTCAGGTTTTGGGGACAGACAGCGGCCTGTACACCTGCTGGGCCAAGCGAAGGGCGGAACGACTACTAAGTCGAACGCTAACTGCCATTTCCAAGGACAACTGCGCGATCTCTTCGCGACCGCTGTACAAGTCAGTAACTACAGCGGAGCGCGGTTGGCCCTAAGCAGCTTACCAAAAGTGGAGTGGCTCCTTGAGGGTCGTGGTTTTGATGCCGTTTGGTTCCGGGGAGCGTTGAAAGAACAAATGATAGGGGTATGCGTCCCCGGTCCCAAGCAACACAAGGCAGCTGTGCGCTACGCACGGTAGGTAAAAAATAGTTCGCAGTCACATCAAAACCATGTTCGGCGGGCCTAAGGATTGGCCCCGCGATAAAACGCGAGAGAACCGTTGTCCGAAGGCATTTCTCTCAGCCATCGCGTAGCTACGAACGTCATATTCGGGCAATCAATAAGAACGAGCCCTAACCATGGATGATTGCAACTGAAGAGAAATCCATAGAAGCAAAAAATAGCGTCCTTGAGTCAGCTCTGACGGCCAAATTCTTCAGAATAGATCTAGTTGAGTTTCTTTCCGCATCCTATTTAATTGCTATTACTCGACGAGCTGCCCCAAATCCTCTGTCTCTTTTTGGGTCAAAATGCCAACTCTAAACACCGGATGGATCAGGGAAACCGACTAAGACAAATTACGGCGAACTAATCTGCGCCGAACTTGATCAACGGCGACTATCACATTAGGGGTACTATTCTGTTAAGGATGATAGAGGGGGAAGAACGTCACGCTGATACGCGATACCCTTTATCGGGGAGCTGTCTTGGTAGAGAACCCTGTAGTCTCTTCGCTTGAATTTCCATTTCTCTTCATCTCGAACAAGTTCGTCAAAATACACTGCCAGATTGAAATTTGTCGTACCATCTTTCGCCCGTGCGATCTCGTTTACGTAGCTACGCGCCGTCGCTTGGTTTGCCTCAATATTGATGACGTGGGCATTTGGCATCTGTACGAAAAATTCCCACTGCTTCAATAAGAGGCCCTTAAATGCCTGGACAATTTCCGAGCGACCTTCAAAAGTCTTGTCTATAGGAGGCCCGATCTGCCAAACAGAGTCCTCTAACCACAAAGATGCAAATTGATCTGCGTCAACCCGATTGGCTGCATCGGCAAACAAAGATGCGAGGCCACGGATTTTTTCCTCTTCTAAGTACTGGGCGACCCTATGTTCAATCATGTCCAATGTTTGTCCTCCTCCTCGTACCGGCCTCTTTCGGAATTTGGCTAGTCACGAAAGCCCCGTCAATCCTTAGAGGCCATTTGGGTCAAAAATGACTTACCCGTCATGTCTTCGCCGTTCCAAAATCGCCAAGCACCTACAGCTTCTTGTTTACACACAGCACAACGTCCGGGCTATGTGAGCAGATGTAAAGTGAGATCTACACATTTATCGCTAAGTATAGGGCCGGAACAATTCAAGAGGCCAAGCACCCTGTGCTACACGTCCACTCAATTTCTAAGTGCGAGCATGATCTGCGGTTCGAAGACGCGCGGGAAGTCGCGTGTTAATGATCAATGTGTCCTAGGTTGGATCATCGTGATCAACTGTTTTGCATTGCCAAACGGCGTAGCTCATGTTGCCTTATGGCCAAACAGCACATTATTCCAAAATGTGAAGCGCCTGAGCGAAGCAGCCGCTTTTATTTACGTCACGGTTGGCATGAGAACCATCGCGCGCACCAACCGACGGATACGATTCCGTCCGGGAGACGTCCTTCCTTGCGCGCATGTATGTTCATCTGCAGGACACCGAATAGCGGGGCTTTGAAAGCTGCCTGTCAATCTTGCGCATCGATATCAAGTTCGGCGCGATTTGACCCTTAAGTCGATAGCAGTGCGGTGACCTACAGATCGATGGAGCCATGCACAGAACGCCAACTGGCCGATTTGCACTGGTCGGGCCAGACATTTCACCATGATTCGCATCAAGTGCCTATCAGAGGCGTTGGCCTCGGTGACCAAAGAAATTAGCGACGATCAAGCACTCCCGTCTTGGCAAGAGGCTCCGTGATCTGGACTTCGCGAACTCTAGAGGCTCTCTTTCCGCCGAGTTTGAACAATCCGGTTGAGCCTTCCAGTAAGTCTCTCTGCCATTTGTGAACTATTGTCGGATGAACGCAAAACCAACTCGGCATGCCCGGAACCCTGCACTCGTCCTTGAATGCCTCAAGCGCAATTTGGGCCATTTAGTGGCATGTGGTCGCTCAGTTACACCCTATCTGATCTACTTCGCTTCGCGGATCATCAGACGTAGAAATAGATTGCATCAGCGTCCACAACTCCGAGTTAATGAAAATGTCAGCAAAGCTGACGTGGATTTCGGGGATGGCAAAATTGGGAGAATGTCTTTGAAAACCTTCTTTGAGGGTATGCTAAGTCCAGCAAGACTATTTGCGCTGAACCGTTTCCACCTTCTTACAAAAACGGTCCCTAGGACGAAATGTTGACGATGCCCTTGATTGTACCAATACACTAGTTCAAGTTCTAATTCGCTTCTTCTTCACTAAAATTATTTTTGAGCAGGGCTAAGTATTAATTGAGCAACCACATCTGTGACAATTCAGCCTGTGAGGAGTACATGCACACGCTTCTGAAGCGCCATGCGCAGATTAAGCAACTTCTTTGCTTGCTAGATGCGTCGACATGAAACCCGATTTCCTCTTGAGGCCGTATCCAATAGCGCGATCTAGTCCAATGTGGATCACCCAAATAACAGCAATGTGAACGAGCAACGGTGCTCCAAACGACCACCCCGCACCTGCCAAGACAATTGGTGTTATGTAGGTGTGCGTGAAGTTGTAACAGATGGCACCGATCCGGCTGCCCCACAGATAACCCACCATCGCAAGATCAGGCACCAGGATCAAAAGAGCAAAAAGCAGCCAACTTGCGCCCGAGATTTTAAAAATTCCGATTGCTGCAAGGCCTACTGCCAGACCTTCTAGCCGCAAAAGGAAAATCACAGGGTCGGTGGGGGTCGAAGATAGTGCGTGCATTGTAGTCTCCATCCATTCGTAGCACCCTCATATCTTCGTCAGACCTGAAAAAAAATTGTCTAACCTTGCCAACTCACCTATACATATTTTATGAGTAAAGCGATTTCTTCAATTGACCTTATTGCTGCATTCGAGTCGGTTATGGTCACTGGTAGTCTGTCTGCAGCTGCGCGCCAGCTCACACGGTCACAACCGACCGTACGCCGCCAGATTGAGTCTCTCGAGGCCGAGCTGGGCGTTGTGTTGTTTACGCGCAGTGGCAATCGTCTTGACCCAACTGAACTTGCCGCATCGCTGCTACCGCAGGCCCAAAGCATCGTCTCTGGCGTGCATGTTTTCAACCGCACGGCAATAACTGAGGCGAAAGCTCTTACAGGACGGGTGCGCCTGTCATGTAGTAGGGTATTCGCAAATTTTTTGATGCCGGACGTCATAAAAACTCTTGTTGTAGCTTATCCAGACCTTTGCGTGGAGCTTGCGCCAGAAGATCGTGTGGTCAACTTGCTGCAGCGGGAAGCGGACATCGGCATTCGATTCAGTGCACCTGATCAGAACGCGCTTGTCGTGAAGAAACTCTTGCCTCGGCAGTTAGGGCTTTTTGCGGCCACTGGCCTTAAAAGCCCTGTGTCGGATGACGCACCGATTACAGACCATCTAAACGCAACGCCTTTTGTCTGGGAAGACCGCGACGACATGCTGGGTCGAGGCGCACGCCAATCCAAACTTTCTGTGCCAACAAACATAGCCATGAGAACCGACGATCAGACGGCACAAATCGCCTGCATCCAGGCCGGTGTCGGTGCAGGGTTTTGTCAAATTAAGATTGCAAACAAGCTAGGCTTGCGAAGATTGGCCCCTGATTGGCGGTTCGCCGCGCCTATCTGGGTTGCGATGCATGAAGACCTATCAAAGATTAGCCGCGTAAGAGTCGTCTTTGACGCAATGGCTCAGGCATTTTTGGCCGAATGAACTGTATAACTAGACATAGCCGCTCCAAAGAAGTTCACCAAAATTGAACGCCAGCGCGCATGGTACACGGCGTACAGCACAGGTCGAAAAGTGCCTGTGGGCTATGATCTCATGGGACGTCAAGATAGTTTTGGAAAGCATCAGCGGCGTCCCTTTGCGCCAACATCGCGACCAAGTCTTACTCCTAGTTTTTCACCAGAATACCCTTCATCAGGATGTCTAGATGCCCCGCGATGTATTCGTCGATGTCGATCGGGGAAAGGTGTTCAAAGGTCAGACGCCACATTGCGGCGACAATGATCGGTGCAATCAAGAGCTTTGGATCCATGTCAGCAATCGAAGGGCGCACGGCTCCTTCAGCAATGCCGGTTTTGAGAAGGCCTTCGACGAGACGCTCGGCGATGCTCAATATGTTCTCATGATGGAACCGCACGAGATCTGGTATTTGGTGCCCTTCCGCGATGATAATCTTGAGTAGGATCAGCGTCGTCTTGTCGGTCAACCGGTCATACATCCTGCCAATGACCATCCTAAAGAGCTGCTCGAACGGCATTTCAACTTGTGCGACTTGCGCATGTCCATCCTGAAAAATCGGGGCAACGCGATCCTCAAATGCTTGGCGAAGGATTGCCTCCTTGTCTTCGAAGTAGAGATAAATGGTTGTGCGGGATATATCGGCCGCATCGGCGATGGTGCTCAGTGTAGTGTTCGAATATCCTTTATTTCCAAATAGTTCCAATGCGGCGCTGACAATCTCCTCTGGTCGGGCGTCCTTTCGTCGTTGCCTTTTTCGAGGTGCCATCAGCGATTCCCACTTGATTGTTTCGACGTTAATGACATCTATGTCATTAGTAGTGATCTATGGAGAGTTTATGCCCGAGAGTGCTCAAGCCCAAGCCCCTGCTTTGCCATTGGAAGACAACGGCGCGTCGTCGTCGTCAGGCGATACTGTGAAGTCGAGTTTCGCGGCTCGGTCGTCGCGCCTACGGCTTCCGCTCATCATTCTGGTCTCTTCGTTCACTGGAGCGGTCGCAGGGCTCTATTTCCAGCCTCCTGGCCTGCAAGCCTTTTTCGGAGTGACTGGACTTGAACCCGGCGCGGGCACGGATACCCCTATCGCCGTCGCAACTGAACAAGTCATGTCGCAGCAACAGGTCGCCGTTGTCAGCGAAGGTGATGTTGTCGCGTTAGGACGTATTCTCCCAATGGACGACGTTATCAGCATCGCGACCCCCTACGGCGCCGGTGACGCAAGGATCGCAGAGTTAAGAGTCAACGTCGGAGATCAGGTTGAGGCGGGCGACATATTGGCAGTCTTGGACAATCGGACCGATCTTGAAAGCGCCCTTGCGTCATCGCTAGCTGATCTTGCGATTTCTGAAGCGACGCTTGAACAGACAATCATCACGATAAATGCCAGTCGGGCGGAAGCGGAAGCAGCGTATGAACGATCGCAAGCCACTTTAATTGAGGCGACTTCAGAGCGCGTCCGTTCACAATCATTGCTCGACCGCGGGATCGCAGCGCGTGCAGATTTTGACAGTGCGGTCGCGCGCGCCGAAGAGGCCGCGCTCGACGTACAGCGCGATCTCGCAACGCTTTCCCGCTACCGCGTGTCAGAAGGCGAGGTGCAAGCTGATATTGCGGTCGCGCAAGCAAACCTAGAAGCAGCGCGTATCTCTGTAGAACGGGCGGAACGCAACCTTGAGCAGTCCATCGTTGCGGCACCGACCTCAGGAACAATTTTTGAAATTCATAGTCGCGAAGGCGAGCAACCAGGATCTGAAGGTATCCTCGATATGGGCGATACGAGCCAAATGAAGGTCGAGGCTGAAGTCTACCAAACGATGGTTCGACGCGTCGCTTTGGGCGATCCCGTGACGATTACCACACAAGCAATAGAACAGACATTAAATGGAACCGTTGTCTCTATCGGCCTGGAAATCAATAGACAGTCTATTACGTCGGACGACCCTGCCGCCAATACCGACGCTCGTGTCGTGAACGTCGTCATCGAACTAGATCCTGAATCGGCTGCATTAGCATCCGGTTTCACCAACCTGGAAGTTATCGTCCGCATTGAAGGCGAGGATTATCAATGACGCCTTTTCTGACCCGGGTGTTGGGGCGCCTGCCGATAGGATGGTTGCAACTCACGCACAGCAGAGGGCGGTTTTTTGCCGCGCTGGCTGGTGTATCTTTCGCGAATCTTCTCGTTTTTCTTCAACTTGGCATTCTGGGCGCCCTGAACGCATCGACGGTTGCGCCTTATGACTTCTTCGAAGCGGATATCATCATATCGGCCCAAGATGCCCACACTCTCGCCGATGGCAGCAATGTGGCTAGAGTACGGATGTTTCAGGCGTTAGGCGATCCAGACGTGGCCGAGGCAACGCCGCTCTACATTGGTAATATGTCGTTGCAACTGGCAAACGGTGATACCGCTACTCTGCAGACCTTTGGCGTGAATGTCGAAGATGCGCAGTTTGTGACAGCATCGGTTGCAAGCCAACTGGACTTATTGCGCGAGGAAAACGCCGCTCTTATTGACACGGCAACGCGCGGTATTTCGCCCGAAGTATTTGAGCAGTTGGCAGGTGGCACTTCATTCTCATTCGAAGTCAACGGGCGAACTTTGAACGCTGTCGGCACTATTCAAGCCGGGGGCGGCTTCACAGCAGACGGAACAATGTTTGTGTCCGACCAAACCTTTCTTCGCTTTTTCGGCAGCCGGAGCAGCGGGGCGCCTAACCATATTCTGATCCATGTTGTCGAGGGGGCTGACGTGACTACCGTCGTTATGCGATTGCAAGCGCTGCTTCCCGAAGATGCTGTGAAGGTCCAGACACTTGCTGCCGCAGCCGCGGCCGACTTGGCTTATCAGACAACGGAGCGCCCAACCGGCGTAATCTTTGGGTTTGGGGTTGTGATCGGTGTGATCGTCGGCATCGTGATCGTCTATCAGGTCCTTTCAACCGATGTGGCAAACCATCTGCGTGAATATGCAACCTTCAAAGCTATGGGCTACGGACCGCGGTTCTTCCTTGGTATCGTCTTTGAAGAGTCGACGATCCTTGCGGTCTGTGGGTTCATACCTGGCCTAGTTGTTTCGCTTGGATTGTATCTAGGTATGAGTGCCGCGACTGGTCTCCCGGTCGAAATGAACGCAGAGCGTATCATTCTCGTTTTCGTCGGAACGCTGTTTGCCTGTTCTGTTTCGGGCGCAATCGCGACGCGGCGCTTAACCAGCGCTGATCCAGCGGATTTGTTCTAATGGCCGAGAGTATTGCGATCAGCGTTCAAGGCCTCAATCACTTTTTTGGAACAGGTGAGGCGCGCAAACAGGCGATCTGGGATGTGAGTCTTGAGATCGAGCGCGGCAAGCTAACGATCCTGATGGGGCCGTCAGGATCTGGAAAGACAACCGTGCTGACACTGATGGGGTGTCTCAGGGACGTCCAAGAAGGCAGTGTTCGCTTGTTGGACACCGAATTGAACGGAGCGAGCAATGCTCAACAGGTCGCTGCACGGCGCAGGTTGGGCTTCATTTTTCAGGCGCACAACTTGCACGAAAGTCTAACAGCGACACAGAATGTTCTGATGGGGTTGCAAGTCCACGGCAAGGGCGATCCGAAAAAGCAAAAGGCAGCGGCCCATCACCTTTTAGGAACACTTGGCCTTGCGGATCGTCTGGATTATTTGCCGGGATCCCTATCAGGCGGCCAGAAGCAACGTGTAGCGGTCGCGAGAGCGCTCGTTTCCAACCCGGAGGTTATCTTTGCGGATGAGCCAACAGCTGCCCTCGACAAGGACTCCGGGAAGACTGTCGTCGAGATGCTGAAAGCGCTTGGAACGAGTCGGGGCACGACGACCGTAATGGTAACCCACGACAACCGTATTCTTGAACTCGCAGATCGGATCATCACTCTCGAAGAAGGGCGGGTGATCAAAGACGTCACACCAACCCCCGAGCCGCTGCGTGTTGTCAAACAACAGGAGACTTGAGATGAAAGATGCCATCAAATCAACCACATTGGCGGTCTGTATTGTATTGGGCTGCAATCTGTCTGCACAAGCAGGCACCCTTTCGGGTGACGAAATTCACGCTGCCTTCAGCAATGAAACGTTTCAAATCCGCAGGATGGGAATGAATGTCCGAGTGACGTACATGGCGTCCGGACTTGTTCGCTTCGAGTCAGCCTTGATGAATGGAGAAGGTAGCTGGGAAACCGAGGGCGATGCCTTGTGCGTCACTATGCTATCCGGCCCACGAGCAGGACGCGAATGTCTTACGATCGAGAGCATCGGAGGTGGAAGATATCGGACTTCCGACGGGGGCGTGCTGACTTTGGTGAGGTAAGTCGCCGTGGTATATTCTGCCGCCGACAGCTCGAACCGTCGACGGTTCTTGACGGGAGTTACCGCATGCCTTTGCGTAACCGGATGCTCCGGAGCTGTGCCGGACGATCTTCTGCTAATTGATCCTCCGAACAGCACTGCGCTTGGACAGATCAGATTTCGTGCGGATGCCGAGGCGGACGTTTGGCGACATCATCTATCCGTCGCGCACATGTCGGCCCGTCCGAAAATTCTGGCGTTGTCGAGCGGTGGCGAGGATGGCGCTTTCGGCGCGGGCGCACTGGTGGGTTGGACACAATTCGGCTCACGGCCCGAATTTGACCTTGTTACCGGGATATCGGCCGGGGCGTTGATCGCGCCATTTGCCTTCGCTGGTTCTGCATATGACCGTGATCTGGAGGAGGTATTCACTCAATTCGACGGCGACGACGTGCTTACTCTGCGCGGGCTACGTGGATTGCTTGGCAATTCACTATTCAACACCGATGGATTTCTGGCGTTGCTCGACATCTACGTGACACCCCAGCTTCTTTCAGCTATTGCCGAACGCCATCGCTCTGGCGCCCGGCTTTTCATTGTTACATCAAATCTGGATCAGGGCAGAGCGATTGTCTGGAATATGGGCCGGATCGCTGTGGCAGGAAATACCACGTTGTTTCGCGCAATCATGGCGGCATCGTCCGCATTGCCAGGTCTCTTTCCCCCGGTTACGCTCCGGTATCAGCATGGCGGTCAAACGGTTTCGGAAACCCATGTGGATGGCGGACTGCATATGCAGTTTCTGGCGGTTCCAGAGGCTGCATTTGACCGGTCTACGATTACCGACGGCAATGGTCATTTGTATATCGTAATCAACAACACTATTGATCCACGGCCGCAAGCTGTCCCACGCACTGTGCTTGGCATCTCACAACAGGCGCTGACCACGATGGTCAGATCAAGTGCTGCAAACGGCCTTGCAACTGCGCAACTCTTTGCAAGGACAAGTCGGCTGACGTTGTCCTACACTGCCGTCGATCCGGACTCCGGCATAATTTTTGATCCAACCGAGCGGTTCTCTCAAAGCTATATGCAGGCTTTGTTCAGGCATGGGTATGACAGAGCGGTCAGTGAGGCACTGTGGCAGATATAGGCCAGTCAATTGGAAGGTTCGGCCGAAACAGGTCTACGTGTATTCCAGCCCCTACCGGACGCGATCTGCAACGTCACCCAGGCTGAGCTCAGGTCACGCACCGCAGCAGCGAGTGATAAACGGCTATCAGCGTAGTTTCGCTCCGTGTCGAGCAAATCGAGAACGTCCTGATCGCCACTTTCAAAGCTGGATCGCGTCAAGTCTAGAACGACTCGATTGGACGCGACAGCGTTGCGAAGGCTGCTCACCTCGCGCTGGCGGCGCAGATAGCTTGCTTGAGCGATTTGAACGTCCTCGACAGCTTCGAGAACGAGGGTTCGCCATTCAATCTCGGCCTGTTGCGCGTTCGAAATCTGGACGTCACGTTGAGACGCCAGAGCCCCACGTCCCAGTATGGGCAATTGAATAGACGGCCCAAAGGACCAACTGTCTGGCGACGCAATAGTCACCGAACCTGAAAGTGTAAGCGAAGGGTAGAGCGCGGCTTCCGCCACTCCAACAGCGGCCAATGCAGAGGCATACCGCCGCTCAGCGGCCCACAAATCCGGTCGGTTGCGCAGAAGATTTGCGGGAATTCCAGCGCCCGTATTTGACCGGCTGTGGGGTTGCGGCGCACCGGATTGCATGGAGCCGAGAAGGGGCGCAGCCGGCTCTGCGAGAAGGGTAGCGATTCGGTAAACCGAAGTATGGAACCCAATCTCTAGACCCGGGATCGACGCGCGGGCCTGGTCTAGTTGCGCACGCGCTTGGGCCACGTTCAGATCAGTTGTAACACCAAGTTCTCGTTGGCTTTCCACAATAGACAGGGTGCGTGCTTGGCTGGCGACATTCTGACGCGTTAGTTCCAACGCTTCCTGATAGTAGCGCGCCGAAATATAGTGATCGACCATGCTGGACAAATACGCAAGTTGCGCCGCCCCCACATCAAGGTGCGCAGCATCTGCATTGGCCAGCGCCTGTTCCTGCTCACGCGCAATACCTCCAAATAGATCAATTACAAAGCTGGAATTGACCGATGTTGAGGACGCCGTGTCGGCTTCAAATCCTTCGACTCCGGTGCGTTGCGTTTGAGAGGTGAGTGAGCCGGATGCCTGAGAGGCTAATCCTGTCGAACCAAGCTGTGCCGCGGCCGCGTTTATGCGTTCGATCGCAGCCTGAATGTCGAGGTTTTGCTGCAAGCCTCGCTCAACAAGCTCGGTAAGCAACGGGTCGTTGAATTGCAACCACCATTCAAGGTGGGCAGTTTGATCAGCGGAGGCGGACGATCCTTCGACGAATTCCGCCGCAAGATCTATTGTGGGAGGTTCATAGTTGGGGCCAACAACAGCACATCCGGACACAAGAAAACCTGCTAGTAGGACCAGATTGATCGGTTTGTAGTTCACAGTTCATGTCTCCAGTTCCAGCCAATCAATTGGCGCTCCCCCCGCACTAATGACATTAATGTCATTAGTGCGGGGGGAGCGCAAGAGCTGCGGGAAGGAGAAAGCAATCGCTCGACGGCTCAACGGCTTTACGTGATTTGATCCTTTTTTGCTTGGGTCATGCCGCCCGCTGCCTTGCGGCTCTGGATTTCATCGAAAACTTCATCGTAAACCTTGAGCTCTGTGCCCATCAGCCTGTCCCAGAAGCGGAAGTGGACACCGTAGTTGCCTTTGAACTTCGTATGGTGAAGATTGTGGTATGTGCTTGACGTGAGAAGCCCCAATGGCGATTTGTTCCACCACGCCGGGAATATCTCATACCCCAGATGTGATTTGATATTGTCTAACAACCCGTACAACTGAAGAAGAAGAAGTGCGGGTGCCCAAAGCGGAAGAAACATCGCGGCTGGCAGGACCCAAGCCGTCAACAAAAGCGGCTCAATCCAGTGAAACGAGATTGATGTGATCGGATTTACATCGAGGCTGCGGTGATGCTCATGGTGAACATGGCGGTAGATTTTGGGATGGTGCAAAGCGCGATGAACCCAGTAAAACCATGTATCATCTATGATAAGCAGCAGCGGGAACCCGAGCAAGCCGACCCAAATCGGATAGTCGTTCAAATTGAAATATATGTTGGTTAGACCAAGGCTGCCCAATGATATTACAAAAACGCTGAAGCATGCTGAAACCGCGAAGACAAAGAGCGAATTCTTCAGCTCTCGTTTGATTTGCTTGCTGTCGGCTCGCCGGTTCAATTGGATGCGCCAATGAACCAGCCTTTGAGACAGGGCCTTCCAAAACAGTAAGTACGCAAGGACACATGCAAGCCCCGTCGTCATGATGGCGGTTATGTAACTTTGCGCGAAAAGCGCGAGGACGTCCAACATGTTGGGCTCCTATCTATCGAGTCGTAAGATCAGGGTTTCGCCATCCAGACCAATAAAACCGGTCTCGGTTGGAAAGAGCGTTGCACACATTGTCCCACCCGGCCCGCCCGTCAGGCAAAGTCCATCATCGGTCGCAGTCCAAGTCAGGCGCGGCGCAAACAACGCGCGAACATCAATTGTGCCGTCCGCATTGAACTTTAACCGGACCTGCTGACCTCGATTGAGCGTTGCGCTCCAGAATTCACCAGTGACAAGCTGACTAGCAGGGCTTTCGGCGATCGCGGTCGTCGTAGCCATGAGGCAGCAAAGGACCAGCGCCCTGGGGCGGTGTTTCAAAACAGTCATTTCAAGTGCTCCGTTTTCGGGACCCAGCTACTAGGGTCGTTTTAAGAGGCCGTTTATGATCAAATCCAGGAACGCGTCGAAGACATCGATGTCTCGGTCGTCCGAGAAGAAATGACCGAGCAAGGACAACATAACCCCCGGCAGCAGCATGATCGACGGCATGTCACGATAGGCACCTGGTCCAAACTCGCCCGACAAAATGCCCGCATCTATCAGTTGCATGAGAGGGGCTTCGATCTTGTTGAGAAGATCGCTCTGACATTGCAAGACAAGGTCAGGAAACCGATCACCCTCAATCAGGATTACCTTGAGCAGGCTAGAAGCTTCAGACCCTTGCAGGCCAAGAAAGGCCTCCCGCAGAAGGTATTCCAGCAAGGATGTCATGTTGGCACTACCGTCAATGGGAGGCAGCGTGACAGGTTGGAGGCTGTCGACGAAACAGGTGTGAAATGCCGCTCGGAATAGGGCATTTTTGTCGCCGAAGTAATGATAGACTGTCCCTTTTGAAACGTTAGCGCGATGGGCCACATCCGTCACTTTGGTGCCGATGTATCCCTTGTCGGCGAAGGCTTCTATCGCAGCACGCGTAATCTCAGCCGGCCTGTGGTCTTTTCTGCGTTTTCTGACAGTTGGCATGGGTGCTCCATGGAACAGTAATACGAACTCCTAACTCTTTATTGACCCAAGAGTCAATAATATCTTCTCGAAAAGAAAAAGCCAAAAGAGTGTGAAAAATTGGCAAGGTAGTTTAGCGCAGCGCTACCTTGATTAGGGCTCATCATTGGTAGAGTGTTCTGAAAGAAATCTGCTGTTGAGTATTCACAGCAAAGATACTTTTTTGCGAGCTTAAGCGGCGGCTTAACCGTGATCTCCCGAACCGTCGCTTTAGGCTGACCTGCTGGTAAAAGTTTTTGTCCGGCCTCGAATATTCACACATTCGGCGATCCAATACTCTGCCGTTTTCTCACCAGTCGATTGGACGCGCGTCTCGGAAAAATCCACCCGTCGGGCCGTTATCAGGCAGGGTTGCCGCCCATGTCACGCCAGCCGCGCCTTCCGGGATCGGTCTTCCTCCGCCGCCCATGTCTGTGGCGACCCAACCGGGGCAGACGGCGTTCACAAGGACGCCGTCGCTTTGCAACTCTGCGGCCAGCTTGATCGTCAGCGCGTTGAGCGCCGCCTTTGAGATGCCGTAGCCAGGCATTCCCCCACCCATGCCGGTCAGCGCCCCTGCGCCGGAGGACACATTGACAATACGGGGAGACGTGCCCTTTTTCAGCAGAGGTGCGGCGGCAATCGCCACCTCCCACGCGCCGAAGAGGTTAGTGTCGAAGGCGCGCCGAACGCGGGCAAGATCGGCGGTGCTGGCGCGTTGATTGGTGTCGTAGTCGACGCCTGCGTTGTTCACCAACACATCGAGATGCCCGAAATCTTGTCGGATCTGCTCGAATGCACGCGCCACGGATGTGGGGTCGGCCACGTCCAATTCGATGGCGCTGGCGTTGGAAAGCCCGCGCGCAGCCTTCGTTCCTTTGTTGAGGTCACGCGAGCCGAGCAGAACGTGCAGGCCGTGATCCTGAGACAATTGCCGAGCCACTTCGCGGCCAATGCCACGATTTGCGCCGGTGATCAGGGCGAGACGGGGACGGGTCATGGTCATCTCCTTTGAGTATCGAGTGATGGGTGGCCCCCAAAATGGGGCCACCCGGACAGTTTACGCGGCGCTTTGCACGGCATCGGCGTGGTTGACCGCACGGGCGACGGCTCCCACTGGGTCAACTCAGCCAGCAGGGCTTCACCATGGTCGCGGATTGCGTCCACCGCATCGTCGCCCAGGGCCAGGCGCATCGGCGTGGTCTGGCTGTTGAGTGCCGTCTCAATCGCGGCGGCGGCTTTCGCGGGATCACCGGCCTGGGTGCCGTGCATGCCGCGGGCGAAGTCCCGCGTGCCGCCGACGATCTCGTCATAGGCGTCGATCTTGGGCATGTGGCGCAGAGCGGTATCGGCGAATTCGGTCCGGAACGCGCCCGGCTCAACGATCATCGCCTTCAGACCGAAGGGCGCGATTTCCTGGGACAGAGCCTCAGTCATGCCTTCCAGCGCAAACTTGGTTGCAGAGTTAGGCCCGAAGCCACCGAAGGACAATTGCCCACCAAGCGACGACATCATCACAATGGCGCCTTTGCGCCGCTTTCGCATCATTGGTAATGCGGCTTGTGTGACTGCGACCGCGCCGAAGAAGTTTGTCTCCATCATCGCGCGCAGCTCGGCCTTCGGCGTTTCCTCGACTGCGCCGACAATGCCGTAGCCCGCATTGTTGACCAGCACATCGATACCGCCAAACCTGTCTTCCGCAGCCTTGATCGCTTTAATGATCTGCGCGGTGTCCGTGACGTCCATTGTGTGCGCCAAGACCCTGTCAGGCGCGAGGGCCGCGATCTGCTGAAGCTTGCCGAGGCGGCGAGCCGTGACCACGACGTTGTGGCCTTGGGACAGCGCGTGGTGGGCGAAGGCGGCTCCGAAGCCGGAGGACGCGCCAGTTATGAACCATGTGTGTGCCATGTGTCTGTTCCTTCATCTTGAATTTAGTTGGAAAGAGGCGGGCGCGGCTGGCGCGCCCGCGTCCTGTGCCGATCAGCTGCCTGGCGTGTTGCGGACGTAGTCATTTCCGCGCTCAGCCGTGGCGGTGAAGCTCATGCCGGAGACAAGCCAGCCCTCTGACGTGCGCGTGAAACTGTGGGTATAGGTGCCCCAGACTTCCCAAATCGGATTGCTGCCGTTCTCCTCCAGCGCGCCTGACGGCATCTGGTTCCAGGCATAGCCGTGGCTTTGCATCAGAGCTGCGTCGGGGCCGTCAAACGTAATGCGATGGTTGCCGCGCAGGTGGAAGCTCGACTTCTCACCCGTCAGATTTGCTGACCAGCCGGCGATCAAGCCATCGGCAGGGATTGTCGCGGGCTCCCCGCCCACCAACGACGTGAAGTCGACGTAGATTTCGTCAGTGAACAGAGCGCGGGCGGCGAGCCAGTCCTGTGCATCGACAGCGGCGTCGATGGCGTCCGCAATGCGGATCATTTCGGCCCGGTCCAGTAAGGTTTCTGCAGTGACAGGGTCGCCTGCGATGTCAGCCGAAGCAGGAGTTGCGAGAAGGCTGGCTGCGGTCAGGGTTGAGCGGATCATGGTGTATTCCTTTGGTCTGATGTTGTGGGTGATTGAGAGGTGCAGGGATGCGCAGCGATATGCGTCTCGCCGCGCGAAGTTTGTTGGATCAGGCGTCAGCGCCTGTGCGGAAATGATCGGCCACGGTATCGGCGGCGCGGGTCACGTCGGCGGGATTGTCGTAGAAGTCGAACTGCGTGACATCTTCGAGCCATTGCTGCGTCGCGTCGCCGGTGAAGCCATCGAGGAAGGCGCGCACGCCATCCGGGATCGCGGCGGCCTCTGAATGGACGATGGCCAAGGGCTGTGTCAGACGCTGCGGATTATCGGCCGGGTGATAGGTCAGCCAGCCTTCCCACGACGCGTTGTTCCACTGGTTGTCGTACTCAGGGATCGCGCCACGGTCGGCCTCGAAGTAATAGCCGCCGATGGGCATCAGCACACCTTCGGCCCCTTCAGGACCGGCCGCTGAAATGATCTGGCCGCCAGCAGCGTGCGCGGCGCGGCCCATCTCGATCAGGCCGCTTACGCCCTCTTCACCGCCGTAGACGGCGTTCACGAGCTCTTCGTTTTGCAGCCAAGGGGCGACAAGGCCCACGCGATGCACCAGATCGTTCCCGGAAGCGGCATCTACCATGTAGCCCGCCGATGCACAGATCCCGAGGCCGTAGATCTGGCCTGCGTCGACCTCTGGCAGCGTGGCAACAAACTCAAAGGCAGCGCGGATGTCCGAGGTTTTGGCCTCCGGGCTTTCCACGAAGCGAACATTCTGCGGAAGATCGCCCGACGCGCCCCAGCCGCGGAAATCGAAGGTGAAGGCGGCGAAGCCGCGTTCCACCATCTGGGCGGCATAAGTGGCGGGCATCTGCTGCTGGACGGTGGTCCAGGCACCGGTCACGACAACGATCGGCAGCGCAGACCCATCGTGGTCCGCTGGCAGGTAAAGCGTACCGCTCAGCGTGGCACCTTCGTTTTCAAAGGTCACGGTGCGGGTCGTGATATCGGCCATGGCCGAGGTAGTCAGAAAGGTGGCGGCAGTGGACAGGGTTGCGCGTTTCATCTTGGTAACTCCGGTTTGTAATGTCGTGGGCTGTTTGCCTGATGACATTGGAGATACGTCGCCCCGGCCCGAATTAATTGAAGCGGCTTGATCTGCTTTTGTATGATCTTGCTTTTTGAACGACTAGCTCAGGCTGGCCCGGTACTGCCGCGGAGTGGTACCCATCAGTTGCTTGAAGCTGCGGCTGAAATGCGCCTGATCGGCGAAGCCACAGGCCAGGGCGATGTCGCCAAGCGCCCGACCCTGCTCTGTCATCATCTCAAGCGACTGCTCAATCCGGTAGGCCATGACATATTGCATCGGCGGGGTGCCAACCGTTTCCTTGAACAGACGGCTGAAATGCGACGGGCTCATCCCAGCTTCACTTGCCAGTTCATCAAGAGTGATGGTCTGGTCCAGATTGGCACGGATGAAAGCAAGAACGCGATTGTAATGGGCGGATGTAAAGCGCGCGGAAAGCGCCACCTGTTCAGGACGGCGTTTGCCATAGCGTTGTAGCAATTTGACTAGAAACACCCGGCTGAGCGCCTCAAACATCACGGCCGACGTCATGTCGTCGGCTTCCAACGCATCCCGCAACATCACCCCTGCAGCACAGAGATCTGCGTCGGAGAATAGAGGCAGGTCCTTGAATTGTCGCGAATCCAGAAGCAGGCCCAGTTCCGTTTCAGCAAAGCGCTGCACCCGCGCGGGATCAAGCGTCACAACGATCACGTCAGATTGTGCGAACCACCGCCAGCCAGAACGCATGCCTGCAGTGGTCACGATGATGTCGTGCTTGGAGAAGGTAAAATCGCGCAGCTCGCCATCGCGCGTGTTTTGCACGCGGTGGGGTTCGTCCTTCAGGTTCAGAAGGACATGGTGTTCCGCAAAAGCTTCCGTCGGCATGCTGTCGGGCTCTGCCTGGAAATAGCGAACCGACAACAAACTCGCCGCCGACGTATGCTCCAACCCATCGCTGTTGAGCAGCGGCAGAGACGGATAGATCTCTTCGTAACGGCGCGGCACCGGTCATCCTTTATCATTAATCCGGAAGCTAAGGCACAGACGCAGCGTGTCGAGAGCCAAAGCATGTTCAAGTTCTTCGAAGAAATTTCTTCTCCTGAGGTCGACCCGTGAGCACCTCAGGTTCTTTCCGATACTAGGCCTAATTCTTTAGAAACAAAACGTCTCGGGTTGCGCGTGGAGCGAACGACGAGGTCGCAGGCTATGATCGCAAGACTGCCGGACTTTGCTCAATGTCGGCTTTGAAGGGTTGCAGCACAGCAATTAGTTCCTGCGGCTAATGTCCGCTATGGGCCGTTCACGCTACCTCATCGACACTAAAGTGAAGGCAGCGCACTCACACTCTCGCCTGCCGCTGTACGCCGCACTACTACTACGCCCTCTCGACTGTTGCCCGTAAGCAAAGAACAGTCTTCTTGATCGATCCCGTAATCCAACACGGGAACGCCGATGACTGTGACACCCATCAAACCCGAATTCTCTACTCGTGGTGCCCGGATGCTGCGAACCGCGCTCGGCGTGGATATCGCGACTTGGCTTGAGGACCCGTCCGTCGTCGAGGTGATGCTGAACCCGGACGGTCGAATTTGGCTCGATCGCCTTTCGGATGGGCTGACTGACTCAGGCACCCAAATTTCTCCGACCGATGGCGAACGGATTATTCGGCTCGTTGCGCATCATGTAGGCGCCGAGATCCACGGCGCGTCCCCCCGGATATCCGCTGAACTGCCCGGGACGGGAGAACGGTTCGAAGGACTCCTGGCACCCGTCGTCGCGGCCCCGACATTCGCGATCCGAAAGCCTGCCGTTGTGGTGTTCACGCTTGAGGACTACGTCGTCAGCAGGATCATGACATCGCACGCAGCACAATCGCTGCGAGACGGTGTGGTTGGTCGCGCCAACATTCTTGTCGCCGGTGGAACGTCGACCGGAAAAACAACTCTGACCAATGCGTTGCTGGCCGAGGTCGCCAAAAGTACAGATCGCGTGGTCTTGATCGAAGACACCCGAGAACTTCAGTGCCTCACCCCCAATCTGGTCGCCCTCCGCACCAAGGACGGCGTCGCATCCCTGTCCGACCTCGTGCGTTCGTCCCTTCGCCTTCGCCCCGACCGCATTCCCATCGGGGAGGTGCGCGGCGCTGAAGCCCTTGATCTTCTCAAGGCGTGGGGCACCGGGCATCCCGGGGGCATCGGAACGATCCACGCTGGATCTGCCTTGGGCGCAATCCGCCGTCTCGAACAGCTGATCCAAGAAGCGGTCGTTACCGTCCCCCGCGCACTCATTGCGGAAACCATTGATCTCATCGCGGTGCTCACAGGTCGAGGTGTAGATCGGCGCTTGTCTGAACTCGCCCGTGTCACCGGCTTGACCGCCGCAGGGGACTACTCCGTCGAACAGCTTCTTGCCCAACCTCATGGAGATCGTCCATGACCATCTCGCCAGTGTCCCGCCAACTCTTGATTGCTCTCACGGCGACCGTCGCCCTTACACTCTCCGACCCCGCTATGGCTGCCGGATCCGGCATGCCGTGGGAGGCCCCGCTCCAATCGATCCTCGAGTCGATCGAGGGGCCCGTCGCCAAGATCGTGGCCGTGATCATCATTATCGTAACGGGACTGACTCTGGCCTTCGGCGATGCAGGCGGCGGGTTTCGGCGACTGATACAGATCGTCTTTGGGCTCACCATCGCCTTCGCCGCTTCAAGCTTCTTTCTGTCGTTCTTCTCCTTTGGCGGCGGGGCGTTGATCTGATGCAGGACCCCTCCACTGACATTCTTGGCTTCTACGCACCCGTGCATCGCGCTCTGTCCGAGCCGATCTTGCTAGCAGGAGCGCCCCGTGCTGTCGCCATTGCAAACGGCACGCTCGCGGCAGCCGTTGGCCTTGGGCTTCGCCTTTGGATCGTCGGCCTGCTGTTCTGGCTCGTGGGACACCTCCTCGCGGTCTGGCTTGCAAAGCGGGACGCTCAAATCGCCGAGGTCGCGCGGCGGCACCTGCGCTATCCCTCCTGGTTCGGGGTGTGATCTGATGATGCGCCTCGCCGAATATCGCTCCAAATCATCCCTTCTGGCTGATTTCCTGCCGTGGGCCGCGCTCGTCGCCCAAGGGGTCGTGCTCAACAAGGATGGCAGCCTCCAACGCAGCGCCCGGTTTCGGGGCCCCGATCTCGATTCCGCCACACCGGCCGAGCTGGTCGCCATATCGGCCCGGCTCAACAGCACGCTGCGTCGGCTTGGCTCAGGGTGGGCCCTCTTTGTCGAAGCGCAACGGATTCCGGCGCGAGACTACCCTGCCTCGACCTTTCCCGACCCCGTCTCGGCCCTCGTGGACGCGGAACGTCGCGCGCAATTCGAAGAGGCGGGAACGCATTTTGAAAACGCTTATTTCCTGACGTTTGTTTGGATGCCGCCTTCCGAAGAGGCCAGCCGTGTTGGCGGTTGGCTTTTCGAGAACGCGCCTGACAGAGGTGCCGATCTCCTCGAGCAGGTTAAAGCCTTCGTCCTCCGAACAGATCGTCTACTCGATCTTCTTGATGGCTTCATGCCGGAGGTCGCATGGCTCTCGGACGAGGAAACGCTGACTTACTTCCACTCGACGATTTCGACCCGGAGGCAGCGGGTGCGTGTCCCGGACACCCCGATGCATCTGGACGCTTTGCTCGCGGACGAACCCCTTGTCGGCGGTCTGACCCCGCGCCTCGGCTCCCAATACCTGAGAACGCTCACCATCATTGGCCTCCCAAGTGCGACATGGCCTGGCCTGCTCGACGAGTTGAACAGCCAGCCACTGGAGTATCGCTGGTGCACACGGGCGATCTGCCTCGACAAACCCGACGCCACGAAAATCTTCACCCGCATCCGCCGCCAATGGTTCGCCAAACGCAAATCCATCGCCGCGATCCTGAAGGAGGTCATGACCAACGAGGCCTCGACGCTGCTGGACAGCGATGCAGCCAACAAGGCTGCGGACGCCGACGAGGCGCTGCAGGAATTAGGTGCCGATATCTCGGGCGCCGCCTATGTTACGGCCACGATCACGGTTTGGGATGAGGATCCGCGCACCGCAGAGGCGAAACTCAAGGCCGTCGAGAAAATCGTGCAGGGTCGCGATTTTACCTGCATTCCGGAAACGCTCAACGCGCTTGAGGCATGGCTTGGATCCCTGCCGGGTCACCTCTATGCCAACGTCCGCCAACCGCCTGTCTCCACGCTGAACCTCGCACACGTGATCCCGGTCTCGGCGGTCTGGGCGGGACCCGAGCGCACCGACCATCTCGACGGCCCACCGCTCTTCTACGCCGACACGGACGGATCGACGCCGTTCCGCTTCTCAACCCATGTGGGCGATGTCGGGCACACACTGATTGTCGGGCCGACCGGCGCAGGCAAATCGGTGCTGCTTGCTCTCATGGCGCTGCAGTTCCGCCGCTATCCGGATGCACAGGTCTTCGCCTTCGATTTCGGCGGCTCCATTCGCTGCGCCACAATCGCGATGGGCGGGGATTGGCATGATCTGGGCGCAGTGTTCTCTGACAGCGATGACGGGGCCGTCAATCTCCAGCCACTCTCGCGCGTCGATGAGACCGCAGAGAGGGCCTGGGCCGCGGACTGGATCGGCGCGATCCTCGCTCGCGAAGGCATCGCAATCACGCCGGAAGTAAAGGAGCATCTCTGGGCCGCGCTGACCTCGCTCGCTTCAGCCCCGATCGGGGAGCGCACCTTCACTGGCCTCGCTGTCCTGCTGCAATCAAACGATCTGAAACAGGCCCTGAGGCCCTATTGCCTCGGCGGGCCCCATGGGCGGCTGCTCGACGCCGAGATTGAGGACCTAGGCGCGGCACCTATTCAGGCCTTCGAGATCGAGGGGCTGGTCGGAGCTGCAGCGGCGCCCACTGTCCTCTCCTATCTCTTCCATCGCATTGGCGACCGCCTCGACGGGCGGCCCACACTGCTCATCATCGACGAAGGCTGGCTCGCGCTGGACGATGCCAGTTTTGGCGGCCAACTGCGAGAATGGCTCAAGACCCTTCGCAAGAAGAATGCGTCTGTCGTTTTCGCAACCCAATCCCTGGCCGACATCGATGCATCACCGATTGCCCCCGCAATCATCGAAAGCTGCCCCACCCGCATCTTCCTGCCCAACGGACGCGCCTTCGAACCACAGATCGCCGACACCTATCGCCGTTTTGGGCTGAACGATCGCCAGATCGAGATCGTCGCGCGGGCTTTCCCGAAACGTGATTACTATTGCCAGTCCCGACGCGGGAACCGGCTCTTCTCGCTTGGTCTCGGCGACGTCGCACTGGCCTTCACGGCAGCCTCTTCGAAAACCGATCAGGCCGCGATCAGCGACCTTCTCGCGAAACATGGACGACACGGGTTCGCAAAAGCCTGGCTGCACCATCGCGGTCTGGACTGGGCCATTGACCTGCTCGATTCCCCAGCCGCCTCTTCCGCCGAACATGAACCAAACCCAACCCCAAAGGAGACGGATGATGACCTCCAAACCTAATCCTCAGGCGAAAGCCCGCAAGCTCGCGGCTGCATTGTTCGCCACTACTTTGGCCGTGACACCCATTCTCACCACACAAGCCCAGGCCTTTCTGTTCGGGGCCGGAGGGCGGATCGTCTACGATCCACAAAACCATGCCGAAAACATCCTTTCGGCTGCGCGGTCACTGGAGCAGATCAACAACCAGATCACCCAGCTCCAAAATCAAGCTCAGATGCTGATGAACGAGGCGCTGAATCTCGCCACCCTGCCGCACTCCTCCCTTGGGCAGTTGCAAAGCGCCATTGGTGAGACCCAGCGTCTGCTGTCCGAAGCCGAAAGCCTCGCCTTCGACGTCGCCGCTATCGAGGCAGCCTTCGCGGAGGAATACGGCATAGCCGCAGCGCAAGGTGAATTCGATGCGATGATCGGCGGCGCGCGCGACCGGTGGCAGGCCTCGGTCACCGGTTTCGAGGATGCGCTGCGCATCCAGGCCGGCGTCGTCGGCAACATCGACGGTGCTCGCACCCAGATGGACGCGCTTGTGCGCGAAAGTCAGGGTGCGGTGGGAGCATTGCAGGTTGCTCAGGCCGGCAACCAACTCATGGCCCTACAAGCGGCACAACTCGCGGATCTGACCGCCGCCATTGCTGCCCAGAACAGCGCGGTGTCACTTGAGGCGGCGCGCGTCGCCTCCGCCGAAGCGCAGGGCCGCGAGAACCTTACCCGCTTTCTGGACTACGGGTCGGGCTATGCACCGAGTGCGACCCGTTTGTTCCGGGATTGAGCAGATGCCGCTCGCCACACATCACGTCCTGCGCGGGATTGCCATTGGCTTGGGCGTTTTGGCCGCCTTTACTGCGGGCTTTGAGTTGAGCCACTCCGTGCGCCCTGAAAGCGTAGAGCAAGTCGCGCCGGAAAGCCCGCGCTGGTCGACGCTCGAGCAATGCCGAGCCCTCTCGCCGGAAGACTACGCGACCGACGAGGATTGCCGTACTGCGTGGGATCAGTCGCGCCGCCGGTTCTTCGGTCTGCCGTCCGATCCGGCCGGGACGGAGTGAGGCTATGGGCGGCGTCGGTGTCATTGATCAATTTCTCGAGGTCTTCGCTTCCTACATCGATTCCGGCTTCGGCCTTTTGGGCGGCGATGTCGCTTTTCTGGCGACCACCCTTATCGTCATCGACATAACACTCGCGGCGCTGTTCTGGGCGTGGGGTGCCGACGATGACATCATCGCCCGACTAGTGAAGAAGACCTTGTTCGTAGGCGTCTTCGCCTACCTGATCGGCAACTGGAACACGCTCGCGCGGACCGTCTTCGACAGCTTCGCAGGCCTCGGGCTGGTGGCCACCGGCGGGACGATTAGCGCCGACGAGTTGCTGCAACCGGGACGCATCGCGCAGGTCGGTATGGACGCTGGTCGTCCGATCCTCGCATCGATCTCCGACCTCATGGGCTACGTGTCGTTTTTCGAGAACTTCCTGCAGATCACGATCCTGTTTTTTGCCTGGCTCGTGGTCTTGCTGTCTTTCTTCATTCTCGCGATCCAGCTCTTCGTCACGCTGATCGAATTCAAACTCGCTACCCTCGCAGGTTTCATCCTCGTCCCCTTCGGCTTGTTTAACAAGACGGCCTTCATGGCGGAACGCGTCCTCGGCCTCGTCATCTCGTCAGGCGTGAAGGTTCTCGTCCTCGCCGTTATCGTTGGTATCGGCTCAACCATCTTTGCGCACTTCACCTCCGGCTTTGCCGGGGAGCCTACTATCGAAGACGCCATGTCGGTCGTTCTGGGTGCCTTGGCGCTTTTGGCGTTAGGCATCTTCGGACCGGGCATCGCCAACGGGATCGTCTCGGGCGGACCGCAACTTGGCGCTGGCACCGCCGTCGGGACCGCTGTGGCCGCGGGCGGTCTGGCCCTCGGTGGTGCCGCCGCCGGACGCATGGCTCTGGGAGCGGCCGGTGCTAGCGTCCGTGGCGCAAGCGCGATGGCCGGTGGAGTGTCAACGGCCTACCAGCTCGGGTCAGCATCGCGATCCACAATGGCCGGAAAGGCTGCGGGAGGCATTGCCGCAATCGGCAAAGCCGGAGTTGCGGCCGCCACGAGCCCCCTGCAACGCTCGATTGCAGAGAACGCCCAATCTGGCGCGCGCCCCGCCTACGCTGCCACCGGCGGCAGCCATGCCGCGCATACCCGCGCATCCACCGCGACCGCTGGCCCGCCCGCTTGGGCCCGTCGCATGAAACAGCAGCAATCCATCCATCACGGCGTAAGTACCGCTGCCCATGTGATCCGCTCCGGCGATCACGGCGGTGGCGGATCAGCCGTCAGCCTATCAGAGAGATCCTGACCATGTTCCGCCGTCCAACAGTCCGCTACTCCACCACTCCTGAACCCGTCACGCCCTATCAGAGGGCGGCGCAAGCCTGGGATCACCGCATCGGTTCCGCCCGCGTTCAGGCCCGCAACTGGCGCCTCATGGCTTTCGGTTGCCTAACGCTGGTCGCCGGTCTGAGCGTCACGCTTGTCTGGCAATCGACGCAAAGTTCGGTCGTTCCGTATGTGGTCGAGGTCGACAATCTCGGCGCGGCTCAGGCAGTTGCGCCCGCCCTCGCAGATTACGAACCCACCGATCCGCAGATCGCTTGGCATCTGGCGCGTTTCATCGAGAATGTCCGGCAGGTGCCCGCGGACCCCATCGTGCTGCGCCAAAGCTGGCTGCGCGCCTACGATTTCACCACGAATCGCGGCGCTGTTGCGCTCAACGATCATGCACGAGTGAACGACCCGTTCGCGGCCGTCGGCGAGACTCAGATCGCCATCGAGATTTCCAGCGTCATTCGCGCTTCCGACACCAGCTTCCGCGTCGCCTGGGTGGAGCGGCGCTACGAAAACGGCCAGCTGTCCGCCACCGAACGCTGGACCGCCATCCTCACCATCGTGATCCAACCGCCCCGCGATGCCGAGCGCCTGCGTCAGAACCCGCTCGGTGTCTATGTCCATGCCATCAACTGGTCGAGGGAGAGTGCCCAATGACCCATCTCAGAACCCTATCCTGCCTTCTTCTCGCAACAGCCGTCTTGACGGCGTGCGCCAACGAGCCCCCGCCACAGATCACCTATGACGACATAGTGCCGACCCTCGCACCTCCTCCGTCACCGCCACCGGCGGAAGATCCTCTGCGCCCGGTCCACATCCCGCCGTCATGGACCCCTTCCCGAGGGGGCGACCCCGAGGCCGAAACGCCAGAGGCCCGGATCGCAGCCGCCAATGCAGCCGCACGCATCGAGCCGCGCCCCGAGGGCTTTTACAACGCCCTGCAGGTCTTCCCTTGGAGCGAAGGCGCGCTTTACCAAGTCTATGCCGCCCCCGGCCAGATCACGACGATCACGCTGGAGGCGGGCGAACAGCTGACCGGCCCGGGGCCCATCGCGGCAGGCGATACAGCGCGCTGGATCATCGGCGACACTGTGAGCGGCGCAGGCCGCACTGCCCGCGTCCATGTCCTCGTCAAACCGACGCGTCCGGACATCACCACAAATCTCGTCATTAGCACCGACCGGCGGAATTACCTGATCGAGCTGCGCGCCAGCGAAGAGATCTGGATGCCCGCCGTCGCCTGGGCCTATCCCGAAGAGCCGACACGCCCGCGACTACCAACCTTGCTGCGCCCGACCATCCCACATGAGGCAGATCGGGACTATCGCTACGGTCTGCAGGGTGACAGCCCACCCTGGCGTCCGGTTGCGGTCTTCGACGATGGTCGCCGGGTATTTGTCGTTTTCCCGATCGGCATCGCCCAAGGGGAAATGCCGCCTCTGTTCGTGCTCGGACCGGACGGCCAGGGCCAGATCGTCAACACCCGCGTTACGGGCAATGTCCTGATCGTTGACCGGCTCTTTGGGGCCGCAGAACTGAGATTGGGTGAGACCCGGCAGGAAGTGGTCCGGATCGTGCGGATGGACGGCATCGAGCACCGTCGCGCACACCCTGGCGTTGCGGAGGGTCAGTTGAGATGACAACTCCAACCAGCGATCCCAAAGGCCCGCGAATTGAGCAGGACATCGCTCAGGACCTCCGGCTCCGCCCCGACCCACCGCGCGTCATGCGCCTTTCCCGAAAAGCCATCGCGGCGCTCTTGGCAATCGGCGGTCTCGGTCTTGGTGCCATCCTTATTGTTGCTTTGCAGGGCCGCCAGGCCAGAGACACACCTTCCGAGTTGTATTCGATCGAAGCCATTCAGGCGGCCGAAGGTCTCTCCCGATTGCCAACGAACTATGGCGATGTTCCCCGTCTTGGGCCACCACTGCCAGGCGAGCTTGGTCGGCCCATCCTCAGTGCGCAGGAACGGGGTGATCCGGTTCCCATTCCTCCCATCACAGGGCTTTCAGCGCCCGGGGTTGATCCAGCGGAACAGCTTCGACTGCAAGAGATCGAGGCCGCCAGATTGAGCGCCCTTTTTGCAGAGACGCAAACCGGGTTCCAAGGCAGCGGTGCAGATCCTGGGCCTGCCCCCATGGGTTCGAATATGTTCCCCATGCCGCAGGGCTCTTCTGCGCCTCAAGACACTACAGCAGGCCGGGACACCGTCCTAACACGCGGAACAGCTACTGATCCCGTTAGCTCAGAACGGCTGGTGTCTCCACCAAGTCCCTACATCCTTCAGGCCGGCACAGTAATTCCCGCCGCGCTCATCACCGCGCTCCGCTCGGATCTGCCAGGCCAGATCGCCGCGCAAGTCACCTCCAACGTCTATGACACCCCCTCCGGACGCTACCTGCTCATCCCTCAAGGCGCGCGGCTTCTTGGCGAATACGACAGCGATATCGTCATGGGTCAGAACCGCCTCCTTCTGGTTTGGACCCGTCTCATCCTTCCCGATGGCCGGTCCATGAACCTCAATCGCGAACCCGGCACCGACCGAGCAGGCACCGCAGGCCTGCAGGATCGGGTCAACAACCATTGGGGTAGAGTCCTCCTCGCCGCAGGTCTCGCCACGATCCTCAACGTCGGTCTGGAAAGCGGAGCAGCAAGCGAGGACGACGTCGCAACGGCTATCCGCGAGGCTGCTCAGGGTACAATCGGGCGCACTGGCGAAGAGATCGTCCGCCAACAAATCTCCGTCCCGCCAGCCCTCACGATCCGCCCCGGTTTCCCGGTACGCGTGATGACCACCAGAGACCTGATCCTTGAACCGTTGGGAGAAGTGCGATGACGAAACTGAAGTTGAGTGCCATTCCTGACGACAAACCCGTCAAGCTTACTGTGGAATTGCCCGCAGGCGTTCATCGGGATCTGATCGACTACGCACGAGTCCTTGGCAACCAAACCGACCAAAAACTTGAACCCTCGCGACTGATCGCCCCCATGATCGCACGTTTCATGGCCACGGATCGTGGGTTTTCGAAAGCACGGAGCGACCTACGCACGCCTCGCTCGTGATTGGCAGCGGCTTCGGACTTAGCTCCAGCAGCTCAATGCCAATGAAAACAAAGAGGTCCGCTTGATTTCCTTGACGATCTTCTCGCCTATGCTCTTTTACGTCCCAGTTGTCTGTCTCAGGTCCTACTTTTCGGAAACTACGATGAGCTAAGAACACTCTTGACAAATTCTGCTATCCTGAACCCACAAACTCTGACGACGAACCGGTTAGCAAACGACGATCCTGATCTTCTCATCGGCTGAATACTGTTTGCGTCGCGCAGCGAATGTCGTTAGCGACTCTCTCACAGTGGCCTTTTCCCGTTCGGGGTTACTGTCTCATCTCCACTCCTTGGTAGTTACGATGTACCAGAAACTCTCGCCTTTCAAACCGACTTAGCCTGCCCCGTTGGTGATGACGCCATCCGGTTACTCTAATACCTTGTAAGCGAAGTGACGGCTGCCGTCCTTTCAAGTTGCTCAACCGCGTTTCCGAAGTTGCGGAGCGCGTACAGAGAATAAAGGACATCCACGACTTGAAGCTGTGCGATCTTTGACACCATCGACTCGTGATAATCAGCATCCCCGGTCACGCCCGTCACGGTTGGCGTAAACAGTTTGATGTCAGAATGGCGAACGATCGGGCTGTCGGAAAATGACGTGATGCCTAGCGTCATGGCCCCTTGTTCCTTGGCGGCCTTCAAGGCGTCGACGGTAGGGATTGTCCGGCCGGAATTGCTTATGCCGATGGCGAGTGTCCCGGGACCCAGCGTCGCGGTGGAAATCTGTCGAACGCCAACGTCACGAAAAAACTGACACGTCTTGCCAACACGCATGAAACGCATCAGCGCGTTTTCCACACAGATTAACGATGAACCCATCGCAAAAAAGGCCAGCATATTTGATGCCTCGATTGCTTCCACGGCGGCTTCTACCTGTAGTATGTTCAATCGGGCCCGGGTGTCTTCGACAGTAAGGGAGTAGCGACCAGCAATCTTCGAGACAACATCAACCGAATTGTCACCTTCTGCGATGTCTTCGTAGACCAGACGATCTGATGAGGCGGCGCCTTCAGATGCGGTCGACTTCGACAATTCCTCGGCGATTTGGATCTTGAGCTGCTGAAAGCTTGAAATTTTCACCTCACGTACAAAGCGCGTCACCGTCGATTCAGAGACCTTACACTGGGCGGCCAAGTCCTTGATCGAGATTGACTTAACGTCCTCTGGTGCCTCTAGAACGCGGTCAGCGATCCGCCGCAGTGCGGGGTTCATGTACGCTGACATCCAACGGATGCGACTGAGTATACCCTGCTGTGTTTCTAAATTCATTGCGATGTGCCCATAACTCGAAGAAGTCGCATTGGTTCGAAACAGTTGTACCCGGCATGAAGCGTGGAAGGAATTTTTTTCTTTGATTGACCTTACCGTGCGGTGTTCGCGGCTGTGGCAGCCTCAATTCCCGACCGCATGAACGCCAAGGCTTGGCGCGCGGCTTTTGTGGGATCGCTCCAAGGCTCGCGCCATATTGAGACTGCCGCGGAGAGATCGGGACCAAGTACAGCCGGTGAAAAGCTCTCGACCGTGAAGTCTCCAGTATATCCGGCGGCCGCCAGTGCACGGAAATACGTCTTGAAGTCAAATGTACCTGCGCCCAGCAATCCGCGATGATTGTCTGCCAAATGTGCGTATCCAAGCAAGGAACCCGCGCGCGCAATGGAAGCGGTGAAATCCGCTTCTTCGATATTCATGTGGAACGTGTCCATATGCACGAACAGGTTCTTGCCACCGATTTCGCGGATCGCGTCGGTGGCCTGGTCAATGGTGTTGATCAGGTGGGACTCATACCGATTAACCGGCTCTATACCCAAACGGAGCCCCAACGCACCCGCGCGGTCATCTAGCCTGCTGAATGATGCGAGCACTTGATCACGTTGAGCGGTGGTGGGGCCGACATCATAGTTGTTGAAAGCAGCATAGGTAATCCCGCTGACCGAAGGCGCGCCAAGGTCTGACGAAATCTCAAGGCATCGCTCGACCGTCACTTCGCCGGCAGCAGCGATGTCGGGGTTGCTACTGGAAATATCCGTTTCAGGACCCAAAGCCATGCCCAATCGCAATTCCAGGCCCGTTCCGGCCATCGCCTGCCTCGTCATTGCGACATCAATCTCGGACGGATCGAAAATCAAGACTTCAAGCAGGTCAAACCCGATATCCGCGGCGGCGCGAGTGGCCGATGCTGCGATGTCAGCCGTCCAAGCGTCACCGAAGACCAGATTATGAACGCCAAGTTTCGCGTCTTTCATGTGTATCTCCTTCAGATCGCTGTGCGTCGCGCCAATACGGATCGATTGACCAGGGATTTCTCTGCCGCTGCGTGCTGGCCTTGCATGAAGACAAGCGCGTTCTTCGCGAGACTGGAACTATCGCTCCAATGGGTTGTCCAGGCTGCAAGGGCGTCGGAAACGTCAGCATTCAAGATTCCGGGTGAAAAGGCCTCAAACACAATTGGGCCGTCGTAGTTCGCTGCTGCAAGCGCCCGGAAAGTTTGAGCAAAATCGACGGAACCTGAGCCAAGATAGCCACGATGGCTTTCGCCGATATGGACATGGCCGATGACATCGATGTTGCGACGGATCGCGTCCGAGACGTCATGCTCTTCGATATTCATATGATAGGTATCGATATGAGCAAAAAGGGCCGCGGGATCGACCTCGCGCACGATGCTTGCTGCGTCTTCAACTGTGTTCACAACGTTGCTCTCGTAGCGGTTCACGGCTTCGACCCCAAGCTGGACGCCAAGTTGACGCGCCCGTTCGGCCAAACGCCCATAGGTATCTCGGATTCGTTTTGGAGCATCCGAATCGCACGCGCTTAGATAGCGCTGCATGGCAGAATGGGTTACGCCGCCCAGTTTGGTCAGGCCCATGTCGCGTGTTGCGGCCAATGCGTCCGAGATCAGTGTTTCGCCAGCATCGGCAATGGCAGGATCGGCGCTAGAGATGTCAGCGTTGGCGTTCAGAGCCATACCAACAACTCCGGAAAGGCCATTATCCGCTAACGCCTTCGCGGTCAGATCGGCGCGGGCTTCGCTAGGATCAAAAATCACAACCTCGATCATACCGAACCCGGTCTCAGCCGTTTGAGCCATCGCCCGTTTGATCGCGTCGGGGGTCCAGACTGTTTCCCACACCAGAGCATGAATACCGAAATCTGCCATCACAATATGCTCCTTATCGTGCCACCGTCGGCTCGATGGCAGACGCCATTCATCGCTGTGTTTGTTGCAAGCTGTACAACTCCGCGGCCATGCATGGCCGGATCGATCAACTGCTGTGAAAGATTTCCGGGCTGCACGTAACGATAGAAATCCGTCAGAGCCTCATCAACGGTCTTGCCCTGATCTTTTGCCAGCCCCTCAAAATATCCCTGAACCGATTCAGTGGCCGTTGTGCCTGGCATGTAAGTGGTAACACGTACGCCGGTTCCCCGCGTGTTTTCGGATAGAGCCCGCGACAGGCCAAGCATCGCCGATTTGGTGGTGGAATAAGGCACCATATTCCCGATGGAACGCACGGCGGCTTCGCTTGCGATAAAGACGATACTGCCCTCCCCACGTTCGAGCATGTCTTTCATCACCAGTCGGGTGATCCGAATGCCGGTCATCAGGTTCGCATCGAAGTATTCAAGCCAGCGTTCATCGGTGACTTCGAAGAAATCGTTTACATCGAAGACCCCGATATTGTTGACTAAGTAAGAGACCGGCGCCCGCTCTGCGGCAAAATCCGCTAGCGCTTTTGCCCCCTCTGGCGTCTGAAGATCCGCCACGATCCCGTGCGCATTGGGCCCAATGTCCTGGCACGCAGTGTCCAGTTTCGATTGGGTGCGCCCGTTGATGATAACGATAGCCCCTTCATCGTGAAAAGCCTGCGCGATGGCTTTGCCAATCCCGCTGCCTCCGCCTGTCACAATGGCGACTTTTCCCTTGATTCCGAAATCCAATGGTCAGCTCCCTGCTGGTTGTTTGGTGAAGAAACCGCCCAAGGCGGATCCGATGCGCGCACGCCATACATCGAGGCCAACAGCAATCAGGATAATCAGTCCGATGGTGAGGCTTTGCATCGACGTTGTCACTGCATTCAGATTCAGACCGTTTTGCACGACGACGATGATAAGAGCCCCGATCAAAGTAGAGATCACGCGCCCTCTCCCCCCGGCGAGGCTCGCCCCACCGACAACGGCTGCGGCAATAGCCTGTAACTCAATCAGCGAACCGTAGTTGGGAGAGCCGGAATTCAGGCGAGCGGAAAGAAGAACCGCGCCAATCGCCGCGCAGAGGCCCGCAAACAGGAATGCAATCAGACGCACTTTGGCGACATTAATCCCCGAGAGGCGTGCCGCAGATTCATTGCCGCCCACCGCGTAGATCTCGCGCCCCAATCGCGTGTGCTCCATTATGATGGTGAACAAGAAATAGGCGCCAATCACATAGAAGAATGGCAACGGCAGCCCCAAGAATGTGCCGTAGAAGATCTCGCCCAATTGAGGAGACAAGGAAAAGGCCGGGGTGCCCCCATTGAGGGTTAGCGCAAGACCTTTGAAAGCTGATAAGCCCGCGAGCGTTACAATGAAGGCTGGGATGCCGACATAGGCCACCAAGATGCCGTTCACGACGCCGAGGCCGCAACCGATCAGCAACGTCAGCGGGATCGCCAACCAAAGATCAAGGCCCTGATTTTTGATAAACACGGCCAAACACATCGATAGGAACGCAATCATCGATCCGGGGGACAGATCGATGCCGCCCGTGATGATCACAATCGTCGACCCAATGGCGACGATTGAGAGGATCGAAACCTGGAGTGCAATATTGCGGAAGTTTTGCGGCTCAAGGAAATTGGGGGTGGTTAGGGCGACAAACGCCACAATGATAAGGAGCGCGACCAACGGTCCAAAATACTCCTGTGCTGCAATGCGCCGAACGAAACTGGATTGCGGCATGGTCTTTCCTCCTCAAGCGGCGGCGTAGGCTGCGGCATCGACATGGGCCGACGCCTGCACCAGATGGGCCGGTGTGACCTCTCCGGCGGGCAGCGTTTCAACGACGGCACCATCACGAACGATGCCGATCCGATCGCTCATCGCGATCAGTTCATTATGGTCAGAGCTGATCAGAACCACGGCGCAACCGCGCGCAGTGAGCTCATTGATCAATTTGTAGACGGCAACTTTGGCCCCGATATCGATGCCTTGCGTCGGCTCATCCAACAAGAGCACGCGAGACTGGGCAAACAGCCACCGCGCGATGACGATCTTTTGCTGATTGCCGCCGGACAACAAGTTGACGAATTTCTGGGCTGCGGCGGGCGAAATCTCCAGATCACGAATGAAGTCCTGTGCGACCGTGGCTTCGTGACGATGGCTCAACAGAAATTTGCTTCGGATCTTGTCCAATGCCGCGGAGGTCATGTTGGGGCCGCCATTAAAATTGAAAAACAGGCCGTCAAATTTGCGGTTCTCTGGCACTAGGGCCAACCCGGCTGCGATGGCATCACGCGTATGCCTTGGCCGGAACGACTTTCCATCGACCTCAATCTCACCTGCGCTAGCCGGGTCCGCGCCAAAGATAGCGCGCGCGATCTCTGTGCGCCCGGAGCCGATGACACCGCCGAGGCCAAAAACCTCGCCCTTCCGGACCTGGAAGCTGGCCCCGTTTGCGCCCTTTTCGGACCGTAGGTTCCGAACATCCAGCAACGTCTCGCCTGTCGCATTCCGGTCTTTTGGGTAATGCTCGTCGATGTCCTCGCCGACCATCTTTGAGACAATCTCGTGGACGTTCAACGCGGTCCCCCCCGCCGTTGACACAACCTTGCCGTCCTTCAAAATGGTCGCCGTATCCACGAGATCAACCACTTCGTCCAAACGATGAGAGATATAGAGGATGGCAACGCCACGCTCTTTCATTCGCCGCAGAAGGCCGTGGAGGGCAATGATTTCCTGTTCGCCCAGCGCTGTTGACGGCTCGTCGAGAATAAGAAGAGTCGCGTCCATCGAAATGGCCTTGGCGATTTCGACCAATTGCTGTTCCGCAACCGAGAGGTTTGAAACTAGGCGCGTTGGATCGATCTCGATGTCTAGAGAATGCAGAACCCGCGCCGCTTCGCGCCTCATACCTGCCCAATCAACAAACGGACCGCGGTGCAAATACCGGCCAAGAAAGATGTTTTCGGCGACGGTCAACGTCTGGGCCAATGAAAACTCCTGAAACACGGTTGCCACACCCATGGAACGAGCATGAATAGGAGTGTTCAAGTAAACGGCTTCACCGCGCAGTTTCAGGGATCCCGCATCGGGTTGATGAACCCCTGACAATATCTTGATGAGGGTCGATTTCCCGCATCCGTTTTCGCCCAGAAGGCCGTGGATTTCGCCGGAAAAGAGCCGGATCGAAATTTCGTCATTGGCGCGCACTCCGGGAAACACTTTGGTGATCCCGTCGAGCTCCCAGATGGGGGATCGACTGTCCATATCACGTCTCCAAGGAAAGAAGCGGGACGGGAGCGAACCGCCCCGCTGGCCGAGAGTGAGAGATTAGTATTCCCGGGACGGGGCTGGGAACAGATCCTCCGGCGCTTGCAGCACCTCGACCGCGTTACCCGCGTGAACGATGCGGGTCTGTGTGTTGACGTAGCCACCTTCTGTATCACCATCGAGTAGCGAAAGGACAAAGCATGCCGCCGTACGGCCCATGATGACCGGTGCCGTATCGGATGTTGCAGTCATGCCACCGGCCGCGATGTCTTCCAGCGCGCCCGTGTCGCCGTCATAGCCCAAGATCGTGAGATCATTACGCCCCAGCGCCCTTGCGGCCAACACGGCGCCTAGTGCCATGTAATCGTTGGAGGCATAGATCACATCGACGTCAGGATGGGCTTGCATCAAATCCATCGCGGCGGTGTTGCCACGCTCGACACTCCAACCGCCATTGATCCGGCTGACAATTTCCCAATTGGTGCCTTCGATGCCGTCAACAAAACCGCCTGCCCGCTCAGTCGCGAGATAGCCTGGCTCACCGTCGAGGATGCCGACATTGCGCGCATCGCCACCGGCCTGTTCGATGGCCCAATCCGCCAGCGCATGGTTCACGGCGCGCTGGTTCACACCTACAACGCCATGGACTGGGGTCGGGAAATCGGGAATGTCGGAATTGATGATGATGACCGCTTTGCCAGCATTAACTGCTTCTTCAACCAAAGGCGCCAAGGCACTTTCATCGAAGGAAATCAAGATAATGGCATCCACGTCAGGGCGCGACGTCACATCTTGTAGCATCCCCATCTGACCCGCCAGGTCGGATCCAGAATAGGGCGACAAGGTGAACCAATCGACGTCATCACGCGTCTCAGCGATGTCGGCAATCCCTTCACCCAAGGCGATGTGGTAGTTAAATTCGGTGCCCATCGGCAAATAGGCGATCGTGATCCCATCGACGTCGTTTACGATCGTCGATAGCTCAGCCTGCGCGCCTTCGTTCAGCGCTGCCGGCTCCGCGTATGTGCACTCTTGCGCACCCGCAGCGCTCGCCAAGACGATCAGTGCAACGCTTGTAAGTAACCCTGCTGGTCGTTTCATTGGGGTCTCCTCCTTACCCATTGGATATCGCGGGCAAGTCAAAAAATCCCCGCCCTCCAAAAAACAATAAATTCGACACTCGCTGTATGTAAAGGAATTTCTTTTTATTTGGCAGGGAGAGAATTATTTTCTTAGCGTGAATAGCTGCCCACGTTCAGCGATGGAAACGTCTACGTCGGTGTCGATGTTCGATATTCGCATCCGTGCGTCCGACGGGTCTACTGTATTGAACTCAAACAGATTAAAATGGTGCCCGAGCATATGAGACGCGCCGATTGCGTTGGTCAGATGCACCGCCTCTTCCACAGTCAGGTTGCCTGGAATTCCATTTGATGCCCGCAGTGCGTCGCGCCCGTTGATGGGCAGTAGCGCAAGGTCGACACCGAGGTTCCGCACGGCAGGAACGAGCCCATCGAAGGGAATCGTGTCACCTGAATGCCAAATGGTTAGGCGTCCAATGGTAAGAACGAACCCCAGAAATGGGTGCAACCCGTCGGTTGTCAGGGAAAGAGTCTCATGGGCCGCAGGCGTTGCTGTGACAGCCACATCGCCCATGTCCATGCTTTCTCCAGCGTCGATCATAAACAGTCGATCTGGCGGCACGCCTCGCTCCAACGCCGTTGTGCGGGTCGCTCTTGGGACAAGAACTCGCATGTCTGGGTTCGTGGCGACCAGATCCGGGATTGTTCCAGGATCCATGTGATCCGTGTGCGCGTGGGTGCAGAGGAGCCAGTCGATGTCCGTCAACTCCGCAGGCACAAAGGGCGCTGGCGTCATTCTGATGTGGGGGAACTTCTTCCCGAAGTACTTTTCGGCCAAGGAATTCGACAGATAGGGATCAATTATGATGCGCTGACCCGCTCCCTCAATCAAAAAACCCGCTTGCCCGAGCCAGATCAAGGCAACGCAGCCTTGCGGCACGGCCAAATCATTGGGTGATGTAAGTGGGCGCTTTTCAAGGCTCGGCCTCACGGTGCCAAAACTTTCAGTATGTTGGCAACTGCCACTTCTGTCGCCCGGCGCACGCTTTCCTCGGTGAAACCGCCAGCATGGGGGGTCAGAATAACGCGATCATGGGATAGCAGGGCAGATGGCTCGGGCGGTTCGGTATGGAAGACATCGGTGGCCAATACCGCCAGATGATCCGCCTCCAATGCGTCAAGCACCGCAATATCATCAATCAGGTCTGCCCGAGCGGTATTCACAATCACGCCGCCGGGTCTCATCCGGGCCAAGGCAGCTGCGTCAATTAAGGGTGCCTCGGACGGCGGGCAATGCAAGGTGACCACGTCGGATTCCGCAAACAACTCCTCCAAATTGCCGAGCCGAAATCCCTTTGGCGCAAAACCCTGTGGCGGATTGGGATCATTGCCGATCACATGCATGCCAAGCCCAAGCGCAATTTCCGTCACTGTACGGCCAATGGCCCCGCAACCGATGACACCGAGCGTGCGCCCCTCAGCTTCCACCCCGCGCCGTCTTGCCCATTCCCCATTGTGCAGCCGTGCGTCGGACCAGGACACATGGCGAAATGCTGACATCATCAGGGTGATGGCGAGCTCCGCCACGCCACGTGCGTTTGCACCGACCGCCCGCTCAATCCGGATGCCACGGGCATCCGCAACGCCAAGATCAATGTTGTCCACACCGACCCCATTGCGACTGATGACCTTGAGGTCCCGCGCAGCTTCAAGCACGGATTTTCCAACAGGTTCGACACCCGCCAACCATCCGACACAGCCCGGTACACTGGCCAACAGCTCAGCCTCGGACGGCGTTCGACCCGGCGCGGGATACACAAGTTCATACCCCCGGTCCGTCAGTGCAGACAAAGCGGGATGCCCCGCGCTCGATAACGAACGCGGCGTGATCGCAATTTTCATAATAACCTCAGCTAATTAGAGGATCATCCATTCCAGCGCGGATTGTCGACCATCGTGGGTTTTCCATCCCGCTCGACCATCAGCTTGCGGAAGCCCTTGGTGGCGATGGTGCCGTAGTCGTGGCCGGCATGGCCGGGGAAAGCGAAGAACATAACGAAAGGCTCAGTGGCAGAAATGTTGATCGAACGGTGCGCCCAACGTCCGGGGACGTAGACGACATCGCCTTTCTTCATTTCACGCCATTCAACTTTACCCTCCGGCGTTTCCATCATCATGCCGCCATGGCCGGAGAGGCAGTAGTAGACCTCTGCCGTGTCCAGAACCGTGTGAAAATGGCCTTTGGTCATGAAGTACTCATCACCAACCTTGCCAGGTTTGATCGACGTTGTGCCGTAAGCGACGTTGCCGCTGGTCTCGGGCACACCCATGTCGAAATACTCGTAGATCAGTGCGTCATCTTCGGCCATTGCAGCGCTGAACGCGTCTGCGTCGTAAAAGTATCCATCCAGCGATTTCAGGGTTCGGGTCAACGGATCCGCTGCCTCCGAAGCGCCGGTCACTGTGTCAAAGTCAATTGTGGTAGGGCTCATATCTGACATATCTGGTTTCTCCTGTCAGGAAGTGGCGTTTTTCGCGATCCGGCTCAATTTATCGAATTCGGGACCGGACATTGGAATGTCGATGTCGAAGACTTCAGCGATGACGCGGGTCCAGCCGTGGATGAAATACACCCAGCCATCTTGGACGGTGAGGCCACGGGCCTCTTTTTGAGCATTGGCCTGATCAAGAAAGATCAGGTCGCCGCGGTAGTTGAATTCCCAGACGATTGCGCCTTCGGGATAGACAACGGAATTGGTCAGTGGCGAACCGGGGCGGTCCTTGCCCAGCCCTGTCGCATTGGCGACCATGGATTTTGGAGGAAGGGCCGCGACAACCGCGTCAGCGCGCTCCGGCGTTGCCGTCAGCACGTAGTCGATAGGGATCGAGAACCCGATCTGGGCGTGGACGTTGCGCATCTCTTCAAGGCTTGAGTCCCGTCGCGCGGTCACGACGATCCGCGACGGCACATCATCCCCGGCGGCCTTCTTGTTGTGCAGATAGAGTGTCAGGGCCAGAGACGACCCGCCAGAGCCCAGAATGCACAGTGTACCGCCGCTTTCAGTCCAATAGCCATCGGCCACGATTGCTTCCAATGCGACACCGACGCTAATCGGGTCCTTCGCGTGGCCAACCAACCGTGAGCCGCGCTTAGAGATCGAACTGATCTCGTGGAGGGTTTTCGCGTAAGGGTCCAACTCGTCGAAAAGAGTCTTCGACGCCTTGAGCAAATTGACCTTGTGCGACGTCACCAATCCCCCAAGCGAATGCGGATCGGACTTCACAAATTCGACGGCCGCGCGGTAATTGGCGTGTGCATCGTTCAGGGGGAAGTCTATTCCCTGCAGGACAGCGTCGAGGCCAAGGTGCTCCGCCCAGGCAGGGAAAACCTTCATGATCGAAGATTTGGTCGTCGTTACCCCGAAGAAATACATCGTCGGTTGCGTCGCGGGTTGCAGATCCATCACGCATGCTCCTCCCAATCACGGGCGCGATCAGTGGCCTTCAACCACCCGGCATAGAGCTTGTCCGCTGTTGCACGATCGACTTTGGGGTCGAATTGCTCGTCGAGCGTAAACGTCTCGCGCAGCGCACTTTTGTCTTGCCAAAACCCAACAGCCAATCCAGCCAGGAACGCCGCGCCGCGCGCCGTGGAGTCTACAATCGTCGGGCGCAGAACGCTGACATTCAACTGGTCGGCCTGGAATTGCAGCACGAAATCATTCATCGCCGCGCCGCCATCCACTTTCAGGTCAGCAAGCTCGATCCCTGTATCTTTCTGCATGCAATCAATGACATCGCGGATCTGGTAGGCCATAGATTCAAGCGCCGCGCGCACAATATGGTCGCGATTTGTGCCACGGGTGATCCCTACGATAGTGCCGCGCGCGTACTGATCCCAATGTGGGGCAGAAAGGCCGGTAAACGCAGGCACGATGTAGACCCCGTTGGTGTCCGGAACGGCCTTCGCCGACAACTCGCTTTCGGCGGCATTATGAATGATCTGAAGCTCATCGCGCAGCCATTGGATGACCGAACCGACTGTGAATAGCAGCCCTTCAACGGCGTAGTCGACCTTGCCGTTCACCCGGCAGGCGACCGTAGTCAGCAGCCCGTTGTCGGAATACTTTGGTTTGTCGCCCACGTTCATCATCAGCGAGCCGCCGGTGCCGTAGGTCGCTTTGACCATGCCGGCCTCAAAGCAAGCTTGCCCGAACAGCGCTCCTTGTTGATCGCCAACTGCGGAGGCAACCGGTATCTCTTCGCCATCGAAGATCGCAGGGTCGGTGGTGCCGTAGACCTCAGAAGTGTCCTTGATCTTAGGCAGCACCGCACAGGGCACCCGGATTTCATCCATCAGCTGCTGGTCCCATTTACAGCTGCGAATGTCCATCAGCTGGGTGCGTGACGCGTTAGAGACGTCCGTCACATGGACCTTGCCGCCGGTCAGATTCCAGATCAGCCAGCTGTCGATAGTGCCGACGGCCAATTCACCCTTTTCCGCCCGCGCTCGTGCACCTTCGACATTGTCGAGAATCCATGCGATCTTTGTACCGGAGAAGTAGGCGTCAATGACAAGACCTGTCTTCTCCCGAATGAGCGCTTCCAAACCCCGTTCTTTCATCGCGTCACATATCTCAGCTGTGCGACGATCCTGCCAGACGAGGGCATTGTGAATTGGCCGTCCAGTCTTGCGATCCCACACGACAACGGTTTCGCGCTGGTTGGTAATCCCGATGGCAGCGACTTCAACAAACTTGGCTTTGGCACCCTTCATCGCATCACGAATGACGCCAAGCTGGGTCGTCCATATCTCTTGCGGATCATGCTCTACCCAACCGGGATTGGGATAGATTTGCCGGAATTCCTGCTGCCCGATCGAGGCGATTTCGCCGTTGCGGTCAAACAGGATCGCTCGCGCACTTGATGTTCCTTCATCAAGGGCCAGCACGTATTTTTTCTCGGACATTACGGCTCCTCCCAATGGTGCCTTAGCCGTTCGGCTTGAACAGAATCTTGTGATAGGGACCGAAGCTCCGATCCTTCAATTTCTGAAAGATTTCTGGAGCTTCGTCCAATGTAGCGCGATGGGTGATCAGCGACTCTACAGCCAATCGCCCAGCCTCCAGCAAGCCGATTATATCGAACCATTCCTTGCCCGGAAACGGGACAGAGTAACTGTTCCACGATCCGATCACCTCAAGTTCCTCGCGGACCATTTTAGCGAAGGCAGCTTCGCCAAAGGTGACATCACCATAGGCAGTCCCGTACAAAATGACCTTGCCCTGTTTTGCGCAGGCCAGAATTGACAGATCCCGCCCCTTGTCACTTCCCGCTGCTTCCAAAGCGACTGCAACTCCGCGTCCGCCCGTTGCGGCCTTGATCGCGGCCAAAGCGTCGGCCTTTGCGGGATTGATACAGATGTCCGCCCCAACCTGACGCGCCAGTTCCAATTTGTCTTCGTCCACATCGATTGCAATCAATGGGTGCGCGCCGGACAACTTAGCAAACTGCAACGCGAAATAGCCAAGCGCGCCGCATCCGACCACCGCAACAGCATCACCGAGCGATAGGTCAATCTTGTGGATCCCGTGCAGAATGATTGCGGCCGGTTCGATCGTTGCCGCCACTTCCAGACTGACGCGATCCGGCACCTTCAAGACATTTTTGGCGGGCGCCCGGAGGTATTCGGCAAACGCGCCATCTGTGCGTGAACCAAGGAAATTGTAATCGTCGCAAAGCGAATACTGGCCCCGGTTACATTCTAGGCAGTCAAAGCAAGGCATCAACGGCGCAACCGCCACACGGTCACCTTTTGCCAGATGATGCACGTCTTCCCCGACGGCTTCGATTTCTCCCGCGAATTCATGGCCCGGGATGGTCGGGAAGCTGTAGGTGCCCGTGGTCATCACGCGCCCGATGTCCGAACCGCAGATCCCGCACGCGGCTACTTTTACCAGAACTTCATCGGCCGCGATTTCGGCCGGGATCGCCACGTCCTCGACGCGCAGATCGCCTGGTGCATGTAGAACTGCGGCCTTCATGCGACATTCCTTTCTTGGGGCAGGATCAGAGTTTTCATCCCCTTACCCGCCAATGCGTGATCGAAGGCGGAAACCGCCTGATCCATTCCAAACCGGTGGGTGATAACGGCCTTCACGTCGATCTGGCCGCTTTCCACCAGCCTGAGCGAGCGCGCGTAATCTTCGATCGAAGACCCGGTACTTCCCAGAAGCTTTAGCCCCCGATAGTGCACCTTGTTGGTGTCGATCTCGACCTTGGTGCCCTTGTTCAGGCCCGAGAAGAAGTTCATCCGACCGTAGCGGGCCAGCGTGGCCATGGCTTGGACCTGAAGCTCGGGCGCCGGAGCGGCTGTCAGCGCCACATCAACACCGTGGCCATCCGTTAGGCGCAAAACCTCGTCGACCACAGCCACTTCTGAACTATCCACCGTATCGGTCGCGCCAAGACCCGCGATCTCTTCCAATCGCGTGGCGCGACGCCCGACAACGATGACCTGCCGCGCGCCATAGGCTTTTGCCAGCATCAGAAAAAGACCTGCAATCGGGCCAGTTCCGAGAATCAACACGCGATCTTCTGGGGAGACGCTCAGGTTTTTCCATGCATTGAAGCAGCATGATAGCGGCTCAACCAAAGCGGCAGCTTCCCAGTCCAAACTGTCGGGAACCTCGAACAGGTTGCCGCCAAAAATCGCAGAGGGCGTGACAACCATGTATTCTTCAAAGCCGCCGTCGATGCTTATCCCAAAGGCATCGTAGTCTGGGCACATGTTGTTCAGACCTTTGCGACACATATCGCAGTGACCACAGCCGATATTAGGTACAACCGACACACGTTGACCGACGCGCCAATACGAAACGTTGCCGCCAATCTCGACGATATCGCCCGCCAATTCATGGCCCAAGACCCGCGTGTCGCCTTCGCCAACCCGGAAATGACCGCCACGGTAGATTTTCAGATCCGTGCCACAGATCGCGGCTGCCTGAACCCGTACCAGGATTTCGTCTGGTCCAATCTCAGGGCGTGCGCGATCCTCAAGCGTCAGTGTTCCAGGTCCGTTGAAGACGACCGCTTTCATGGGATTAAACCTCCATCCCGTAACGGTGGACCTTGTGAGTAGGGTAGAGAGAAATGGTGGGGATTGTCACATCAGGCGTCCGTGTGGCCACGTACAGCGCCAGCCAACCGACGTTCTCCACATCAATGCAGGAGGCGTGAATGCCTTCTTTCAGTTCCTTCTCGTCCAGCCAGCCGTCGGTGTAGGCCTGCAGATTGCCATCATAGAGTCCCTTGTCGATGATCTCGGTCATGGGTGTCTTCACGTGGCTGGGGTTCAGCACCGTCACACCGATCCCCATTTTCTCGCCATCCAGAAGGATGTTTTTTGAGAAACCGATCATTCCGTGCTTGGAGGCTCGATATGGACTGTGACCCGGGCCAGAAGCGACGCGTGTCGACGAAGAGCCCATGTTGATGATACGACCACCACCTTGCGGCTTCATGTAGATGAAGGCTTCGCGACAGCACAGGAACACGGCCGTAAGATTGGGCCCCAGTGTCTTGTTCCATTCATCAAGCGTGACCTCATCCAAGGGTGGCGACAGGCTGTCACGGCCGGCCGAGTTGACGAGTACGTCAATCCGACCCCATGTATTGTGGACCTGCTTGAAGAAGGCACGAACACTGGCTTCTTCGGTAACATCTGCATGGATCTTCAGAATTTCGGCGCCATCAGCAGCCACTTCTTCACCGATCCTGTCAAGGCGCTCTGAATCGAAGTCGATCATAGCGACCTTGCACCCATGGGACGCATAAACGCGCGCGACCTCTTCACCAATGCCAGACGCGGCACCTGTGATGATAGCTACTTTCCCTTCGAGGGTCATCGGCGCTCGATCGTTTCCACTCGTTGCATTCATGGCATTGGTCCTTTCCTGCCCTTAGGGGCAATCAACTTGCAGCGTCTTTTGCAGCAGCTACAGCAGCAGCAGTCAGTTTCGTTATTTCATCAAAACGCCCAGCCTCGATCAGCTTAGAGTCCACCATCCAAGAACCACCACATGCCAAGACTGACGGTAGGGCCAGATATTGGGACAAGTTGGACAGGCCCACGCCGCCAGTTGGGATGAACCGGACGGCCTTGTAGGGACCCGAGAGCGCCTTCAGGAACGGTACGCCGCCGGTGGCCTCGGCCGGAAAGAACTTCACTGCGTTCAGCCCTTCTGCCATCGCCATTTCCACGCCAGTTGGGTTGTTTACACCTGGAACAATCGGCAGGCTGGCGGTCTTTGCGGCGCGAACAACTGCCGGGTTGAACCCCGGCGTCACAAGAAACTGCGCCCCGGCTGCCGCCGCGGCTCTTACCTGATCTTCAGTCAGAACAGTCCCTGCCCCAAGCAGGATTTCAGGAACTTCGGCTGCGATGGCTCGAATGGACGCCTCGGCTGCGTCCGAGCGAAATGTGATTTCGGCCACTGGCAAGCCGCCGTCGACCAATGCCCGCCCTAAGGGCACTGCGTCTTCAACGCGCCCCAACACGACAACCGGCAACAAGCGGGCATTGGCAACTTGGTCAAGAACGTTTTGGATCATAGCGCCTCACCGAATCGAATTTCATCCCACTAACTTCAACATAAAATTTCTTTCTTTATGATTCAATTCAGAAAGAATAAATTTCTAGAAAACGGATCGTATCATCCCGCCGTCAACCTTCAACGCAGCGCCGTTCACTGCCGACGCTCGCGCGCTTGCGATAAAGCAGACGAAATCAGCGATCTCTTCAGGGCGAGACAGGCGCTCAATCAGCGACGTCGGGCGGTTTTCCCTCATAAACTTGGCGTGTGCCTCTTCACGAGGCAGCTCTGGGAACACCGCAGCAATGAAATCGCCAACCCCCTGAGTATTCACCGGGCCAGGCAGGACGGAGTTTACGGTCACATCCGTGCCCTTCGTCATCTCGGCCAGATTTCGGGAAACCGAAATCTGCATGGTTTTGGTGGCGGAGTAGTGGGCCATCTCTGGGGCCGGGTTGATACCACTTTCGCTCGACACGAAAACGATCCGGCCCGCCTTTTTCTTTAGCATACCTTCAAGGAAATGGCGCGAGAGCCGAACACCGCTCATGACGTTGATCTCAAACAGGCGCTGCCAATGGGCATCCGTGGTGTCGAAGAAATCAATGGGCTCGTAAACGCCTAGGTTGTTGACAAGTACATCCACGGACCCGGCTGGAAGGCCGTCGATCGCGGCTTCGCAGCCTTCCGCAGATCCCAGATCCGCAACCACGAATTCGACCTTAGCGCCGTCGATTGCGTCCTCTATTCTCGCCTTTGCGGCAGCCGCAGTCGCCTGGCTTCGACCATTGAGAATGACAGTCGCGCCCTCTCGTGCAAATGACGTGGCGATCGCTTCTCCAATGCCCGCAGAAGAGGCTGTTACCAGCACGCGTTGCCCTGACAATCCAAGATCCATTCGAGTTCCTTCCACGCTGGCCAGACATTGACCTCGTAGGAAATTTATTTCGATAATGATTGACTTGCAACAAAATTCTTTTCTTTATGTGATGCATCGGGCGGAAATGCTTGCAGAGGGAATCGCAACCATGTCTCAGATTTGTATCGAAGGGCTGTCCAAGGTCTTCGCGCCGGATTTGACGGCGCTCGACAACGTGACATTTGATGTCGAAAACCGGGAATTTGTGTTCCTTCTGGGCCCGTCTGGCGCCGGAAAAACCACTACCTTGCGCTTAATTGCTGGGTTGGATCAGCCGACGTCTGGGCAAATCTTGATTGGCGGAAGTCCAGCGGCAGGACTCGCGCCGCGGGACCGAGACGTTGCCATGGTCTACGACAAACACTCCATGTATCCGCACCTGAGCGTTTTCGAGAACATGGCCTACCCACTTCGCCTTCGTGGCCTTTCAGACAGCGCGATGCGCGAAAAGATTGGGACGACGGCTGAAATTCTGGACATCACACCTCTTCTAGACCGCCGCCCCCGCGAATTATCAGGCGGGCAGCAGCAACGGGTAGCCATCGGTCGCGCCCTTGTACGTGACGCAAATGCTTACCTCATGGATGAACCGATTTCGGCGTTGGATGCAAAACTTCGGGCGCACATGCGCGTCGAATTCAAGCGCCTCCAAAAAGAGTTAGCCGCGACCATCTTGTATGTTTCACACGATCAACTCGAAGCGATGACTATGGGTGACAAAATTGTTGTTTTGGACAAGGGAGTCGTGCAACAGATCGGCACCCCTCGAGACATCTTTGACCGGCCTATGAACCTGTTCGTAGCTACCTTTGTGGGCGAACCGTCGATGAACACGCTTCCGTGTCGCTTGATGCAAGACGGTGGAAATTGGATCGTTCGCGGTGAGCAATTTGAAGTAATTGTCCCGGAGACATGGATCAATCGACATGATTTGGCTGCGCATGTTGGCAACGCTCTAATCTTGGGCATTCGCCCTCATCGGATTGCACTGGCCAGTCCAGAGGAGGCAGGCCAACCGAACGTGGAAACCGGCAAGGTCTATGCCGTTGAAACCCTTGGTTCTGAGACCGTCTATGATGCCGAAATCGATGGTCAGATCGTGCGCATCTGGTCGCGCGGCGCGGCCCACCAAAATCTGCGCGGAAACATTGGAGGGCCAATCCATTTCCGCGTCGATCCCAATGGTTTGTTCCTTTTCGACGGACAGACCGGTCGCACCCTCGCCACCGCTTCAACCAACACCGACCTGGCTGCCTAAAGGCGCCAGACCCGACCCATTCAAAATGTCGACCAACGGAGGAGCAAACCATGAAAACCAAATTCAACAGACGGCAATTCTCGGCCCTGCTAGGAAGCACCGCAATCTTTGCGCCCGCCATCGTGCGCGCACAATCCGATCGTATGCGGCAGTTTGAGGGGACTACGCTGAACATGCTAGCGGTGCAGTTCGCGCATCACGACCCGCTGTGGAACCAGATCGCGGAATTCGAAGAGCTCACCGGAATCTCGGTGAACATCGAATTCGCACCGTTCGAAAACACACGTGAGCGGACGCTTCTGGACATGTCGTCACGCACGGGTCGCTATGACCTGTTCACCGTCGATATCATGTGGCTCGCGGAATATGCAGCGGCAGGCTACCTGGAGCCCGTCTCGCAATATCTGTCGAACCCCGATTTGACTGCCGAAGATTATGACGTGAACGACTTCATCTCGCGCGTCTATTCCGGCACCGGGGTCTATGACGACACCATGTACAATGTGCCTTACGATTGTGGCACCGTCGGTAACATGTTCCGCTCCGACTTGATCGAGTCCGCGGGGCTGACTGTCCCCGGTCGCTTCGATGGTAGCTTCACTGCCGAAGCCATGCGCGAGATCTGCGGCACTTTGATGGAGAACAATGACGGCCTTGCCGGCTATGTTACGGGGCCACAGAGATGGTTCTGGGGCTGGATGTTCACGCCCTACCTCTATGCTTGGCAAGACGCTTCGAACGTTGGCAATGAATTCGTCAACGCCGATTGGGAAGTGACCATCGCCAACGACAATAATCTTGCCGCCTTACAGTACTACCTCGGCCTGCGTGACTTCACGCCTGCTGACGACCTAAACTATGGCTACGGCGAACAGCTGGCCGTTTATCAGCAAGGCAATGCCGGCGGCTCGATCACCTATTCTGGCTTCATCGGATCGCACTATGAGGACCCTGCGCTGCCGGTGGCTGGCAAAAATGTAGCCCTTCACACACCGATCGGGCCGTCGGGTCGCACAGATCCCTTCTTTGGGTCCTGGGGGCTCTCGATCTCTGTCGACTCTCAACAAAAAGAGGCCGCGTGGTTCTTCATCCAATGGATCACCCACGCCGATCGCCTGACGCGCGCAGCGGTCGGTGGAGCGCCTGCGGTACGCCACTCCACTTTCCAGAACCCCGAGGTTCAGGAAGCGCAGCCCTGGGGCTTTGATCTGTACGACTACATGGTCAATCGTGCCAACCCCGATGAGCGGATCCGGGTGCCCGAGTGGGCTGAAATCTCTGAGGTGATGGGGCTTTACGGCAACCGTGCCTGGGGCAACGAGATCTCGGCAGAAGAAGCCTTGCTCGGCATGGAGCGCGACATGAGCGCGGCATTCCGCCGGGGGGGATACTACCGCGATGGCGCGAACAATCCGCCACAACTGTGGCGGGATCTGAGCTACTATGATCGGTCTCCGTCTGACTGGGGCTGACCCCGTTACGCAACCACGCCGCCGCCCAGCCCTGCGTTCGGGCGGCGCGCTATTCCGAAGTTTAATTGAGAGAGGAGCAGACGATGACAGACACTTCCCTTGATGGTCGATCTAATACTTCTCCTCCGCGGGATGCGGCTACTCCTCCTGCTCCCAAAGTCAGCATCCAAAACCGTGCCTATTTCCCTTGGCTTCTGATGGCGCCCACGCTGATCATCCTGCTTGTGGTCGGCATTTTTCCGTTCGGCTACTCGATCTATTTGGCCAGCACGAACATCATCCTGTCTCGCCCGCAACTCGACACGTTTTTCCTCGGGCTTGAACAGTATCAGGACTTGATGCAGGATCCGCAGTTCTTCAACGCATTGCGCATCACTTTCATTTACACGATCACGGCCGTTTTCATCGAATTCTGGGCCGGTCTCGGGCTGGCGCTTCTATTCAAGCGAAACATCCGCGGAAAAGCAGTCTACCGCCTGTTGCTTCTGTTGCCGATGGTCATCCCGCCGCTCGTCGTGGGTTTGATCTGGCGCTACATGCTGTTCCCGAACTCTGGCCTCATCTCGTTTTACTCCAACGAGATTGCGACTTTCCTTAACATTGCGCCGCCGACCTTTCTGTCGGCGCCAGGATCAGCTCTTCGCACACTGATTTTCATCGACGTCTGGCAATGGACGGCCTTCATGTTCCTGATCCTTTCCGCCGGTCTGGCGGCTATCCCACCCGAACCCTACGAGGCGGCTGAAATCGACGGTGCCTCCTCCTGGCGGGTTTTCTGGACCATCACCCTGCCGATGCTGCGCCCAGCTATTTTAATCGCTGTAGTAATTCGGACCATGGATGCCTTCCGCACCTATGACCAAATCGCCGTCCTGACGGCGGGTGGGCCGGGCAATTCCACCGAAACCTTGAATATCTGGCTGACAAACCTCGGGTTTCGGTTCTTCAACGTCTCGAAGGCGGCTGCCCTGTCGCTGGTGATCTTCGTGATCATCGTGGTGCTGAGCTTCGTGTTCGTGAAGGTGCTCAGCCGCACCAGCATCGAAGAAAGGGAATGAAGGTGCCACAATGAGACAAGACCTGAGCTCCATCACTTCCCCCGACGCCCCGGAAGAAGAACGCAACTGGTGGGTCCATGCGATCCTTGGCTTGGCCTCTGCGATTGCCAGCTTGCCGGTGATCTGGATCGTGCTGACCGCGTTCATGTCCCGAGAGACCGCGCAGAGCATGCCGCCGCAATGGATCTTTCAACCAACGCTCGACGCGTTCCGCGAACTCATCATCGAGCGCGACATGCTGTACTTCATGATGAATTCCGCCATCGTAGCGGTGGCATCCACAATCCTTTCGGTCACGCTAGGAATGTTCTGCGCCTATGCCTTGGCGCGTTTCGACTTCGTTGGCAAAGATGATGTCGCTTTCTGGATCCTAACCAATCGGATGATGCCAGCGGTCGCCATCGTGCTGCCGATGTTCCTTATCTTCCAAACCGTGAACCTGCTCGACACCCGTATCGGTCTGATCATTCTCTATACCGCCATGCAGCTTCCATTCGTGGTCTGGATGCTGAAAGGATACTTCGAGGAAGTGCCCAGACAGCTGGAAGAAATCGCTCTCGTCGACGGGGATACCTGGCTCGGCGCATTCCGGCGCGTTGTCTTGCCAATGATGACTCCCGCAATCACCGCGACGGCAATCTTTGTGCTCATTCTGAGTTGGAATGAATACGCCTTTGCGTTCTTCCTCACTGGATCCGAAGCCAAGACACTGCCGCCCGCTGTCGTGACATTTGCCGTCAATGCTGAGGTGTCATGGGATGTCTTAGGTGCTGCGTGTCTGATTATCACAGCCCCGATCATGATCTTCGTCATCGCAGTGCAACGACAGTTCATCAGCGGGCTTTCAATGGGACTGGTGCGCTAAGATGGCTGGTATCAAGGTCGAACAATTACGCCGCACGTTCGGAGAGTTCGTGGCTGTCGACGACATCAACTTCCATATCGAGGATGGAGAGTTTATTTTCTTTCTGGGCCCATCAGGCTGCGGGAAAACAACGACGCTCCGGATGATTGCCGGGCTGCTGATGCCGTCCGCCGGACGAATCGAAATCGGTGACCGCAATGTCACATACCTCAAGCCAAGGTATCGGAATGTCGGTATGGTTTTTCAGGCCAACGTTCTCTACCACCACCTCTCGGTCTTTCAGAACTTGGCTTACCCGCTGAAAGTACGGGGCATGAGCAAAGCCACGATCCGTTCCAAGGTCGATGAAGTTGCCGCGCTCCTGCAAATCGAGGACGTACTGCGCCGCTCCACGGACAAGCTGTCAGCCGGGCAGGCCCAAAGGGTAGCGATTGGGCGAATGTTGGTGCGCGATGCCGATGTTTTTCTGATGGATGAGCCCATCAGCCATCTGGATGCCAAATTGCGTGCCCATATGCGGACGGAGTTGCGACACCTCCAAAAAGAGCTGGCGCGCACCACGGTTTTTGTCAGTCATGACCAATTGGAGGCTATGTCTATGGCCGACCGCATTGCCGTGATCAATGAGGGCCAGGTTCTGCAATTCGCGTCCCCGCAAGAAATTTTTGATCGGCCAGCAACGGAATTTGTCGCGGGCTTCGTGGGCGAGCCGCACATGAATATCCTTAGTGTCGACCTCCAACAAGCGAAGGCTCGAGGGGATGGCTTTGCTGCAAATCTCGATACGAGTTGGCTCGATCACAACAAGGTGGTCTCTGGCCCCCAAAGGTTGGGCGTACGGCCCGAACATCTTAGCATTCATGCGGAAGCTGTTTCAGGTAGCTTTCCGTCCGAAATCAAAGCCGTCGAAACGATGGGGGCCGAAAACCTTTTTTCTTTCGATATCGGCGGGCAGGATTTCAAGGTGCGCGCGACAACACAGGACACCGATCGTTTCGCGAATTCCGCAGGCAGCGTTGTGCATCTAAGCGCAGATCAAGAACGAATCTACCTTTTCGACGCCAAAAGTGGACACACCACTGCCCAAGCCGCAGCGACCGACCCCACACGAGGTGCCCCATGACCGGAACCCGATCCTGGCTTGTCCTCGGCCTTATTGTTATTGTCCTGATGGGCAGTTGTACTGCCATGGCAGGCAATCTTGAACACTATCCCGCGTCTCTTCCCGCGCTCGTAGTCATGCTGGTGGGAAAGGTGCTGAACGACCGTTTCAAACTGGTGAAATGGCCTATGGAATTCATCCTTTGGTCAGCGGTCATCTTAATCCTTTTCAACCTCATCCACCTTCATTTTAAGCCGTTCTAATGCAATATGCATCTAGCGGTGGGGATGTCGTCGCAATTGACCTGGGAACCGGTAGCCTACGGGCAGCGTTGGTTGATCCAACCGGCCGGATCCGAGACAGCGAGAGCATCCCGCTCCAGACGTCATATCCCCAGCACGGCTGGGTTGAGCAGGCCCCGGAGGATTGGTGGTCAGCTTTGTGTGCTGCCACTCGATCACTGGCCGCGCGACACACAAACCAAACCGTCAGCGCCCTGTGCTGCTGCGGTCACATGCACGCGCCAGTTCTGGTTGATAAGGCCGGAGAACTGACCGCAAGAACCGCCATGTTGTGGAACGACAAACGGAGCGAACAGACAGCCCAGAAGCTTAACGAACAACTGACGCGGCTAGGCGGCCACGGTCCATTTGCCAATCCGGCGACGTCAGCATGGCCGGGCGTCAAGCTGGCGTGGCTGGCCAAACATAACCCGCGGCTGCTGGACCGCTCCAAAACACTCCTGATGCCGAAGGACTTTCTCAACCTGCGTCTCACGGGCAATGCCGCGATGGATTGGACCGAGGCAGGATCAAGTTTCCTGATGGACCCGGACACTCGACACTGGTCCGTTGGAAACGCCGGCCTTCTCGGAATCGACATGTCACTTTTGCCTTCTATTCTGGCGCCGTGGGACATTATCGGGTCCGTTCGAACCGAGGCAAGTAAGCGTTCCGGCCTGCCAGTCAGTTTGCCTGTTTCTGCCGGTGCGGGCGACTACCCCTGTGCCATCTTAGGATCAGGAGCCGTGGGCGAAGGTGCCCTTAGCGACATAACAGGAACGTCGTATTTGCTGACAGCCATCGGCCCCAGACCGGTGATTGATCCAATGGTTATGAATGTGATGACCGCCGACGGCCAATGGGGTGCCTTCGCGGTCGTAGATGCCGCCGGTGATGCCCTGAGATGGTTACACAAGATCATTAGCTCTAAGCGCATCGGCTTCGAAGACCTCAACCAGCGCGCCGAGGCCGTATCTGCCGGAGCTGAGGGATTGTTGTTTCTCCCCTACCTCACCGGTGAACGGCTGGGGGACGGAGCCGCCTCCCGAGGTGCATTCATCGGTCTGAGTGCGAAACATGATGTAGGACACATGGCCAGAGCCGTTATGGAAGGCGTGGCCATCGCTATGCACATTGCCAGCCAGCCCATCTGGGCATCGCGATGTCCCACCGGACCGATAGTCGCAGCAGCCGGGGGCCGCAAATCCGATCTCTGGCTTAGGATCAAGGCCAGTGTTCTGGGGCAGGCCATCCGGCCAACGGCGGAACCTGAAAGCGGCCTGTTGGGCTGCGCCGCCCTTGCCCAGGTCGGAAGCGGCACCTTTGCCACGGTTCAACAGGCAACTAACGCCTATGCAGCCTTTGGCCCTGATGTGGTGCCTGATGCGACCCTGAAACAAGTCTACGCCGATCAGATAGGCCTGTTCGAAACCGCCAAAACAGCCTTGTTGCCGATCAATCGGAGCTTGGCAAACATACAAAAGATTTCGGATACAAGATGATGACGATCAAGGCACTGCTATGGGATCTCGACGGCACACTAGTGGATAGCGAGCCTGTGCATGAAAGGGCGTTGGTCGCAGCGCTTCAGGAGGTTGGACTTGATCCGCCTGAAGACATGCACGCTCGGGTCATCGGCAAATCCGCTGACGCCGTCTATCAATGGTTGTGCACCTGTCACGCCTTGACACTCTCAATGGCAGATTGGGGAGCCTTGAAGCTTCACCACTACATGGCCGACATCGACGCAGTGGCTCCCGTTACAGAAGCGCTAAGACTGTGGAATGCTGCCGCTGCTCTTGGGGTCAAACAAGCGGTTGTGTCCAACTCGGATCGCCTGATCGTAAACGCCAATCTTGACCGAACCCGCCTCACAAAACCCGGCTTTATCAGCGTCACAAGAAATGACGTCCACCTCGGGAAACCAAATGCGGAGCCGTATCTCCGCGCAGCTTCTTTATTGGATGTAGAACCAGCAGAGTGTGCTGTCATTGAGGACAGCGTGACGGGCGCGTCCGCCGGCTTGGCAGCTGGGATGAAAACATACCTCATTCAAACACAAGGGTCTCGTGAATTAAACGGGACAGTTGCGCTCGAACAATACTCTGAGCTGTACCATTTACTGTTAAAGGATCAGTGACAATCGCGCTGGATAATGGAATTGGACGTGTTTTGAGCAACGACGACGGCGAATGCACAACCGTCCGGTTTCAGGATAAAACACTATTTCTATTGCCTTAATTCAAATCGAGCAGGCGTCCAATAACAAGCAAAACACTCCCCCGCTACGGATTGCTCAGCGGTGCCCTTTCCCAAGTTACATCGCGAGAAAGAAAGTCCCTCCAGTCTGCCGCGGGGAATGGCGGTACAGCCTCTCTGCAGCCAATTTTGAAAGGCACAGCGCTAATGGTCCGCATCATGTCAAGCGCACCGAGATTTCGCCAGCTACTCTCTGGTCTGTTTGGCGGCAGGAGTAGCCAAAGAATGCTGCGTGAGTGTCGCAGTTCCGTTGCATTTCAACCTCGGTCTATTCGCCGCCGATTACCGACAATTGGGCCACGAAGGTGAATGAACGTTACGGAAGGAAGGGCGTATCTCGTTGACAAACTCTTCCTTGATCGGGGCGTAAGTCGCTGATTCAATTCGTCCTGTCGGGAGGGATTGGCGATGATGGGACGGAGGCAGGAAGCGCAGGCGGCATCGTTCTACGAGTTCTCCTTGGAAGACCACGTGCCTCAAAACCACCTGTTGCGGTCGATTGATCGGTTCGTTGATTTGACCAGTATCCGCGCGCATCTCGCAAAGTTCTACAGTCACACTGGCCGCCCGTCGGTAGACCCTGAGTTGCTGATCCGTATGCTAATTGTCGGCTACCGCTTCGGCATCCGATCTGAGCGGCGGCTGTGCGAAGAGGTACATCTGAACCTGGCATATCGGTGGTTCTGCTGTCTCGATCCGACCGACCGCGTTCCCGACCACTCCACCTTCTCGAAGAACCGGCAAGGCCGCTTTCGCGAGAACGAACTGCTGCGTCATCTGTTCGAGATGACCCTGGCACGCTGCATTGAGGAAGGCCTCGTCAGCGGTCAGCGTATGGCCATCGAGGCCAGCCTGATCGAGGCTGATGCAAACAAACAGAACTCGACGCCGAAGGAGGAGTGGGACGCATCAAGCATTGATCCAAAAGATGCACCTCGCGCGGTTCGCGAGTATCTAGACACACTGGACTAAGCTGCGTTCGGCGCGGCAAGTGAGGTCGAGCCCAAGTTCACCTCTCATTCTGATCGGGCAAGCCAATGAACGGCGGCCCGTAAGGGTCCTGCATTCTTTAGCAATTCCGACAATTATCTGATCGACACAGACCACGGCGTGATCGCCGATGTCGAAGCGACCCGTTCGATCCGGCAAGCCGAGGTGGGATCGACTAAGACGATGCTGAAGCGGGTGAAGCAGAAGTTTGATTTGCATCCAGAGCGCTTGATTGCGGACACGGCGTATAGAACTGGGCCCCTGCTAGGCTGGCTGGTCGACCGCAAGATCGCACCGGAAATACCTGCCTTCGACAAGTCCGGTCGCAGCGATGGGAAATGGACGCATGCGGACTTTGAATGGGATTCCAAGAACGACCAGTACATCTGTCCCGAAGGACACGCCTTCAAGCAGTTTCGCCGCAACTACTCCGATCCGAACCGGGGCCCAACCGGCAAGGGCACTGCGCGCTATCGCACCTTGAAGGAAGTGTCCCAGGCCTCCTCATCCAAAGCCAAGTGCTGTTCAAACGTAGACGCGCGCAAGGTAACCCGCGAAGAACACGAAGACGCTCGCCATATTGCACGCGATATCGCCAAAACCGGCCAATACGACATCTCAATGAAGCTCAGGAAGAAAGTGGAAATGCTCTTTGCGCACCTCAAACGCATCCTCGGGCTGGGGCGGCTCCGACTACGAGGACCATGCGGCGCGAACGACGAATTCCTCCTCGCCGCTACCGCCCAAAACCTCCGCAAACTAGCCGAGATCTTTCCCGCACCGCAGTAAACGAGCAAAGCCCGACAAGAAAGGCGCTTGCGCCGCGTTCACCAGCTCACTTTCTGCGCCAGCAACACGCTGTTTTTCCACAGAATGGGTGGGTTCTGTTGAAGAACCCGGCGCATTTGACGACGGGATCGCCGCTGGAGTTTCTACGTGAGCTGTTTGCCCCGGCCGCTGGTCCGGCCGCGACGTAAATGTACAGATTTGATCGTTCAGATCATGCCGCAACCTCCGTTTGGACGTTCTTGGGCCTGAGCTTTGCGAGCTTTCTGAGGTTCTGTGCGATTGCGGCGAGAAGGAACTCATCCTTGGCACCTTTGGAGCCGCGTAGTCGCAACCTGGTCAGGTTCAGGATGCGCTTCAGATGCGCAAAGAGCATCTCAACTTTCTTCCGTTTGTCGCGGCTGACTCTGTACGCTTTCGTTTTCCGGCTGGAGCGTGCGAAGTCCCTGGCGTCCTCGTGCTCTTCTCGGCTGATAGATCTGCAGTTCGCATTAGGGCAGCATTTTTCTTTCGAAGGACATCGCTCGCAATCGGACTTGAGTGCTCGGTATTTTCGAGTGCCCCGGATGTCTTTGCCTCGATTGGGATCAGAGTAATTCCGGCGGAACTGCTTGAGCGCGAAGCCTCCCGGGCAGATGTACTGATCGTTCGCTTCGTCATATTCAAACTCGAACCGTGTCCATGCGCCGTCTTTGCGGTTTGAGTGATCGATCACCGGAATGAATGGAATGATGCCACGCTTCTTGACCAGCCGTCCCAAGTTATCGCTGGAGCCATAGGCCGTGTCCGCGGCAAGCCAGTCCGGCCTGATACCGAAGCGTCTTTCCGTGCGATCCAGCATTGTTTGCGAGGCACCCACCTCTGCTTGTCGGATCGCACGCGTCGCCTCAACGTCCATGATGACAGAGCTCTTCGTGTCGATCAGGTAGTTCGTAGCATAGGCGAAGTAGGGGCGGCTTTCCTCAGCGCGCGTCCACTGGGCCGCCGGATCTGACTTGGCCACGAACTTGGGCTGAACAGGCGACGCCGCGCCAAAAGCCGCGTCATCAAGTGTTTCCAAGTATTCTCGAGCCGCGCGGTTGCCTGCGTCGCGGGCGACATCTTCGTTCCAATCCTTAGCTGCAATGGAACGGGCTTTGTTGGCATCCGCAGGGATCAGGCTGGCGTCAACCGCGAAGCCCTCGCCGGAGACGAGGTCTTCCTTCAGGCAGCGCTCCACAGTTGCCTCGAAGATGTGACGCAGTAAGTCGCTGTCACGGAACTTGCCATGGCGGTAGCGTGAGAAGGACGAATGGTCAGGGACCTTGTCGTCCAGTCCAAGGCGGCAAAACCAACGATACGCCAAATTGAGATGCACCTCCTGACAAAGGCGACGCTCAGAACGAATGCCCATCACATAACCAATCACAAGCATCCGGACGATGAGCTCGGGATCAATCGAAGGGCGACCCGTATGGCTGTAGAACGGCTGCAGCTTCGCCCGCATGTCGCCCATGTCGAGGAACCGGTCAATCTCTCTCAGTACGTGATTGGGCGGCACGTGAGCGTCTAAATCGAACTCATAAAACAGCTGCGCTTCAACCTTTTGCATGCCCATCATCGCCCGATCCTCCCAATCTCGATAAATCGAGTGAATCAAACGGCTTGCCGCACTGCAACACAGAGTTTTTCAACAGCATGGGCGGGAAACGGACCTTCGCTGCCTACGCAGAAAGTAGACTCGCTGTCCCAAAAAGCAGACGTTGAATCTGTCTACTCTTTAGCAAGTCACGAATTAGATTACGAGCTACTCGCGCTTTTTTCGTTTCGGCGGCAATGGAGGAAACATAGGGAAAAAACTCTTCTGGCTTTTCATTTTGAGCGTATCGCCGGCGGATATTGTCGTCGACTTTTGCCGTTTGCCGCCTGATGGCGTAAAAACTTCAAGGTCTGGGTTGTTGCCGATTGCAGAGTGAATGTCATCTCGGTGAGCGGGTGTGAGGTTGTAGATGCCCTCATAGAAGGCCTCGACACTAATTGCGTCACCCTGATCTGTTACAAGACGCGGGATGTCATACATCAGTTGGTCTCTGGCTTTCTTTCTGCCGGATGTATCAAACAGATAGGCCTGACCTTCGTCGTCTCTTGGATCATAGCTCAGCATATTCAGTCCAGACCGACCGAAATGGGCCTGGGCCGAAGCATTGTCATGCAGCACCATGTTGTACGCCTGTCGGGCACGGTAAGAATTGGAAAAATGGATCAGCCAGTATCGCCAACCATCAGGATTGTTGATTGAGAATGGGCTTACGTACCGGGCAAAGCGATGAAAATTCTCGAAGACGAGGCGCTCCGCGGCCCCCATCCACGCGTCGTTGCTTGTCCCTTGATGCAGTTTTGTTTGCTCACCGGCGCTCACATCCAGTGCTTTCAGTTGAGAGGCCAGACGCGTGGGATTGTTCTTCGAAAGATAGGCGAGGAGTGACTTGACCATGAACGTGTAGAAAATCTCGACTGACGAGCTAACATTCATGATGTCGAGCACGGTATCGAGATTGATCTGTGACACGCCACACTGGTCCAGATTGAACAACACGTTCCGGTACCGACCCTGTTGGATCAAGGCCTTGATCTCCGGGTGAGCCTTCTCGAAGGTCTCAACCATGAAAACCGGCTGCACGTGCAGCTTGGGTGTCTGTGTCTTGATCGCCGCCAACAGCGGTGCGCAGTTTCTCTTCAGGAGTTCGACAACTTCACCGTCCCGATCGTTTAGGATCAGCAGGCATTCAAGTTCGATCTCGCCGAGGCCTTGTACCAATCGATCAATATTGATCTTGGTGAGCGCGCGCTCCAGTCCCTGGATGAAGACGATCGGTGATCCCGCCGAACCGCAGTCATAGCGGCCGCCCCCCGCGAAGCCATCGACAATCGCTAAACGGAATTTCTGTTGCTGTGGCAGCTGGCATCTGATCGTAAGGTAGTCGAACAGATAGTCGTCGAGGATCTTTAGCTTGCGCTTGGTGTGATCCAGCAACTCGGCCCCGTTAAGCCAATCATATTCTTTCTTGGCCATACGAGCCCCAGTTTTCCCAAGTGGTCACAGCGCGGCTGTTACCGGCATTTCATCCCAAACCTGACCGCGATATTCGCGACCGTTTGCTTTCTTCGAGCGTTTTTTGTTGTCCTTTCCCCATGTGCCCCACTGCTTGAAGAAGAATGCTACAGACTGATCAACGCACTGTTCGTGAATTTCATCAATCCAAGCTTCCTTGATCGGTCGTGCCAGGCGGCCACTTTCACCGCCAACAATCGCCCAGTGAATGCCTTCTAGATCAACACCACCAACCGAGCCGATGAGGGGCTCAAAGGATATGAACCTGATAGCGGCCGGCACCCGTCTGAGGTCGCTAATGCGCCCGATAACCTCCCGGTCTTCTACGCTGGTCCCAAGCCAGACATTGGAAAGAGGCACATCCGTAATCTGTTCAACAATTTCTGCCATGCGATCAGGTCGCTTCGTCAGAATTTGGTAGTGATGCTGGGGCGTCCGCCGCATCACATCCCAGACCTTCCCGACAAAGTTTTCAGGCACTTGCTCGTGGAAAAGGTCACTCATTGAATTGACGAAGATTTTCCGCGGTTTCTTCCATCTGAGCGGAACGTCGAGAGATTTCTCATCGAGCCTGACAACACCCGTCCAGACCGTCCTATCCCCGCTCCGGCGGGTCAGACCCTCGTACTTCTCCATCCCCATAGCTTCGAGGCGTTTGGCCATCTGCATCGCGTAGCAATGGGTGCATCCCGCGGACTGGATGCTGCATCCCGCAACAGGATTCCAAGTCGCGTCGGTCCATTCGATCTGGGTTTCTGCCATCTATCTGTCCGAACTGGCCTCCAAACGATTGCTCAAAACAAGCAAGTACGCCGTTGAGTGAAAAGAACGTATCATGAACATGTGGAACCTGTCCTATCCAGTCTCACCGCGTAGTGAGTGCAAGCCAGCTTTTGTCTCTTCATCGTCCAAGCAGATTTCCAACCAAATCATTAAGTCTCAACGAGTATCCAGCAGCTTCAAGTTCGTCTCGAATAAACCTACGTACGCTCTCGAAGCGGACTGATTTTGGGAGTTCAAGTCCAGCGACGAAAACCGCGCACTCACCTCCAACTTCTACAAGTTCCCTATGTAAACTATTGCTCTCATCATATTCAGGGATCGGTAGTTTCCAAACATGCTTGTGAAAATCTCTGGGATTGTGTTCGCCCCTCGATTGGAGTGGTCGAACCCGTTCAGTCGTGATCGGGGCATTCAAGACGGTAACCAGATATTCCGCTTCATTGCTTGTATTCGTCGCACACCAATAAAGTTTGGTGTCAATTAGGATCGCGGAGTCGTCGATGCGAGCGGCTGACAAATACGTGCCAGAGGCACCGTAGACCACACGAGTACTTGCGGTACTGATTTGGTCAGTCAACTTGTTTCGGTAGTTAGCTTGTTCGCTGAGGCTGAGGCGAGCGCTGGCGCGATTTTCAGACCAAACTTCCTCTGCAGATCGCCACCACTTAGCCATCCCGGGAAAATGATCCAGTCGTTCATCATCGGCAGAAAGCAGAGTGTTGTTCTCTAAGGGAACCACTACTGTTTGCGAGTTCCGAACTAAAAAAGGTGCAATCGACTCTCCAAGTAGCATCTCGCGGATGAACTGGGACTCAACAGATCCTTCGAGATCGGGGAGTTCCTTCCAAGGCTTTTTCTCTTGGTTTGATCTTGCAGATTCAACTGCAACCCATCCAGCACCAGAGCCCAATGGATTTGTATTTGAAACGTGAACCGAAAACAGCATGCGAGGTACCAGCGATGCGCCTTGATTGAAGCGAGGATGATAAGGGCTGAGTTGTGCATCATTAGTATTTGTCTCGGTCCCCGGTTCCACGCTGATGTGGTCCTCTGCCTCCGACCAATTCGACCCGCTTGATGGCAAGCGCCCAGCCCACCTATCTGGTGGCATTGTCAGACCGGTCGGCGCATTTTCGTTTCTTGTCCCGAAGATCGCGCATGCGGGCACCGGGAAGAAGGCTGGTTTCACAGCATTTAGCGACCATGGCCTTTCAAAGGCTAATCCAACTGGTTCACGAGGGCTGGGATAGGAGCCGGTCCGAAAACCTTTAAACTGAGCTCGCGTAAGTGCGGCCTCGGGCAGAACAAAACCAAACCGCCCAGCAGACCTCAAATAGAGTTGTGCAACTCGACAAACAAAGAGTGATGATAGATCTTGGTTGGTCGCAACTGATGCCCCATGCCACAAACCGCGTGCTTTCGACATTTCCTTGAATGCGTTTTGTACCTCCTCCGGCATGAAACGATAAGAAAGCCAAGGTGGGTTACCAACCAACACGTCGACTCTGTTCCCTGACCGGCTTAGCCACCTGGGTCTAGCGACATTCCGGACGTAGTACCCCCAAATATGGTCTCGCCCTTGATCATGCAGTGAGCACATAAGGGAAAACGTTTCAGACAAAATACTTTTATCTTCGCTGGATATACCATATCGCCGAAAGGTGGCAGCCAACGACGGTACCGCTGAACCCGCCGATCTTTGATGCACACGTTCGGACATCTCCGCCACAAGTCGATCGAACACACCAGCATCGTCCAGTAGCCTATCAGGAAACTTGAGTTCTTCGGGAATGAGCGTCATCCCTGAAGATGTAGGGATGGTCAGCATGTCGTGTCCGAAGATATCCTCCGACGCGCCCCATTGCATACTGTCACCAAGAAATACAGGGATAGTAATTGCTGGTCTGTCTGGACGCCTTAGTCGCTCTGTGCCCAGAGCTAGCAAATAAGTTACGCGAGCGAGAGTGACGGCAACTGGATGAATATCGATGCCAAATATGTGTTCAACAACACTCGAAGTTTGCTGAGCATCTCCGATTCCTGCTTCTTTGGCGGCGCGCAGGTGACACCGAATAGCATGAAATAGAAATGTTCCCGACCCGCAGGCCGGGTCTAGAACTGATTGGTCCAATGGGCTGTCGATCGCAGTTGATACGACCTGTTCCGCAAGCCAGTCAGGCGTATAGTATTCTCCAAGCGCTTTGCGTTGTTCGGGGCTGATTACAGACTCGTACAGTACCTTCATCACATCATGTTGGGCATCACTCCAATTGAACCTAGACAGCCGTCGGGCCAAGGATCGAACAAAGCGGTCACCACCAGGAACTTCTATTATCCAGTCGAAAAAATCAGCCTCAACAACCCCATAAATTTGAGCCTGCGAAAAAAGCGCTCCAGTTACCATAGATGTCGGATTCTGACTCGATAGATCAAAGCCAACTACGGCGTGTGCAACGATTTCTGCGGAAAGCACAAGAAGCGTATGTTCGACAAACAACTCATCAGTGTCGGGAAACTGCGTTCCTAGTGCAGTCGTTAAGAGTTTTGCCCATAGTTCTCTTTTCAAAGCGACTGTTGGTAACTCTTTGTGACGAGAATAAAGATCCGCGATGCTTGATCGATCCAACGAGTGGGCCGAGCTCTTTTCTCCGAGCCTTGACTTAATGTTGGTTGGACTTGGCGTAATGTTCTTGGCCGTTGCCAAGAAGCCCTCAAGCCAAAAAACAAACTGGTCTATGCTGTCAGGCTTGCTCTCCAGTCGAACGGAGGAAACTTCGATCAGCTGGGCATTTTCCGACAGGTGGAACCCCGACCACAAGATGCCATCAGTCAAAATACCGGTGTAGCGCTGCCCAAGATCATTGCTTCTCGTGGCCACATAGCCAGCCAACTGAGAAACGGCCTCTTTGCGCAGGCTTTCCCTTCGCAGATCTTTCTTTACTTCGATAACGCTGAGTCCAATCTCAATATCGATCCTTCGACCGTCACCCACGGGAACTTCCAGCGGAGCGTCCAAAAAGTCTTCTTCGATATCAAAAGGAGCCGTCAACAAAAGTTGGCGGATGTCAGCCTGTATGGTTGCTTCCGAACGCTCGAACGATCTGTCCGCTAGTCGTTCTACGATACTCTTGATAGCTTGCTGTTCACTCACGTTCTTCCCTGCTCTAGGCCCCTCGGGGCCACCCTACTGAAGCAGATGGAGATGGGGAACCGGTTTGGCGCAAGCATTTGAATTTGTTTTCGGTTGAGCCCTCTGGATCTCAGGTTCAGATTCTTGTAGCGAATGACCGCTAAGCGGGCTGCAGCCGCAGCACCTTGACCGCGTGTCCAAGGTCCGGAATGGGCCGGTCACGATGATCACGATGCAACCTACTATTGAATTTCGAGGCCGCGAGAACTGCTACCAATCATCGACAACGGATGAGTGTCTATTTGAAGCCGGTAGGTCGGGCGTTCCCCAACATCAGTCTACGCGTGTTAACCATTCTGACCTGGGTGGTTCACAGTAAGCGAGGAGCTTTTGCCGCACTGGATGCGGAACGTCGGAGCCGCCGCGCGGGCGGCTCCAATGCAGTTAGTGCTCATTCAGGAAGTCGTCGACTTCCTTTTGAGCTTCTTCCTTGGTCTTGCCGTACTTGGCCTGGATCTTTCCTTCCAGGACCTGCCGGTTGCCATCGATCTCGGTAATCTCATCGTCGGTCAGATCGCCCCACTTGGCCTTCACATTGCCAGTCATCTCTTTCCATTTGCCTTCGACTTGGTCCCAATTCATCTGATTTCCTTCTCTGATATCGGGCAGCGTGCGGTCACCCGTCTACGTGCGGCGCTGCCTTTCGGGTCGTAGAGGAGTTGATATGTGACGGCGAACTGCCCACGCGCATCAGTGCACTTTTGGCGGCTTGGCCAATCTCAACCGCATGATCACAGGTAAGACGCGATCTATGATCTCACCATGACATGGCGCCTGCAGCATCGCGTTTCAATAAACTAGAATAACTATCTCCTGATCATCGCGCGTCAAAGGACCAATCGCGGGCCGATTACCTGGTTAGCCGGCAACAGCGACACTGACGGTCTGCGACCGCAGAGTCATCGGCCCGAACCCGCTGAGAAACGCAACCTCTGCGGCATCCAGCCCGACACCGATCCGCACGATTTCATCGGCCCGCGCCATGCCCGTTGCATCCACCAGATGCCAGGTCCCGTCCAGAAACACTTCGACAACGGCGTGGAAATCCTGCGGCGTGACGCTCGGCGCGTAAACACTGGCAAAACGAGCCGGGATCGCCGATGCCCGGGCGAGTGTGATCAGCACGTGGGCGAAATCACGGCATACCCCCTGCCGCTGAACGAAGGTATAAATGGCGGTGGTCTGCGCGGTGCTGGATCCGGCGACGTATCGAAACCGTTTAAAGACCCAATCGCGCATCGCGGCAATCCGGGCGCCCCCATGATATCGACTGAACTCCGCCGCGACGAAGCTCTGCAACTGATCGGCAGGGCAGAAACGGGACGGCATCAGGTAACGCACAGCATCGCCGGGAAGGTGGTGCACCGCGACGGCGGGCAAGGTCGAGATATCCAGCTCCGGTCGCTTCACGTCGAGCTTTGCGGTGTAAATGCACGACAGGTCGCCACTGGTTTTGAGCAAGCTTCGCTCTCCCATTCCGGCCTCGGCGGCAACCCGGGCGATCTGCTGCAAGTCGCCAAGATCCAGGTTTTCGTGCACCACCGATTGATCCGCGAAGCTGGGCGCCTGAATCTGAAGGATGAGATCGATCGGTGTGTCGATCTGATAATCGAGCTGAACTTCGATGTTGAGGTGCATGAGTGTGACTTTCGGTTGACCGATTGGGGTTTGGTTATCTCGTCGAGGACCAGCAGCACGCCGATGACAGTGCAGACGCCGCCCTGAAACGAAAGTGGAGGAGCTTGAATTGCCTGTCAGTACGCCCTCATGTTACCTTCAAGCATGTCGTCATCCTATGAAAGCTGCCTAGTCAGCCGCCTGTCTCGGTTTGTTGATCTCACCGAGCACGAATGTGTGTTCATTGCCGAGCTGGAAAAGGATGAGCACCCTCGCCAAAAGGGCCGCTCCGTCGTGAGTGTCGGTGATCCGACCGATGGCATCATGGTCCTGAAATCTGGATGGGCGGTCGTGAAGTACGATACGTCGGATGGTCGCAGCCAGATCTTGCGGGTATACCTACCGGGCGAAGTGATGGGGCTGGCCGAGATTGGATCCTCCCATGCTAACCACCGCATCGTAATGCAGACCGACGGCATTATCTGCCCATTCCCTCGCAAAGGCCTGGCCCCGATGTTCTCCGACTATCCCCGACTGGCAGCCTTGCTGCTGGCAGTGGGAAGCCTGGATCAGATTGCGCTTCGCCACCACGCAGGATGCCTTGGTGCCATGGACGCGACTGACAAGCTGAAGTTCTTCTTGCTGCAGTTACGGTCCCGCCTGGAGGTGGCCAATGTGGGTTTAGGCAATCGGTTCCAGGTTCCGTTCAGTCAGGTCGAGATCGGGCAGGCCGTAGGCCTGACCTCCATCTACGTTAATAAATTGCTCCGATCCTTCGTCAATGCCGGTGAGATCGAGATCGAGCGGCCTTACGTCCGTCTATTGGCCCGTGATAAGTGGGAGAGGGACGTCGAGTTCGTGGACGCCTTCGTTGACATGGACACAACCTGGTTCCCGTCCGCGCTTGAGCCGGGGCCCATCGGCAAGCTCGACACTGCCGAGCCTACCTGAAGACTCATGCCTGTGCCTTTTCATTGATGCCGCCGGTGGCCAGATCGGTCATCGTCCGGTCGCCCTCATATGAAGCATCCAGGCACTCTTTCAGCGCGGTCACGTCCTCGGCCAGATCCAGGCGCTCCGCAAAAGCCGCGAGGCATCCGTAGCCCGCAATGGCGTAGTGTACGAGCCGCTGATACTGCGTGATGATCATGGCGTCGCGGGTCGCATCCTCGCCGAAACTCTCGTCCAGCGCGTGGGCACGGGCTTCTTTGACAAGCCCCTCCATACCTTTGCAATGTTCGCCACTTGATTGTTCGTCATGCCGCGCGGCAATCCCTTCCAGCGCGTCAATGCCGGCTTGAATGCCGTCTGCGCCCGCCTGCAGCGCGTATTTCAGGCCAGTATCGGTGGCCGCCTCCGCCATCGCTTTGGCGACATCCAGCGCTTGCGAGTTGGCGCTGTAGATGTCCTTGAGTTGATCGACGTAGAGGTCTTCCAATGTGTCGATGGTCATGGTGTTTCCCTTCAAGGCCAGGCCACCACGCTACCCACATACTCCTCAGCCGATAGGCCTGATCGCGCAAGTAGGCGCCATAACTCGGCAAACCCTAAACCAGATTAGCGCCTGCGCCCCGCAAGGACGCAAGCGAGCCGTTACGTTGGAACATGCGGGGCGGCCGCCGTCGTGCCCCGGTTCTGGAAAAGGTGCCTCATGAATAGCGTTTTCTACTTGATCGGATTGATCGTCGTCGTTTTGGCCGTTGTCGGCTTCATCCTCTGACCCTGAATTGGAGATCACTTATGTCGACCCCCAAGAAGCCTGCCACCGAGCAGGTAAAACAAGCCGCAGCTGACGTGGCCGAACAGGCCAAGATCGCGGCCAGTACCGTTGCAAAGGATGCCGCCGACGCTGCGCGCGGCCAGGCGGACGCGGCCAAATCATCCATGGCCGACGAAGTGTCCGGCGTCGCCTCTGCGTTGCGCACCGCTGCCGACGAATTGCGCAGCGGCTCCCCGCAGGAGCGCACGTTCGGACAGATCGCGGAGGGGCTGGCCGACGCGTCGGATGCGATGCGCGAAAAGGATCTGGGTGAGCTGGTGCGCGATGTCACGACCTTCGCCCGTCGCAACCCAATGGTGTTTTTGGGCGGCGCATTGTTGATCGGCTTCGCGGCGACCCGCTTTGCCAAGGCGTCGAGTGAGCCTGAGACGGCCTCCCTCCCCGCGCCTGACCAGTATTCCAACATGCACGGAGATGTCTGATGAGCGATGATACCACACACAAGAGTGCCGGGGGACTTCTGTCCGATGCGCTTGGCAACATCAGCGGCCTGGTCCGGAGTGAGGTTGATCTGGCCCGCGCGGAAATCAGCGAAAACCTGACCCAGGCGGGTGTCGCCATCGGCTTGATCGCCGGTGCCGCAATCATCGCGTTGGTCTCGCTTAACGTGCTGGCCGCCGCTCTGGTCGCCGCGTTGACGGAACTGGGCCTCGATGGCGGTTGGGCGGCATTGATCGTCGGCGTCCTGCTTGCCGGGATCGCGTTCGCGTTGATCACCAAGGGCATTAATGACCTGAAACTCTCCAGCCTGGCCCCGACGCGGACCGTGAAGAACGTGAAGCGCGACGCCGCAGCCGTGAAGGAGGCATACGATGACAAATGAGACCCGCTCCCCCGAAGAGATCGAACGCGAGATCGAAGAGCAGCGCTCGGACCTGACGTCGAATATCGAAGATTTGCAAGACAAGTTCTCGATCGACACCATCGTGCGCCAGATCGGCGACCAGTTCCGCGAACATGGCGGCGATATGGGCCGGTCGATCAGCGAACAGGTCAAGGCAAACCCCGTGCCACTGGCGCTCACGGGAATTGGCCTCGCGTGGTTGATGTTCGGCAGCGGCAAGGGTCCGTCCGTGGGGTCCTCTGCGCGGGTCGAGCATGACGGCCAAGATAATCATCGGTTGGTTGACTACCCGGTTCAACGCGAACGGCCCGCATCACTCGCAACACGCGGCAGCGTAGGGTACGACAGCATACCGTCATGGGCACGCGACGATGAGGGCGACAGCTCCTCGGTTAAGGAACGGGTTGCGGATGCCGCCTCCGGCGCGCAGGACCAAGCGGCGAAAGGTGCCGCCGCGGCCAAAGCAGGCGTAAAGTCGTCAGCGCAATCGGCATCCGACACGGCGTCGAGCGTGGTGGGCAAAGTGAGCGATGCGGCCGCATCGGCCAAGGCAAGCCTCGCCGACAGTGCCAGTACCGCCCGCGATAATCTGTCAGCCGCAGGTCAGCGGATCGCGGAAGGCACGGAAGCGCTGTCCGAGGACGGCCGCCGTCGTGTGATCACCGCCCGACAGAAGGCGATGGAACTTCGTCGCCAGACAGCGCGTTCTGTCCAGCAAGGCAGTGATGCCGCGGCGGATTTCTATGACCGGCAGCCTCTGGTCGTGGGCGCACTTGCCGTCGCTATCGGAGCGGCGTTGGGTGGGGCGTTGCCACGCAGCAAGGTTGAGGATGATCTGATGGGCACCCAGAGCGACGCACTCTTCAGCGAGGCCGAGCGGGTGTTCGAGGAAGAGAAGGCGAAGGCCATGGCCGTCGGTCAATCGGTGAAAGAGGAGGCTAAGGACATTGCGTCCGAAACCAAATCCGACCTCGACAGCGGCGCGCCGGGCGAAAAATCTGCTGCGCAAGCGGTGAGTGACAAGGCAAAGTCAGCCGTCCACCGGGTGGCAGATGCGGCTGAGACCGCAGCGAAGGACGAAAAGTTGGGCAAGCCCAACACATGAAAGATATCGGAGGGGGCGCATCTATCGCGCGCCCCTCCGAACACCAGAAACGGAAGGTCTACTCCATGGCACGCGGTCGCACTGCCGATACCCCCAGAGACATCCCCGCAAAGGGATGGAAGGACATAGCCTTTCGTTTGAAGGACGAAATCTCCGAAGATCGCATCGGATTGATCGCTGCGGGTGTGGCCTTTTATGGACTGTTGGCGCTGTTCCCCGCTGTCACGGCGATCATGGCTATTGGCGGGCTTTTGATCGAACCCAACGCCATTGTTGAGCGGCTTGAAAGCATGGCGGGCCTGTTGCCGCAGGAAGTCATCAATATCGTGACGGCACAGGCGACCGAGGTGGCCGGTTCGCGCGAGGGCGGGCTCGGCCTGGCGGCAATTCTGGGCATCCTGATTGCGCTCTATTCCGCATCCAAGGGTATGGCGAGCCTGATGCAGGGGATCAATGTGGCCTACGATGAAGACGAAGACCGTGGCTTCATCAAACTCAAGTTTGTGACTTTCGGGCTGACCTTGTTCCTGATGTTAGGTCTGTTGATTGCCCTGATGGCGATGCTAGCCTTGCCGGCTGCCTTGGCACTGCTGGACCTGGGCCCGGTTGTGGAGGGCCTCGCCACCCTCGTGCTTTGGACAGCCCTCCTCGCGCTCACGATCTGCGGGTTGTCGGTTCTCTACCGCTACGCGCCCTCACGCGAAGACGCCGAGTGGAAATGGGCCTCTGTGGGCGCTGTTGTGGCCTGTCTGGTCTGGATCATCGCGTCAGCGGGCTTTGCGTTCTATGTTAGCAACTTCGGTTCTTACAACGAAAGCTTCGGGACGCTGGCCGGCGTCATCGTGCTTCTGATGTGGTTCTGGATTTCGGCTTTCATCATCTTGCTGGGCGCCGAATTGAATGCGGAGTTAGAGGCGCAGACACGCAGGGATACAACCACGGGCCGGGACGAACCCATGGGTGCACGGGGTGCCGTCAAGGCCGATACGTTAGGTGAGGCGGCAAATAGCGGTTAACTCTTGAACAATCGACCGTCGAGTTGGGCCCGAGACCCGGTTCATTGCGTCTGGCAGGTCGCTCCGCGAAATCGGCTTCAGTCGATCATGCGACCAAAGCCGGCCGGTCGGCCAAAATAGGAACAACCAAATGATTGACCGCAAGGCAACTCCACCGGAACCGATCGCCGCCGCGTCGGAGGACCGAGCGTCAAGGGCACTGGGCAGGCTCGAGATCCCGATCATCGGCATTTTCGCCATCTTGCTGCTGCAAGGCCTGGTCTGGGCCAGCGACTTTCTGATCCCACTCATAACCGCCTGTCTTGGCTACTTTGTCCTGAACCGTCCCAGACGCTGGCTGGAGAAATTGGGCATTCCCCCCTTTGTCTCGGCCATCTTGTTCACGACGGTCCTGACCGTCATGATCGCGTTGTTACTTGTTCAATTGAGCGCACCCGCCGCCCAGTTCATCGAAGATCTGCCGTCGCTGATCGAACAGATACAGGAAAAGTTGCGGGAATCCGGCGGCACGCTTGAGGCGATCAATGACGCGACTGTCGCCGCTGAAGAGATAATCGCAGATCAGGATCAGGCAACGGTCGCGGTTGAGGTCGTCTCTGATACAGGGCTGGTTGCCACGTTATTCAGCATGGCACCTGGCTTTCTGAGCCGCATCATGTTCGCCCTTCTACTGCTGTTCTTCCTCATTGCATCTGGCGACATGTTTTTCACTAAGACTGTGCAGAGCTTTGATCGCTTCCGCGACAAGCGCCGCGCTGTGGAAGTGCTGCATTCGGTGGAAGATCGTCTTGGCTACTACCTCGGCGGGATAACCGTGATCAATTTCGGCCTTGGGATCGCCGTTGCCATTGCGATGGCATTGTGGGGCGTGCCGGGCGCCCCCGTCTTTGGTTTCATGGCATTTTGCCTGAACTTCGTCCCGTTCCTCGGCGGGCTTCTGGGCGCAAGCATCGCCGCGGCTGTGGCCTTCGTCAGCCTTGACGGGACGTGGATCGCCGCGGGCGTTTTTGCGACCTACGTCATTCTGACCTCAATCGAGGGGCAGTTCGTTACGCCTCTGCTTATCTCTCGACGGATGCGGTTGAACACCACCGTCGTGTTCCTGACGGTGGCGTTCTTCGCCTGGATCTGGTCGGTTATGGGGATGGTGGTGGCGTTGCCCATCTTGATCGTGGTCAAGATAGCCTGCGACGAGACGGAGTCGTTGAGTACCGTCGGGCGGTTCCTGGGCGGCCTTGACGACGACGATCCGGACGCGTTGGAAAAAGCGAAAGCCCGTTAAGCGCACGATTGGCGCTTAACGGGTCGCGAGCTAGGCTCTGCCGCGGATCAGACGAACCACGTAGATCAGCAAGCACGCCCCGGCGGCGCCAACAACCAACTGACCGATCGAGCCGCCAAGTGTGTTGCCGATGACCATGAACAAAATCCCGTTCAATACCAAGGCGCCCGATATCCCGAGCACGATGTTCATCAGCAAACCCATGTCGGATTTCATGATTTTCTCAGCGATCCAGCCTGCCAGCGCGCCGATGATCAACGCTCCGAACCAACCTATTCCAGTCATTGTCGCAATTCCTTTTGAGATGCCCCGCCATTGGGCGAGTTGAGATCCGGCACGTCGAGCCGGAATGAAAAAAGCTGCCGCCAGACATCCGGCGACAGCACTTCGTGACATACCCATCATGTTTCGATGGGAGCGCGCTTAGCCTTCGTATTCTGGCTGTGCTTCCAGCGCCTCTTGCGTGGCGTCGATGTAGACCCGCACATCGCCATCACTTTGCAAGATCGTCAGTTCTTCCATCGTCACGGCCACGTGGTGTTCGCCTATACCCAGAAAGCCACCCACATCGATCACGGCTCGGTCGATCATGCCGTCATCCGTCAGAAGCAGCTCGCCAATTTCGCCGATGTCCTCATCTTCCGAACCATAGACGCGGGCACCCGTCAGCATCTCGGAGGTCAACTGCTCAATGTCCGCGGGCTCATAGCCTTCGCGCGTCACGGCTGGCGCGGTCAACCTCATGCGGTCGTCGGCGTCGCGCATATCCGCATCTGCCTCCATGTCCACGTTGGTACCACGGTATTCGGGCGCATCTTCAACGCCCGCCACGCTTGCGCGTACAACGATGAAATACTCGTCCGCATCTTCCCCGTCGGAGACGAACTGAAGCTGCGACATGTCGATGGCGACCTCACGCTCGCCGATACCCAGGAAACCACCCACGTCGACGATAACAGACCCCACTTCGCCAGCGCGGGTCAGGACGATCTCATGGATTTCTCCGATATCGTCCCATTCACGCTCGCTCTCCGGGGGCAGCATGCCATCGCTCATGTCCATTTCGGATACGTAGACGCGGCTTCCGATCAATTCCGACGCGTTGAGGTTAACCTCGGCATCGAACTCCATGTCAGAGAACGCAGAGGTGTGACCATCGGCATAAGCCGTAGTCGCAAGCGCTAGCGCGGTGGCCGCGCTAGCAAGCAGGGCCATGGCCGAAAGCCGTGCCAATCGATTGTTCGAAACTGTCATTGGGTATTCCTTAGTTATGCAACAGGGGCGAGGCACGGCAGCAGGACCGCCGCCACAACTTCAAGGCCCTTGGCGCGGGTTAACCTACACGCCGCTCCATCACCGGGATTGAGCGTAGTGTTCCATCGTCCCTTCATCAGGACGATGGCGATGCCTGCACGTTACCGCCGCGCCGAGCGGAGATGTGACGAAGAGCACTAATCTAGGACAAGGTTTTTCAGGAAGTTTGGGGAAAGGTTCGCACAAGTCGGCTCATCACTACGTAGAAAGCTGGATCCGCGCAGGTTCGGCGACACGATTCAAGGTCAGATTCCAGCGGCGGATGCTGATCGATGCGTATCATGCGCATTTAAAAATCAATTGCTAGTATCGCATGCTATGCTTAATCCTGTCAGCGGCCCCGAGGAGCAGGTGTCTTCCATCTTAGTTGTGCCGCAGATTTATAGGCCCGATCCAAAATCGGCCTTCTGTGAGACTGAAGTGGCGAGCTGACCAGCGTGATCAGAACCGACATTCTTCAACTTTTAGCTATCGCGCAGCTTGTGGTTCTGGCTGATGATAGGCGGCTTTGCTCCATTCCTTAACCCTGTTGCCGCCCGGCGGTTGATGCCGAATGACCCCTAGATCTGATATTCAGCTCCGACGTCTGCTTTGGGAATGCCGCAGCGCAGTAATGACTAAGTCATCAACGTCGGCTTGGGGCCGTGAGTGACCGTCACCAAGATAGTTGGCTGTCTGGATGCTGTGCCGCATCCGATGTCTGGAACGAGCCAAACTTGATCTATTGTGCATAGTCGCCGAACGGTCGCTTTCCCAAAATCGCTCCGGATCCGATATGTCCGTCGAGCATTTACCGCGCTTGATACTAGTTCGATGCCGCAGTCAGTCGTTCTTGCGGGGCCAGATCAAGCTTTCAGGCAAGTCTGTGAACAGCGAAGAGAAGATCCCCTTCTTCGGATAGCTCCTCGGTCAAATGCGTTGCTGCGTTGCCATACTTTGGTGACTTCCTTGCGGTCTTCGTTTCACGCTCTTTCGGCGCGCAACAACCGACTTTCGACACGGCATTGAAGGTCATATGGAATAGGAGAGTCCCCGGCTGGATCATGGAGCTAGCACGTAGTTTTTTTCAACTCTCTGGAAGGACCTGCCTATGTTTCAGTCGCCGAGCGTAGCCTGAAGCTCAGCGCGACGGGACTCTGATACCAGCGCAGCCTCGACAGCAACTCGGTTGAACTCAATGAGATGGTCTCGCCCGTATCCGAAAGCGTCAGCGATCTTCTGATACTCATCCACAAGTGTTGTATTGAAAATCGGAGGGTCATCCGTTCCGATTGTGATCTTCAAGCCCGCCTCAATCAGGTGCGGCAACGCGTGGTTCTCGATCCGATCCGCGACCCCGATGCATAGGTTGGACGTAGGGCAGACTTCCAGAACGATGCCACGTTCTTTCAACAGCGACACGACGGAAGGATCTTCCAGTGCCGTGACACCGTGCCCGACACGTATGGCATTCAGTTGTTCGACAGCTGCGCGAATACTCTGTGGACCGCCTGTTTCGCCAGCATGGACTACGGCAGGCACACCAGCGTCCCGCACAAACTCAAAGGGAGTGACATAGTTCTCTGCAGGGTGCGGCTTCTCGTACCCTCCCAATCCCAAGGCGATGACCAAGCCGTCGCCGTGAGCGTCAGCGACCCACTGTGCCGTTTGCATAGCCTCCGCGTCACTGACCATGCCGCGGGCAATATCAACAATAACACCGAACGTTATGCCGTGCCGCGAATAAGCAGCGTTTGCCGCGTCGCGGATCGCGCCAATCTGTTCGTCGAAGGGGATGCCGGCGGTTTTGTAGTGTGTGAAGGCCGTATATGTCGCCTCGGTATGTATAATGTTTTGCTCGGCCTGACCGTCGAGGAAATCAACGGTAATGCGGTGAATATCTTCTGCTGACTGGATGCATCTAGAGGACGCCTGAAACACCTGTGCGAAATGCGGGAAGTCAACGAATTCATACCATTTGTCGAACTCTTCAAGGGTCTTCGGCGGTAGGTTCACTCGGTTTTTGGCGGCGAGATGCATCAGCGTGGCGGGTCTGATTGCACCTTCGAGATGCACGTGCAATTCAACCTTTGGCATCGCAACAATGTCGCTTCTATCCATTCGACTTTTCCCATTCCTAATATCAAGAGTGTTGCTCGTTTCTCGGCTAACCCTCGTCAGCTTTGAGCCGCGCGGCGAGGATCGCGAGGAGTGCAACGCCAGACGCCAGGCCAGAGCAAAGGGCGAACGTTCCGGCCATCGCGAGTCTGATCCTCTGCGCTTCGTCTGCGATGCCGGCGTCCAAACCTGCAAGTGACCAGAAAACGCCGCTGATGGCGCTGGCTCCCAAGATGAAACCGAAGTTGCGACTTAGGTTGAGGACACCGGAGGTCACTCCTCGGTCCTTTTCCAATGCGTTTTCCATCACAGAGGTGTTAAGCGCGGCTAGAAAAACCTGATAACTGGGCGACAAAAGCATAAAGGCAGCGATGAACCCACCAAGCCCGAACATGAAGGGCAGGCCCGCCATTGCAGCCGCTGCAATAGTTACCGCAAGCCCGCCAATCATGACAGCCCGACCAGACCCAATTTTTTCGGTCAGCCGTCCGGCCGGTACGCCACACAGCGCGGAGGCGATTGGACCAACTGACATGGCCAACCCCATCTGGTCGGTCGTCAACCCAAGCCCGACTGTCAGGAAGAACGGGCCGACGACAAGGATGCCCATCATGACCAGAGACACGATAGCGTTCATCACGAGACTGAGACGCAGGTGCGGCGACTTCAGCAATTCAAGCGGTAGGATTGGCGTGCTGGTGCGATGCTCGACAGCCGAAAACCCCGCGTATGCGATGAGCGTGACTGCCAAAAGCAGGAAGGTCACCGCATCAAAGCCGCCGGTCATATCAGAAATGAAGAAGGTGATTGCAGCTATGAACACGGCCAAAGTGCCCGCACCACCAAAATCGATTTTGGTGCCGGTATCGGCGTGTTTGCAGTCCTTGAGAAAAATCAGGCACAGTGCGAGAGCGATCCCAGCGACGGGTATCTGCAACACGAAAACGGCGCGCCACCCAAAGCTGGCGACTATCGCGCCCCCGAGAGCGGGACCGGACGCCGTGCCGATGGCCGACAACGTTCCCATCATCCCCATCCATCTTCCGACTTGGCTCGTCGCTACGGTATCGCGCACCTGCGCCAGAGGCATCGCCATCATTGCGGCCGCACCTGCCCCCTGGATCAACCGGCTGGCAACCAGAACTGGAAGCGCGGCTGCGTAGAAAGCCAGTGCCGCACCAAACATGAATAGACACAACCCAAAAACAAGGGTTACCCGTTTGCCGAAAAGATCGCCCGCCCGCCCAACTGGCACGATGAACGCCGTCGTAGCGAGAATGTAAGCCGAGACAACGAATGTTGTGTCGAGGCTGGACCCTCGGAAGTCATACGATAGCTCGGGCAACGTAACTGCCGCAGTGCTGGTCCCCAAGGACGCTAGAGCAACTGATAAACTGGGGCCAATCAGGGTCGCCCTTCCACCTTTTTCTTCGTCTGTTTCTGTTCGGATGGTCATGCGCACTTCTCCGTTGCATGAGTCGAGCGAGGAGCCTACGACTTGAAGTTCAGTTCAAGTCAAGGACACCACGATTGGAAAAACTTCTGGACATAGCCGAAGTTGCTGACCGCTCCGGGTTAAGTGCGTCGGGTCTGCGATATTACGAAAAGAGGAAACTCATTGCGTCTGTTGCTCGAAACGGGCTGCGCCGACAATACGAACCGGATGTTCTGCAAGAGCTTGCACTGATCACGCTTGCGAAATCTGCTGGTTTCACGCTCAATGAGGTGGGCGCGGTGCTACAGCGACCTGGCGCTACGGTCATTCCGCGTCAGGCATTGCTAGACAGGGCCGACAGCTTGGAGAGGCAAGCGGAGCGACTGGTAAATCTTGCGCGTATGTTGCGTCATGTGTCGAACTGCCCTTTCGAGAACCACTTCGACTGCACTCGCTTCCAGAAACTGTTGAAAGTCGCAACAAGGGTTTCGGAGCGCTGATGCTCTCGGGTTTGATACCCGGCATCATAGCCCTCGTGCGAAAGTGGAGTTTGTCCCGCAACCGGTGAGTTAGCAGCGTCGCTGATTATTCTGTAACAGCTAAAGTCTTGTGTGGATGGCTCCTTTATAGCAAGACTTTTTTGAGCTGAGTTGTGCGCTGGTCAGAAGCAGTCATGTGTTCGGCCTGTTTGGGCGGTTTTGACCGCTGGCCCTGATGGGTTCCGCAAACCAGGCCCCTTACAGCTTATCGGGCTGTGATGCCCGAGACATTCGGTAGGGTGTTCTGGTTTTGGCGGCTGACTTTTGCACCATCATCTCGCGGGTCTTGCTAGCTCGATGTTCCTTTCGTCTCCGGCGACAGCGCGTGGGTTGTAAGGTTCGTTGCGGGTGAGGACGGCCCAGACGATCCGGGCTGTCTTGTTGGCCATCGAGACAGTTGCGACGCGAGCAGGTTTGCGTTCGTGCAAAGACGTCAGCCACTTGCTGGCGCGTTCCGGATGGGATCGGGTCTGCCGGACCAGTGAGGTCATGCCGACGACAAGCAACGATCGCAGATACTGATCGCCCATGTTGGTGATCCGACCAAGCTTCTCTTTCCCTCGGCTGGACTTGTTTGCCGGTGTCAGCCCCAGCCAAGCTGCAAATTCTCGACCGTTCCTGAACTGATGACCATCTCCGATGCTGGCGAATATGGCAGATGCCGTCACTTCGCCAACGCCAGGGATCGTGCGCAACAAGCGGACACGCGCATCTTCTTTGGCGACCTGCTTCAGGCGATTTTCGTACCGGCGAACCCGCTCGTGTAGAGCCATGAGCTGTTCGGACAGATTGCGGATCACCTCGTTGGCAATGTCTGGCGAGTCAAGAAATTCGCCCAAGGTGATATCCTCAGCAAGACCAATCACGCGCGCCAGCCCTCTGGGGATGTAGATGCCAAAGTCGGTGACCAGACCACGCAAGCCATTGATCAATCGCGTCCTTTGGCGAACAAGAAGATCACGCGCCTGATGCAGTGATAACAGCGACTGCTGCTCAACGGTCTTGATCGGCACAAAGCGCATCGTCGGTCGGGTCACTGCTTCACAGATTGCGTCAGGGTCGATTGCGTCTGACTTTCCTCGCTTGACGTAGGGTTTCACATACATCGGCGGGATCAAACGCACCTCGTGGCCCAAGGCGGTCAACTCGCGGACCCAACAATGGGCGCTGCAGCAAGATTCCATGCCAATCAAGCAGGGTTCTAACTTCGCAAAGAAGGGCAAAAACTGCGCCCGCCTCAGGGGCTTGTTGAACACCACTTCCTCCGTGGCGGCGATCCCGCGGACTTGGAATACGTTCTTCGCCAGATCAAAGCCGATAGTAATAACTTGCATGGGGTGGCTCCTCTCATAAGCAGACTTCGACATCTGCACTATGGCGCATTTCAACGCCAGGTGGAGCAGGAGCCATCCACCCCATCAGCTTTGGCGGGCCGCACCGGAGCATCTAGCAAGGAAACAGAACGGCAGGTAATGGGATGTACCGGCTGCTTCACCCAGCAGGTTAGGCTTGGCCTATTTCACCTGCAGGTAGGAGAAGTAGCATGGCGAAGAGTGAGATTGACGAACTGATGTCGATAGGCATCGATATTGGCAAAGACACATTCCATATCGTGGCATTTGACCCTGATGGTCACCTGGTCATGCGCAAGCGGATCAAGCGGTTGGCTCTTGTGGCGACCTTCGAGAAGTTGCCGCGTTGTGTGGTGGGTATGGAGGCGTGCCTGAGCGCCTATTTCGTGAGCCGGACGCTTCGCAAGATGGGCTTCGAGCCTCGGATCATTCCAGCGATCTACGTGAAGCCGTTCATCAAGGGCCAGAAGAACGATTACAATGACGCCGAGGCTATATCTGAGGCAGCGTTAAGCCCCAATCTGCCAGTCGTTCCAGAGAAAAGCGAAGAGCAGCTCGACCTGCAGGCGTTACATCGCGTTCGCTCGCGCCTTGTGTTGCGCCGAACTGCGTCGATAAATCAGATCCGCGCTTTCTTGATCGAGCAAGGCATCACGGTGCGCAAAGGTCTGCGCGCCTTGAAGAATTCCTTCGGAACGATCTTGGATGAGCGCAAGGACGAGATATCACCGCGCATTCGCACGATCTTGATCGGCCTGTATGGAGATTGGCTTTGGTTAGATGATCGGATTGATACGGTTTTCAAAGAGATCGAGCAGATCTGTCGAACAGAGGAGAACTGCATCAATGTCATGACGTTGCCTGGCGTTGGCCCGATGATCTCAACCGCGATGGTCGCCGCCATCGGGACAGGCGAAGCTTTCGGGCGAGGACGCGACTTTGCGGCCTGGGTGGGATTGGTGCCCAGGCAATACAGCACCGGAGGATGAACGGTCCTCGAACGCATCACCAAACACGGCAGTCGATATTTGCGAATGCTCTTCGTCCAAGCTGCCAAGGTTATCTTGATGCGGACCAATCGATGGCCGGACTTCAGCTTTGGCGATTGGTTGATCAAGGCCGCAGAGCGGATGAACCGAAACAAGCTGCCGTTGCCTTGGCCAACAAATTGGCGCGCATGGCCTGGAGTATTTTAAGACACAGAACGGCGTTTGATGCGCCAAGGGACGAGATCGCCATCGGCGTCTAAGCCGGATCGACCCAAAGGAGTTCGCGATAGATAGAAAGCATGGAACAGAACAATTACGCCCCCAGAGTCTAACGGCCCAAACGGTCATCATGGATCTTGCCGGCAATTAGATCACGGTGCGTGCGTAACCCCAACAAGGCCACGGCCCGCGTGCCGACCAACAGGCCGGATACATATGAGCGACTTCCGAGAACATGCCAGAAATCATTTGCGAACAACAGCCGGTACATACATTGGGCCGCTAATGCGGTGCGTGGGACGTTCAACCGCGTGGGTGCTGCGCTGCATCCTAGGTCGGCTCAGAGCTCAGTGTAATCGATGCTGCACGGTGCACCAATGTCCGCTCCACCGGAAGTCGACCAAAAACGCGCCAAAATCAATCCGAGTTCTGCCAAAGGTTTGTAGCACAGAATTTTTCTTACGTTTGTAAGCGCATCGCCGCCCATAACAAAAACGACCGTTTTTGGCGCATAGGTATTGGCATGGGGTTTATGTCCGAGCTGTGGGTAGACAGGCACCCGTTGTTATCAGATCAGAGATAAGCCTTCCATTTGGTCTTGGGAGCACTAGCCTGGCTACATGCTTTCAATCCGATGGCTCTCTAGAAAAACGCGAAAGCTCACGGTGTCCGACTTTGCGGCACGAAGCTCTTCCGGTCCGAAGGCAAAGTTCACCCGGTTATGCCAGCCGAGTTGCTGTGCGAACTCTGGCACCAGCTTACGGAACATAGCCGCCGGAATCCGCCAACTCTTGGGGCGTTTTCCCGTAACCTCGCGATAGGCGCGTTTCATTTCCGGCACGGTCATCACGTCGCCAGCCAGGTTGATCTTGCGACCACTCCACCCGTCGAGATCAGTGAGAGCTTCGGCAACGATCCAGCCGAGGTCTTTGATCGCCAGCATCTGAAATTTCGTGTCGGCCTTGAGCGATCCGGCAAGAACGGGAAACAGCAGATGAGGCTTCATCTCGGGGTTCAGAAGATTATCCATGAACCAAACAGTGCCGAGAAGCGTCCAGGCCAGGCCACTTCGTTTGATATCGCGCTCTAACAGAGCTTTGGAAACGAAATGCTCAGGCCCGCCCGGCGTGTGACCATCGCCCATGCTGGACTGGACGATGTGGCGCACACCCGCTGCCTTGGCGGCCGCAATTACGTTCCGGCCCTGCTCCAACTCTCCGACCAGACCGATGCCGGGTGCATAGAAGTCCTGAACCGAAAAGACCCCTGCAACACCTTCGAACGCCGGTTCCAGGGTGGCCGGGCGCGACAGGTCGCCCTCGACAACGTCCGCGCCCTGCTTCGCCAATGCCTTGGCCTTGGATGATCCGGCCCGGCGGGTGAGCACGCGGATCGGTTGGCCCCGCTTCAGCAACTCGCGAGCGACAGCGCCGCCTTGAAGCCCTGTTGCACCGAGAATCAGATAGGTCATTGGCCGACCTCCCGCGCAATAAAGGTTTTTAGAATGGCGGATACCTCTTCGGGCCGTTCGACTACCGAGATGTGTTTGCCTCCGACCGGTTCAAAGTGGCCCTTTGGCGCGAGCAAAGCGGCCTCGGCTTGGACCGAGATCGGGTACATCTCGTCTTCCCTCCCGGCAATCACGAATGTCGGCACGCTTAACTCGGCCATGCGATCTTTCAACGGCTTGCCACGCAGAATGACAGATCGAATTGCAGCGGCCAAATGTGACGGTTGCGCGGCTCTTAGCATTGCATGAAAGGACGTCGTGTAGGTCTGATTTGCCTTTAAGACTTCTGGCGTGAAGAAGCTATTTGCGACACCATCCCGAAAGAAGGCCATGGGCAGCATCCACCGCGCACCGCTTGCGATAAAGCGCGCCTTAAGACCGGGTTTTGCAGCGTCGATCTCCATGGGTGTGTTCATGAGAATAAGCGCCTCGACACGCTCAGGTGTCGCCAAAGTGAGATGCGCGGCTGTGATGCCGCCCCAGGACGTCCCGCCGATGATGGCGCTCTGAAGACTGAAATGATCCATGACCTGGCCCAACGCATTGGCGCAGGCTTCCATCGAGAACTCCGTTTCGCCTCCCTCGCTCCGTCCGTGGGCGGGGCCATCGATCAGTAGGAACCGATAGGAAGTGGCCAGACGGTCAACGATCCCGTCATAGATTCGATGATCAGTGAAGATGGACGGCCAGAGCAGGATCATTCTGTCTCCGGTCCCTGTTTCCAGAACGTGCAACCGCCCCAGTTCCGTCTCGACCATGTGAGAGATACGCGTAGCGGGTTCAATTCGTGTCATGGCATTCATCGTGCGCCTCCAAGAGTAATCATTGATTACTTAAGGTGGCTTGCAGCAAAAGTAAACATTGATTATATATGGCGTCATGACAGAGACCAAGCCCCGCAACGCGCATCACCACGGAAATCTAAAGGAAGCGCTTGTAACCTATACACTTTCTGCGGCAGATGACGGCACCTTATCCGATTTATCCGTACGCAAGGCCGCGCGCGATCTTGGCGTCTCTCCAGGAGCCGCCTACCGCCACTTTCCCGACAAGGATGCACTGATGCGCTCTGTAGCAGCGCGGGGATTCGATGCCCTGGCAGACACTTTTGAGGCCGCAGTGCCATTCGAAAGCACCGCCAAAAGTGCAGCGGACGCGCGCGCGAGGTTCACCCGCCTAGCAGTTGCCTACGCCGCATTCGCACGCTGTCGGACAGAGTTGTGGCGGCTGATGTTTGGGCCCCAGGGGCTTGCACCGGCACCCATCTCGGGCAGACCTTCAACCTACGATTGGCTGAAAAAATGTCTCCACGAGTTGGCGGCGTTCGACGTCATCGCATCATCACGTTCTGAGCATCATTTCTTCGCTTGGTCGGCCATCCACGGGTTGTCTGATCTGCAAAGCTCTCCTGCGATTGTCGGAGAGACAGCCGAAGCTTCCATCGAGCGGCAATGCGATTTGATAATCGCCGCTCTTGCGCAGGTGCATGGAAACTAGAAAGCTCGATTCTCCGTCAGAAAACTAGCTCGTCTAGCAATTCAAAGTGCTCCTGCGGACACCTTTAGCGGGCGTCTTGGCACGGCCAAGGATGCCAAAACTCAACCGTTTCTGTCACCGGCGAAAACGACCGTTTTTGACCTGCCCCGTTTGCCCAAAGCTGCCAATGGTGCAGTCGCAGCGAAAGTCAGCTTCGTCCCGCGTAACTGCTCCTGATGCGCCCTGCAGCTAAAACCCTGAGCGACCCCATTCTACCGGATTGTGCAAGACCCGTGAACTACTGCAATCTCCGAAAATGGGGTCGGGTCAGGTATGGTTTTTGTCGCGCGTTGACGAGTCGGATGTACCGAACAAAGACACGCTAGAACGAGGACGGGAAGCTTCACGGCTATGGGAGATCGAAAACATGAAAAGTTTATCGGGGCACTGCCTTTGCGGCTCGGTCTCTTGGAGGGCCGCTGATACAATTCTGTGGGCGGCTCTTTGTCACTGTGAGGACTGTCGAAGAGCATCATCATCTGATTATGTCAGTTGGTTTGGCGTAGAGCGGGATCATGTCATATGGACAGGGCCTCGCAAAACTTATCGTTCATCGCCGAATGTGGAACGGAGCTTTTGCGGAGATTGCGGATCACCACTGTCGTTCGAGACAAAAGTCTTTCCCAGCGAAACGCATCTATATGCTGCAACTCTGGTTGACCCATCTGTGTATCAGCCGACTGCACATATTTTCTGGTCAAAACGATTACCATGGATCGAACGACAAGACGCGCTCCCCAAGCATGCGAAAGGTCTACAGGCCTCAGCCAAGGCAGGACAACATCTCCTGAGCAACCAAGACTAGAGAGCATACTCCAAAGCCCTATGACCATGTGCCGAAGCGGCCATTCACTGACTATTTGCGAACATCCAACTTGTCCCGCACAGCTGCCGAGGAGGCCCCGGCGCAACCGCTGGTTTGTGCAACAAAAGCCAAGCACTGCACTTCTGTGTACGCATCGGTCCCCTTCGCGCCCTTGTTGACCGATGCTGAGCCTTATCTGAATGTTCACTTTTGTTGACTCGGGCATTACTTTTGCCTACGAACAAAGAGTGAACACCTGCATATGAGCATGGCACATTGCCGGTACCGAACGGGAGCGTGTTGTGAGGAGATATCATTTTTTGCACTAGCGCAATCTTCGATCACCGCAACTCGGAGAACTTGTCCAGAAGAACGCTATTGTGTTGCTTCCGGTTGGCTCAACCGAACAGCATGGGCCTCACCTATCCGTTGAAACGGACAGTCGGCTCGCCGAAGAGATATGTATACGTACAGCCAGAAAACTAGCTTCACAGCATGCGGTTGTAGTGGCACCAACAGTCTGGTGCGGTCTTTCAGAACACCATATGGCCTATCCAGGAAAGATCTCGGTTCGGTTCGAGACTTTTTTGGCGCTTTTGCGGGATGTGTGTGAAGCGATCCAGCGACATGGGTTCACACGGATCATGATCGTCAACGGTCATGGGGGTAACGTTGATGCGCTGCGGATCATAGTTGGCAAACTGACCCGCGATCTGATGCACCCTGTGCGAGCGCTTACTTATTGCACCCTTTCCGATAGCGCCGAAAAATATTCGGAGATTCTGGAAGATCAGCAAGGCGTCTTGCATGCAGGTGAAGCGGAAACCTCGATGATGCTGGTGCTTGCCGAAGAACACATCGACAAAGATGCGATGTTGAATGCCCCCAACAAAGCGTTCGGTGCCGCAAAGAACCGTGACGTGTACTCATTCATACCCTACGACCAACTCTCCGAAACGGGCGTCAATGGGATTACGAAGAACGCCTCATCGCAGAAAGGGGAGTTGCTTTTAGAAGCTGGCGCGACCGCAGTTTCGCAAACTGTGGTGCAAACCTTCGGTCTTTAGGTTTGAGCACGGTGCTATTCGTCCTTGGGCGCTTGGCCTTGCCGCGATTTCAACACTGTTGGCCTTAGATCGGACGAATTGACCGACGCGGGCGCCTAACATTTGGCAATCGGCTTCGGTTGCAGATCCAACTGATCCTGGCTCATTTCGGTAACCGTGCGCAGGTTTGATGCACGGCCAAAAGGCGTTTGAGGGCCAGCGCCACATGGCAGGCTACTGTCTCAACCGCGAGGAATTCGAAAGCCACCTGCGGATGCTCAAGCCCCAACCACTCGATCTGGTTGAGTAAAGCGCGTAAAGGATTCGCAAGTACCGGCCTCTGGACAGGGCCCTCGGCTGCTGTGTCGCACGGGTGCAGTTGCAAGAACCCGAAGGCAGTCTGAGGCGCAACGAAACGATCAATATCTCGAAGGACCTTATGTCACTTACCATCGGTATCGGCCCGAACATCCGCAAATCGGCCTATTTTGACTCCACCCTCCGCGACGGGGTGCAGAGTTTTTCGGTCTACAACCACATGCTGATCCCGGGCCATTTCGGCGATCCCGAGGGTGAATATGATCGTTTATTGAACAGCGTCGCGCAATGGGATGTTGCCGCGCAACGACAGGTGCAGATGCAAGGCACTGACGCGGGCAAGCTGGCGCAATATCTGACACCGCGGGATCTGACGAAAACCAAGGTGGGACAAGGCCGCTACGTGCCGCTCTGCGATCATCAGGGCTGGCTGATCAACGACCCAGTGCTCTTGAAGCTGTCGGAGGAGACGTATTGGCTGTCGGTGGCCGACAGCGACATTCACCTTTGGGCCGCGGCCATCGCGCAGGAGCGGGGGTGGGATGTTCGCGTAACTGAGCCAGACGTCTCACCCATGGCCATCCAAGGGCCGAAAGCGATTGATGTTGCAGAGCGGCTCTTCGGGACCATGGTGTACGACCTCAAAAATTTCGGATTCATCGAAACGACTCTGAATGGCATTCCCCTCGTACTGGCAAAATCGGGATGGTCCAAGCAGAGCGGCTTTGAATTTTACCTGCGGGACAGCGCCAAAGGTGCCGCGCTGTGGGGCGTTGTGAAGGAGGCCGGGCAGCCCTTCGGGATCGGGCCAGGCGCGCCCAATGATATCGAGCGGCTGGAAAGCGGGCTCATCTCCTACGGGGCGGACATCCGCTGGCAGCACTACCCTGCAACTCCATATGAGATCGGGCTTGGCGGTCTGGTGAACCTTGAGGCGGGGCATGAATTTATCGGTCGTGCTGCGCTTGAGGCTGCGCACAATTCCGGCCCGAAGCGGCAGCGCGTGGGGCTTGTCCTGGACGGCACACCCGCCTTTCCCGGGCACCCCTGCCCTGTCCTGCGTGGGTCGGATGAAATCGGCTATGTCAGCGAATTTGCCTATTCAAAGCGTGTCGGTCGGACGATTGGTGTTGGTCTCGTCACCTTGGCCCATACCGGGACGGGCACGAATGTGATGATTGAACTGCCCTACGGCACCGTAGCGGCCCGGATCCGCAAGATTCCCTTCGTCTGAGTGGCTGGCGAATGGCGTTCGAATTGTCCTGCTCCGCATAGCTTCCACGTTTTTCGGTCAGCTCTGTTCGGGTTTTGGTCTCCATTTGACCTGATAGCGTGTGCTCGGTCTAGGATCCGCGAGGCGGCGGGCATAGCTGCCATCCGTTCACCGCGCAGCGAGGTTTTTCAGGGCAACTCACAGGTCGCGGGACAAAGCCGCAGTTTGGCTCATGAATGCCAATGTCCGCTTACCATCGGAATGCCCGCTAAATGCCGTCTAAGGTTTAATTGGTCATAGTCGGCATCGAAAATTCGAAGGACGTTTCGCCGTCTTTTGAAGTGACTGCCATTTTGCCGCCGTGTGCTTTCGCGATTTGCGAGACGATAAAGAGGCCAAGACCCAAACCCTTCGTATGCTCCTCCGGGTCGGCTGTATAAAACGGCTCAAAGATCGTCTGTAACTTGTCCGCTGGGATGCACGGGCCTTCGTTCGAGACGCACAACTTCACTTCTTCACCTTCACAACCAAGACTGACGCGGATCGGTGTGGCGGGGTCTCCGTGTGTAGTTGCGTTGCCCAAAAGGTTCGAAATCAACTGCGATAGTCGGGTTTTATCACCCCGAACACGTCCACTAAAATCTATTCTGCGGTGAATTTCCCTAGCTGGATTAGACAAAGCGATTTCACCAACCGTTTGGTTTACGATGTCATCCAGGCGCACATCGTTCGATACAGTGACATCAAGACCGCTGCCAAGCTTCGATCTCGCGAAATCCATGACATCTGCGATAATCGCGGCCATGCGATCCACAGACCCATCAATCGCGGCAATCATGTCGCTCGTCCGCTCGGATTGTTCCTCACGCTGCATGATGTTCGCGGCTGAGCGAATTGCAGTGAGCGGGTTGCGAAGATCATGACCCAAGACAGCAATGAACTGCTCTCTCAAAGCAGCTTCTTGTTCCCTTGATTGCAAGGAGGCGGCGTTCTTCTTTGCGGCGGAAATATCCCTTGCGCTGCAGAAGTAATTTCCGCCTTCAGGAACGGCATTCCATGACAGCCACCGATAGGTACCGTCTTTGTGCCGATACCTGTTCTCGAAGTCCAGGATTGGCTTACCTGTCTTAATCTCAACGAATGCAGCCGCATTGTTCGCAACATCATCGGGATGAAGAAAGTCGAAAAATGTTCGGCTTCGGATTTCTTCAGGCTCCCATCCGAGCGTGTGTAGCCACGATGGATTGCTTTCAATGAAGACCCCGTCATTGTCCAAGATACCCAACAGATCAGGGGTCACATTCCAAGTGAGACTGTGGATTTCTACCGGCGAATTCATGTCTCTACGGACCCTTTGGGAAATAGTCTTGCGGCGACACTAGTTGTTGCGTTGTGCAGCCGACAGACTACCCACCAGCTTGGATACGACAAGACAGAATTTAACATTGATTCGGGGCGCTGCCTCGGGGAGGTTTGGGCTCAGAGCGGCCCAATGCTTGTGCGGCAACGTCCGACGTTGTGCGCCTCTGACACCTGCCATTCCTTCAGATTGTAAGGTTGTCCTGTCAGCGCGGCGCTGATGATTGGGTATGGAGGGAGGATCGGAGGGCATATCATGCCAAAAGGCCAACTTCCTGCGGTCACCCCCAATCGCAAAGCCTGGAACAAAGGACGCATTATTGGTCAGAAGCGGCCCCTGTTGCCAAAACAGGTCTGGGCGATCCGAGCGCGGCTCGAACTGGCGGGTTATCTACGCGATCTGGCTTTGTTTAACGTCGCCATCGACAGCAAGCTGCGTGGCTGTGATCTGGTCAAACTGGCTGTTTCTGACCTTGTCAAAGATGACCGCGTTCGTGAACGCGTGTCAGTGATCCAGAGCAAGACCAAGCGGCCGGTACGGTTTGAACTGACGGAAAACACGCGTGAAACCGTCTTGGCCTGGGAAAAATCACCTGAGATGCTTGCGTGTCGGTTTATGTTCCCGAGCCGCTTCCATGACCGCCCGCATATCTCGACTCGCCAGTATGGACGGCTTGTTGGTGATTGGGTCATGGCGATTGGGTTAGAGCCAAGTGGATATGGCACCCATTTGCTCCGTCGGACAAAGGCAGTGAAGATCTACCGAAAGACCGGCAACCTCCGCGCGATCCAACTGCTGCTTGGTCACACAAAGGTCGACAGCACAGTGCGCTACCGTGGCGTCGAACTTGAAGATGCCCTGAGCATCGCTGAGCGTATCGACATCTGAGCTAGCTTGGCGAACGGTCCGGCCGTTCGCCATCTCGAAGCAGCTGCCCGTCAGCTGCGCGGCGATGGTCAGTGCTGAGCCCAAACTACTGGATGCTGTGAATTGCACGAATGTCTGCAATGATCGCTAAGTGGTTCTGCGAAGACAGATACAGTTGACCCGTTTCTGAAGTACCTAGCTTGCACCAGTTGCGAACTTGGCGTCATCAAGCGGCCACTACATGCTTCTGCCGCCCCAGTCCCGCAATACTAACTTCAATCGTGTCGCCAACGTCCAAGTAGACAGCAGGTGTCATTCCCATATCGACACCGGGTGGCGTGCCAGTCGAGATCACATCGCCGGGTTTCAATGAAATGAAGCTGCTGAGATGGGAAATGATCTGTGCGACCTTGAAGATCATAGTTTTGGTCGACCCATTCTGCCGAACCCGACCATTGACGCTGAGTTTCAGTTCGAGGTTCTGTGGATCGCTTACCTCGTCTGCGGTGACGCGATAGGGCCGAACCCATCGCTGGACTTGCCCTTGACCCATTGGCCGCCAAACTCGTTTTGAAAGGAGCGTTCTGAAAGGTCGTTAACAACACAGTAACCTGCGACACAGTTCAGCGCATCGTCTTCTGAAACATGTTTGGCTTCTTTGCCAATCACAACACCGAGTTCAACCTCCCAGTCCATCTTCGTTGCATTTTGAGGCTTTGAAACAGGATCATTCGGACCCGTGGGGTCGCAAACTTTCATGAATACAATTGGAAAGTCAGGGATCGGCAGGTTTGACTCAATCGCATGATCGGAGTAATTCAGACCGATACAAAAGAACCGCCTAACATCGCCGACGCAAGGGCCAATCCGATCTTCTGGACTCAATGTAGGGAGGGTGCTTGGATCAATGCTGCGCAGGCGATCTAGTGTGTCTAGACCTATCGCGCTCGGGGAAATGTCTTGGACCACGCTGGACAGATCACGGATGCTGCCTGCCTCATCGAGGATCCCAGGTTTTTCAGATCCAATCGGACCAACTCTCATCAATTTCATTGTGAAGCCTCGTGTTAGTAGGGTGCGCGCCCGCCAGAGAGGTCAAAAACCGCTCCAGTTGTGAAGCTGTTTTCAGGGGAGGCCATCCAAGCGATCATTTCTGCGGCCTCTTGGACATCTAGAAACCGACCGCGCGGAATCTTGGACAGCATATAGGCAATGTGCTCTTCGCTCATCTGATCGAACAACCGTGTTTTTGCCGCCGCAGGCGTCTCGCAATTGACAGCTATGTTTCGATCCGCAAGCTCTTTGCCGAGAGATTTGGTAAGGGCAATCAACCCCGCTTTTGCTGCGGAATAAGCGCTCGCATTAGGGTTGCCTTCTTTCCCAGCCACAGAGGCAATATTGACGATCCGACCATAGCCCGCTTGCTGCATGGAGGGTACGACCGCTTTGTTCACGATGAAGCTGCCGTTCAGGTCAATATCAATCACAGACTTCCATGCCGCCAAATCATAATCCGCAACAGGTGCATTCGGCCCTGCGATCCCGGCGCTGTGAACCAACACGGAAATGAGCCCAGCTGTGGTTTCCCCTTCAGAGACTGCGCGCGCGACGCTCTCGGCGTCACAAATGTCGACTTGATAGGTTGTCACGTTCGATGTCGCAGAAAACTGCTCCTGAGCGGATCGCAGCGCGTCAGGGTCGATGTCCCAAAGGCTTAGGGCATATCCTTGGTCTGCCAATTTGGCGGCGCAAGCAAGGCCAAGGCCTTGCGCACCACCTGTGACGACGGCGTGTTTGTTTTCTGGTTGTGTCATTTTTCGATCTCTTCTTATTGAATGGCCCGCGGTAATCCGCGTGCAAGGCGGTCGACTGCATCTTCAATACGATCTGCTGGCTGCGCGTAGCAAAGTCGTAAAAACCCTTCGCCTGCATCGCCAAAAGCGATACCTGGCGCGACACCAAGCTTTGCGTGGCGCAAGAGATGGCGCGCCGTGCTCAGGCTGCCTTGCATCCCGTCCACTCGAAAGAAGCAATAGAAAGCGCCATCCGGTTGGAGGAACGTGATCCCATCGATGCGTTCCAATGCCGCGACCATAACGGCATAGCTGCTTGCCAATTTGCTTTTCAGATCATTGATATCGCGCTCACCATCTGACAGAGCCGTCACCCCGGCGGCCTGAACAAAGCCAGCGGGACCCGCGATATTGAACTCTGTGAGCATGGCGAAGACGGGCCCCAATTCCGCCGGAGCATTGATCCAGCCCAAACGCCATCCCGTCATGGACCATGCCTCCGAAAAACTGTTGATCGAGACCACACGGTCTTCAAGCGCAGCGATGCTGACAAGCGATGGCGCAACGGTGTCCGCACGGTAGAGCCGGGCATAAACATCGTCTGAAACAATCCAAATGCCGTGCAGCCGACAATGCTCCAGCAGCAATTGCAGATCCGATTGCGGCATGGCCCAACCCGTTGGGTTGTGCGGCGAATTTATCAGTACCGCCTTGGTTTGGGGTGTAAGCGCCGCCAAAAAGCGATCCATATCGAGGGACCACCGTCCATCCTTTGCCTCCAGCGCTACAAAATCCAGTTCGGCACCGGAAATCCGAAATGCTTCGGCAATATTGGGCCAGGCTGGTTGTAGAGTGACGACGCGGTCGCCAGGCGAAATCAAGGCTTGCGCGGTTAATGCTATCCCTTGCATGCCAGATGCTGTCACAGTGATACGCTCACGAGGGCATGGTCCACCATATAGTGCGGTCGTGTACGCACAGACCGCGCCCCTAAGAGCCATATTCCCACTATTCGGTTGGTAAAAATGTGCGCCAGTGGCGAGGGCACTCTGGGCGGAAGACACAATGTGGTCTGGGGAGGGCCAGGTACCTTCGCCAAACCAAAGAGGCAAGACCCCCTCCATAGTCATGCCTTCTTCAGCGATGTCCCGGATCAGGCTTGGCCTCAAATTGCCTGTCCGCTGAGCGAGATTTGTCGTCGTCATTTTGTTGATACCTTTGGGCAAATGGCAAAGGCGCGCGCTGGAAATCCGGACCCGCCTTTGACCTTTGGAAAACTCGCAAGATCAAAGCGCCGGCATTGGGAACCAGATCGAGACCTGCGAGAAGCTCAATCTGATACTTGTCATATGCCAGCCAAAGCGCCTCAGCTTCGAAGTTACCGCGACCGGCCTTCACGCCAGGGTCCGTGTCGGTTGTCTCATGGCCAATCGCCGTGACGTTCCGCTCTTGCGCGAGAAACGTGAGGGCCTGGCATCCCCAGCCAGGAAACCTGGCGCAACCAGACGCATCCAGAGGCCGCATTCTCGCAGCGTCAGGCCATCGTTTGGACCATCCTGTACGCATCGCAACAAAGGCCCCTTCCGGGAGAGGTCCGTGCTCCGCCTCCCAGTTCAGGATGTCCGAAACAGCCAACGTATAGTCGGCATCTTGTTGCGCCTGCGTTGTGCAGTCGATCACGCAGAGCGGCAAAACCATATCGGAAACTGGAATGTCATCAAGGGCGCGCCCGCCATCTACAAAGTGGATCGGCGGATCAACATGCGTGCCCCATTGACCGACGATTGTGTGCTTGTGCACCAAGAACCCGTCACCTATGGATCCGACGCCAGGCGTGTGGTCAAACAACGTCTCTCTGACTTCGTCATCAAAACCGGCGCCGTGCGGAATTCCGGGATGAAACGCGTGTGTCAGGTCAACGAACTGACCCCGCTCTAGATCAAAGCGCAATTTCCAAAGTGGGTGAACCACAGCTTACGCCTCGCTGGGTTTGATGCCGCTAAGATCCCCCGACAGAACGGGGCGCAGGAAGTGGCGGTCATAACGCACAATGCAGTTTGTCCGAACCGCAAAGTCATAAGCTGCCTTGCAGTCTTCGTCTTTCATGCTGTCGCTACGGTAGGCCTCATAAGCAGCTAGTGACGGAAAAGAGAACGCCGCAAACGCAAGGTCGTTTGGCCCTTCGTGGGGCAGGAAATAGCCATGGTGCGTACCGCCAAAGCGCTCGACAAGAGGGATCCAGGCTTGTGCATAAACTTCAAAGTCAGATGTTTTCATCGGATCAATCTGATAAGTGATATGGCAGGTGATCATCGCATTTATCCAGTATTTTGACTGACTATTTATTGATAGGCCGTCTGAATAATGTCAATATAATAAAATATCCGACAAATAGTCAGAGTGAAGAATGGACAAGATCGATAAAAAAATAGTGGACCTGCTACAAAGCGATGCTCGACGCTCACATGCGAAGATCGCACAAGATGTGGGTCTGGCGACGTCCTCTGTAACGGAGCGAATCAAGAAGATGGTGCAGTCCGGAACGATTCGGCGTTGGACGGTCGACGTGGACTACGAGGCGATCGGGCTACCGGTTATGGCCATGGTTTATGTCTTCTCGACGCGCGAGGGCCGGCAGGGTGCCTTTCATGCCAAACTCGTAGAACTGCCTAATATCCTTGAGTGCCATCACGTGACAGGCGCTTGGAGTTACCTGCTAAAGGTCAGGGCCGCCTCAATCGTCGATTTTGAGCGGTTCATGTTGGAAGAGCTCCAATCTTTGCCCTGTATCGAGAAGACCCACTCGGAAATCGTTTTATCGTCATGGCAACCCAACGCTGTCAGCAGCAGGGAGCCAAACGCAAAGTAGCCCTCGCCTAGGAGAGAAAAGATGTGTCATCCACTCATTGCAGAGTACGTCGCTCGGCGAAGAAAGCAGGCAGTAGGCCATCTTTACCTGTGTGAGACAGGTGGCTCGGGGCGGTAAATCTGTAGCAGGCACCGACGATAACTCGAACGCTACCAATCCAGTTAGCGGCAGAAAGGGCGGCTCTTGCTCTCACTGCGGACATTGGCACTCGGATTGTAGACGGCCGTCTTGGCCGCGTCTGAGTTCTCCATAGGTCGTGCGGCGAAAGTACGGTTGGAACGGACCATCGGGCCACCGTTTGAATGACCGCTGTAGCGACACATGCTGTTGCGCGGCGGAAATGGTGTTGCACCTGCGAACGGACGCTGCGTCAGCGAAGCGCCAAAATCCAATGTCGGAAATGTCCCGCGAAGCTGACTCCTGTAAGGCGATGCCAAATGCGAATGCGGTGACAAGTTGACCGGCTGCGCCTACGGAGACGCCGAGGGAGGCTGCAACATCGGGCAAGATGCCCATGATCAGGAATTCAGATGTGCCGATGACGAAGGCACCAAAAGCAAGGGTGAGAAGTGTGGGCCAGAACCGGTTGGAGATTTGGTCCGATGAAACAGCATCATGCGGCAAAGAGGTAGCGATGGCAGACATGGCTGCAATCCTTTCGACGTGTTGAGTTTTGAGGAGGTGCGGCCTGTCCTTGCGGCTGAACGGACCGTCGAATTCAGGTTGTGGCTTCGAGGATCACTTCGGCGCCCTCATCTACCACCGCATCGTCGGGAACATGGCGGTGGTAGAACTCGGTGTGCCCATTGGCCGTGATCCGGGTGTGGATATGTGGAACGGAATTGTCGTAGACTGGCAAGGGTGGGTCCGACTGGATGCGGAATTGACCGTCGGCGTCGGTGAAGGTGGTGCCGCGATTGGCCGGGTTTTGCTCACCGCGATCTCGCCATCGGGTGTGGTATGGAGCCGGAACTCTACGCGTGCTCCGGCGACTGGCGATCCATCGGTGGTCGAGACCACAGTACCGTTGAGTACTTTACCATTGCCAACAACCGAACGCAGCGGCGCGTCGGGGATGTAGTTGGCGCGGGCATATCGGTGTTCGTTCATTGGCAGGAGGAGAGCCACCTGCGCCCAAGCCTGGCTTGCAGCCGCTGCATTGCAGTAAGGACTGCACCGCCAATGGCGAGGCGGAAGAGGTTTCTACGCGTCGCACTCTGGGTCTTCTCCTTCTTTGGATTGCCTGGGCACTCAAAACCCTGCCCAGGTTGAGAAATTCTCGGCAACATGCGCCACTTTGGTTGTTCCGGGGATCACAACGATATTGGGTGACCGCTTCAGAAGCCACGTCAGTGCATCCTTGGGATCAAGCTTCGCTCCGGCCTGCATGGGGTGTGCGCCAAGAGGGCCGTAGGGGATGAAAGCGATGCCCTCCCGCGCCGTGAAATCCACCATCTGTTCCGCGCCACGTTCCGCCGCATTGAAGCGGTTCTGGACAGAGGCGATTGCGGTGACAGAAAGCGCACGATCAAGCTGGGACTGATCCACATTCGATAGCCCGATGTGCCGGATCGAACCTTCGGACTGCAGCTGCGCCAAGGCTTCCATCGAGGTTTCAATCCGCGTGTTCGGGTCGACACGGTGAAGTTGGAAGAGATCGATCTTGCTCCGGCGCAAGTTCACAAGGGCCTCTTCGACTTGGCGGCGCAACGTGTCCGGCGAGCCATCTACGGTGATGCGATCTGGCGCTGGCTTATCGACACCACCCTTCGTTGCGAGAACCGCATCGGTGCCACCAAGCGCCTCACCGAGGATCTTGTCAGACCATTCCGGACCATAGGACCGGGCGCTATCAAAGAAGGTCACTCCTTGGGCGTGTGCGCTGCGTAGAAGTTCTACACCTGCATCCCACTCTTCGTACGGGCCAAAGTTGCCAGGCTGGCCGGTCAGGCGCATTGCACCATAGCCGATCCGATTAACGGCCATGTCACCACCAATGGCGAAGGTTTCGGATGTGTTGTTTGTCTTGGACATTTCTATCTCCACTTTAATCGGTGATCCGGTCCACCAAGCGCCGCACGATGGGCGCAAGGAAGGTGACCGACGGGAATGCGAGGGCGAAGGCCAACGCGTAAGCTTGCAACCAACGGTCCAGAAACCCCGGTGTGAGGCCGGTGTTGATTGCGGTGATCATGGCGGACATCACGCCACCAAGGCTGGCGGACATGATGAACGCGAAGACCACTGGCGATGCCGACTTGGGCAGTTTGTGATGGGTCAGTACTGTCATGGGCTCAGTCCTTTCGTTTTGATGAACTGGATATGGACTGCGCCCGAAAAATTTAGAATATGTCGCAGATTGATATTACTTATTAGTCACGCTAAATAATCAATCATGATTGACCTGCGGCTCATTGAGACCTTTATCCAAGCGGCACGCCGTGAAAATTTTAGCGGTGCGGCGAAGGTGCTTGGTGTGTCGCCGGGTGCTGTCAGCCAGAATATCAAGGCTCTGGAAGATCGACTTTCGACACGGCTGTTTGCGCGCACCACGCGACAGGTGAAGCTGACGCCGGAGGGACAGCGTTTCCTTATGCGCTGCGCCCCTGCGGTCGAGGCACTCAGCGATGCGGCAACGGCACTTCAGGAAGATCATGCCGCCTTTCGGGGCACACTGCGTGTGACCTCGACCACCTCATTTGGACGCACTCATGTCTTGCCTGCTTTGACCGAGTTCCAGGCGATGCATCGGGATCTCATTGTCGAGCTTTCCCTCTTCGATGGTTTCGTTGACCTGGTGGCAGAGGAGTTCGATCTAGCAATCCGCGCTGGTGTCCTCCCCGACAGCGACTATATTGCGCGGTTGCTTCTGCCTGTAACGCCAATGGTCTGTGCATCTCCTGACTATCTGAAGACCGCAGGCCAGCCAGAAATACTGGACGAATTGTCACAGCACCGATTGATCGGGATGAGGTCAAATCCGTCGCAGCGGGTCTTTGCCTGGGAATTCGAACCCGAGACAGGCCGTGATCCTATCCGGCACGAGATCCTGCCATGCGTCATCGTGAACGACCCCGAAGCTCTCGCCCTATCGGTGGCTCATGGCGCAGGTATCGCGCAACTCGGAAGCAATCTGGCTCTCCCTCTGATCCGTGAAAAGAAGGCCGTTCACTTGTTCCCCGAAAGCACAGTGCAGTCTCGCGGTATCTATGCGGTCTATCCGACGAAACGGTTTGCCCCGATCAAACTTACAAGTTTCATTGAACACCTCGCAGAGAGGTTGGCGAACCGGTCTGACTTGGTTTTCAGCCAATAGCTGACCTTCAAGTCCACATGCCGTAAGGCAAGAAAGTCCGCAAAGCGAATCTCGGGCAACGCATAGATCTCGCGGATGCGGCGAATGGCTGGTTCGGTGAAGCCGCACTGCGGGGGGACCTAATATGATGAGAGGTGTGTGTAGATGGCTACTGTTTTGCAAGCGACTTTTGCGATAACGATGGTCTGTCAGTACAGTCGTGTGTCCGGCCTGGTTACGTGGCGGTTGCCACTGGCCCTGATCAGTTCCACACACAAGGTTCCTTTCGGCTAAACGACGTCTTAGGGCCGCGACATTCGTCGGGGTGTCCTTACCCTTGGTTGACTTCGTTTCGCATCATCACATCAAGCGTCTTGCATGTCATGGCAGGATCAGGCGATCGGCTGCCGGTATTCTTCCTGTTTCGTCAGTAGCGCTCAGATGATCCGGGCTGATTTGTTGGCCATGGCGACTGTCGCCAGCCGGAAGGGCTTCTCGTCTAAAAGCTTGGCAGTCCAGGTGTCTGCTTTCTCTGAGCTGTTCTTGGCCATGAGCGCGCAAGACGTCTTTCCGACAATCAGCAGTTTTCGCATGTAGCGGTCACCCTTCTTTGTGATCCGGCCCAGCCGTTCCTTTCCGCCACTGGATTTGTCGAGTGGAGTGAGACCCAGCCAAACTCCCAGGTCGCGCCCGGTCTCGAACTGTTTCGCATCGCCATTGGCGGCGAGAATCGCCAAAGCAATGATCGGACCGACACCATGCATGGGTAACAATCTCCTCGCATCGACATCCAGCCAAGCGTGCTGCTCGATCAGCTTCGTCAGTCCATCGATCCGAGCATTGAGGCCGTTGGGCTGATGGCACATCACACCGAGAACGCCGTCTGCAATCTCAGGCATTTCCGATTGCTCTACAGTGCCGTACTCTCGAGCGAACCTGGACACCGCCTCAATGCCGGTTGGCAGAATGTGCCCGAACTCTCGCAGGACGCTTCGGATCATGTTCACGATCTGGGTACGTTGTCGGACGACCAGATCCCGGGCTCAGTGTATAGCAAGTACGGCTTGCTGGTCTTCGGATTTGATCTCAACGAAGTGCATGGTCGTTCGGCGCACCGTTTCGCAGATCGCCTCCGTATCAGCAGCATCCGTGTTGCCGCGCGTCACATATGGTTTGACATAGGCTAATGGCATGCGTCGGAGGTCATGCCCGAGTTCACGCAATCTACGGCCCCAATGATGCGACGATCCACAAGCCTCCATCCCGACCATACAACGCGGAAAGTTTCGAAGAAGGAGATCAGCTTTGCGCGCTTTAACTTCTTGCTGATGATCTTGCGTCCCGTGGCAGAAACGTAGTGAAGTTGAAAAACGTCTTTGGCTAAATCCAGGCCCACAGTCTTTACTGTCATTGGGTGGCTCCATTCCTAACAGTCGATAACAACTGCGCATTGGTACGTTCGATGCCGATGTAGCAGGAGCCATCCACCTCATCCGCTTAGGGCCGAAAGAAACAGCGTAGGCCTCGGCTCTGATCTAACACGCTGGTGTCGTGGGAGCTACCCGCTGCAAATCATGTCATACCGAATTTCAGATCAAAAGGGTCGACGCAATACCGTCAGTTTCGCTCCACCTCTCCGACTAAGGCGTAACGTCTAACGGAACTGTGGTGATCTTTTTTGCATGAGCTGTATGCGTCTCAACCTTGGTGTGCCACGCACTTCATCCAGGACAACACCTTTGGATAATACACGAAACTAGCGCTCACGAGATGCTATTTTGTCCGAAAAGGTGACCCGCTCTGATTAGGTTGAGCCACTGCGCAACGCAAGACAAAATGTCTGCTCACTGCCTCGGGGGGATTGACGGTAGCGCCCCTCCGCTACCATCTTCACACTATGGATGTTTGTTTACGGACCAATCGGCGACTGCAAATGAAGCGCTGACGTATTGGGTCTAACACTGGCGATACACGCCAACGTGTTTCCAACGCCGGTGC